>QZKK01000198.1 GCA_003599475.1 Desulfobacteraceae bacterium
GCTCTTCCGATCTAATGTCGTGATCACCCCGGGAATCAGACAGGCCGCCATGATCGGATACACCAGCGAAAACGGAATTTGGTCGGCCAGGATCAGGCCGCCGCCGGAGGCCAACAGCATTCCGAGTCGGTACCCGTTGATGTAGAGGGAGGATCCGAGGCCGAGCTCCTCATCCGGTAGATCCTCCCGGCGATAAGCATCCACCGCGATATCCTGAGATGCGCTGAAGAAGGTCACCAGAAATGCCGCCATTGCAACCATCCACGGCCCCTGCTTCGGGTCCGAAGCGCCCAGAGATACGATGGAGGCCATCAGGAGGATCTGGAAAACAAGGAGCCACCCCCTTCTCCTTCCGAGGAAGGGCAGCGTAAACCGATCCAAAAAGGGGGCCCACAGAAATTTCAGATTGTATGGAATTCCCACAAGCGCCATCATGCCGATTACGGTGAGATCGACCCCCTCTTCCTTCAACCACGCCTGCAGGACCGAGATGGTCAGGAGAAGGGGCAGCCCGCAGGCAAACCCCATCAAAAAAGCCACCAGCATGCGGCCGCTGAAGATGGTGCGCAAAAGAGATTTTTCGGTATTTCGATTCATAAAGGATTCAATAAAAACAGGCAACGGTCATGAAACCGGTTGCCTGTTCATCGAGGTACAAGCGGGTCGTCACCCGTTATCGACTGCCGGATTTTTCGAGCTGGTCGGGAGCGACCACCGGCCCATAAGCCTCCCTCAACGCGATGAGCCCCGATCTCTGTTCGGCGAGGAGCGTGAAAAACTTCTCAGGAACTTTCGGCTCCTTTGTGTATGCATCTTTCTGGAGATCAATCCTGGCGACGATGTTATCGATATACAGAGAAAACTGCTTGAGGTACAGTTCCTTTGAATATTCCTTTCGAATGACGGTTTGGAACAGTTTTTTTAGATCCTCATACTCCGGCAGATAGCCGATCGGCGTCTGAATGGCATCGATTTCTTTGTGGGCTCTTCTTTCCAACCAGGACAGCCATACCTTGACATCCCGTTTTTCTCCCAGAAGCTTCCTGGAGCTTCCGCCGCGGGCTTCTTCCGTCAGAAAATAGTTCAGCCCCGCCATCAGAGGACGTTTCTCCGGGGCGATTTTTTTGCTGTTGAAAAACTGAAACTGGGCATCCATGTAATCGCCCAGCGCACCCGGAGTGAAAGGGGCGTTTGCCCAGGGAGCGCGTTTGACGCCGGTGGCTCCCACTTCGGTTGCAGTGGCTGCGGAAACGATGCAGGCACCGATTACCACCCCCTGATCGGGGGTTTTGGCAACCCACACCGGGGGCATGGTATCGCTGTCCCTTCCGCTATAGGTGATCACCCTGACCTCCACCCCCGCGGGATCTTCATTTTTTTCCGAATAGTTGGCCAATGCGGAGGAACGCAGCGTCGCGCGGGCGTTGGGGTGGGACATGGGAATCGGCTTGCCGTTTTTGTCCACCATCCCTTTTTTCCACTGGCCTTGAAAGTTGATCCCTTTCTCCGGTGGTTCTTCCCCGTTTCCGGTCCAGTGGGGAACCCCATTCGGATCGACCAATACGTTTGACCAGATGACTTCGGTTTTAGGCTTCCGAAGGCAATCCATCAACATCGGATCGCCTTCCCGGTTTACGTCTTCGACGATTCCGAAGATGCCGCTCTCGGGATTGATCGCCCGTACGGCCCCGGAATCATCGATCCAGATCTGAGCCAGATCATCCCCCACGAAATGGGTGCCGGCCATGGCGGTGGTCGTTTTCCCGCACCCGCTCGGCGCCGCCCCCAAGCACCACGAAATGCGACCATTTTTTCCCATTCCGGTAATGAACATATGCTCTGCAAGCTCTTTTCCACGGTTTATATAAACCGATCGGTCTACCGAAAACCGGTGGTTCCCCTTTTTCATCAGGAGCGTATTCCCCGCGTAAGTGCAGTTGAAGGCGTAAGTGGTCAGATGGTTGCGGTCCATGAACACCCTCGCATTGGGCAGATCTTCAGCCCGGTTGCGCCCTTCGCTGTGGATGTTTGCATAGAAATACCCGGCGCGTTGGAGCTCCCGGTCGAAAGCGGAGTAAGCGTTCCGGTAGAGCAGTTCGGCGCTGTGCATGACATAGGCAGAGCTTGTCAATTCGAGGGCCGGGTCGGAGGCCGGAGACCCGATCGGCCCGCGTGCATAAAAGCCGATCAGCATGCGCATGCCCTTCATGATGCCGCCCATGTGAGTGCGAATTTCTTCCAGTGCCTGGTTTCTGTCCATCTTCTTTGCAAGGGAGCTGATCTCTTCGCCTTCGGTTTCGATGTAGAAGGTGCGGTCGATAATTCTACCCTGCTCTTCCCTGAGGTCGAAGTGGATGGTGTGGTTCGGCATTGCAAGCTTCGATTCTTCACCTTTTTTCAATGCCAGCTCTCTCATAAACCCTAAATCTTCTTCGGATCCTGTGTTGACGTAGGCACTGTCCGGGGCGCAGAGTTCGATCGCGTTTGCGATTTTAATGAGAACCTGCGGCGAATTGATCTGTCGGATCCGAGACAGATGCGTCTTGTCCATTTTGGATTTGAATACGTTCATCGCCTCCCCGACGGAGGAAATTTTTCCGATTTCGGATGCGATATCGATCACATCTTTCCTTAACCCCATGTCTGATTCTCCTTTTAAAGATCGGCAATTATGTGAAACGGTCCTGATGTGACAAAAGTTACGATTCAGCTTTCATCGGATTCCGGATTCAGGCACATAAACTTCTCTTGAACCGGCATCTGCCGGTGGATCCATTCCAACACTTTTTCGAATTCTGCCTGCAGTTCGCCGAGAGCCTTTCCCCTGTGGCTGACCCTGTTTTTTTCCTCCCGCGTCATTTGTGCAAAGGTTTTGCCTGATGGGGGGTGGAAAAAGATCGGATCGTAGCCGAACCCGCCATCTCCGGCAGGCGACGCTGCAATTTCCCCTTCGCATTTTCCATCATAGGTAAGGGCCGCACCCGTGGGTACCGCAACGGAAATAACGCATTCGAATGCGGCCTTGCGCTTTCTCTTGCCGGTCATCTCAACCAGGAGCTTTTCGCATTTCTCCGCGTCGGTGGCCCCTTCCCCGGCATACCGGGCGGAATGGATCCCGGGCGCCCCTTCCAGAGCCTCGACCACCAGTCCCGAATCGTCGGCGAGCGCAGTCAATCCTAAAATCCTCGAAGTGAAACTCGCCTTCTTGTAAGCATTCTCATCAAAGGTGCCGCCGTCTTCTTCGATGGATGGAATCGGGCCGAAATCATCCAGGTTTTTGATCTCGACCGGAAAGCTTTTCAAAAGCTCCCGGATTTCGAGCGTTTTTCCCTTGTTTCGGGTCGCAATTACAAGCGGTATATGTCTTTGCGCAACCATCACCACCGAGTCGATACAGTCATCTATGGCACCAGATTCTGAAATGGACAGTCTCCGCCCCCGAGCTCAATTCCCGATTTCGAGCATCGAATGGAGAAGGGTTTGAAACTTTTTAAATAGTAGTTCAAATCCGATGGTTTGTAAAGAAAGCAAAATTCGCTTTACAGTCGTGGGCTGCCTGGTATATTGAAATCAACCAGCCTTTAAACCTTTTAATCCCGCCAGCAAGCGGGAAACCAGTGAACGGTTACCTTACATCAAAGGGAATAGAACATGCATAAGCTACTGGGGGGAGCCGAAGGAGAGCGGGTTCTGATGTTGGGAAACGAGGCCATCGCACGCGGTGCGATGGAGGCCGGCATCGGACTTGCCAGTACATACCCGGGAACCCCCTCCTCCGAAATATCGGCCAATTTCTTCCAGATCTCACAGGAAAGCGACTTCTACTTCCAATACAGCACAAACGAAAAAGTGGCTCTGGAAGTGGCGGCCGCCGCCGCCAACTCCGGTGTCCGCAGCATGTGCGTCATGAAACATGTCGGCCTCAACGTGGCGGCCGATGCACTGATGACCTTGGCCTATGTGGGCGTTCGAGCCGGCCTGGTCATCGTCAGCGCCGATGACCCGTCCATGTTTTCCAGCCAAAACGAACAGGACAACCGTTACTACGGCAAGCTCTCCGGCCTTCCGATCCTGGAGCCCTCGACGGTGGCCGAAGCAAAAGAAATGGTCAAAGAAGCCGTTGCACTTTCCGAAAAGCTCAAGGAGCCGGTAATCCTGCGCACAACCACCCGGATCAATCATTCGACCGGAATCGTCGCGCTGGGAAAGATCGCTCCTCCTAAGGTCAAAGGAGACTTCATCAGGGATCCTTTCAATTATGTGACGGTCCCGGCGGTTTCAAGGAAGCTTCACGCCAGGCTTCTGCAAAATATCGATAAGGCGGAGGCGCTATCCGAAAAATCCCCCTTGAATCGCGTGACAGGGTCGGGCGCCTTCGGAATCATCACAAACGGCGTCAGCAGCAATTATGTCGCCGATGCGGTATCGGATCTAAAAATCGCCTCCAGGGTCCGGATCATGCGCGTCGGTTTTTCCCATCCCATGCCCCGGGCTCTCATTCGCGGTTTTCTGGACGGCTGTGAAAAAGTGCTCGTGGTGGAAGAAGGCGAGCCCTACATGGAAGAAGCCGTCAAGGCCATCGCCCAGGAAGCGGGAGTCACTCTCCCCATCCGGGGAAAGGGTGAGGGGTTGTTTTCCCGTCTCTACGAATTCGATCCGGCAATGGTCCGGAAAGTGATCGCGAACTATTTCGGCATTCCGAACAAAGGCTCCGGGGCTCTTGATCTTTCCGATGTGCCGGAGATTCCGGCCCGTCCTCCGAACCTCTGTGCGGGCTGCTCCCATCGGGCGACCTTTTATGCGGTCAACAAGGCGGCGGAAGGGATGGATACGGTCTGTCCCACCGACATCGGCTGCTATACGCTGGGCTTTCTGCCCCCGCTTTCGGCGGGAGATTTCCTGATCTGCATGGGCTCCTCCATCGGCGCCGGGTGCGGGTTTTCCGCGGTCACGGACAAGAAGATCATCTCGTTCATCGGGGATTCGACTTTTTTCCATGCGGGTATGGCCGGGCTGGTCAATGCGGTCTTCAACAACCATAACCTTACGCTGGTGATACTGGACAACGGCACCACTGCGATGACCGGCCACCAACCCAATCCGGGAGTCGATATGAATCGAATGAACATCTCCGGTTACCGGAAGGTTTCAATCGAGCAGGTGGTAAGGGCCATGGGGGTCGAGCATGTGGAGGTGATCTCCCCATACAAGGTTAAAAGAAGCGTTGAGGCGGTTCGCAAGGCGCTGGCACATCGGGGGGTCTCGGTCGTGATCAGCCGGGAAGACTGCGTCCTTTTTGCCAAAGGGATGAAGAAAGAGAAAAAGAGAGCCTTCTATGTAAGCGACAACTGCAAAAACCACAGGGACTGTATCGATGACCTGGGATGCCCGGCCTTTTACCTGGAGGGGGAGCGGGTGAAGATCAATCCGGTGTTGTGCACCGGCTGTGCGGTCTGTGCTCAGCTTTGCCCGGAAAATGCCATCAGACCGGTGAAAGAGGCATAGAGCATGGGGGAAGAGCGCAGAGGGAAAAAGATAGAAGTCAGAAATCAGAAGTCAGAGGTCGGGGGTTGCTCAGAGGGAAAGAAGGATAGAGGGAAAGAGGGAAAGATGAGAAGATGAGAAAGAGCGAAGAGACCGGCAATCTGAAATCTAAATCTAAAACCCAAAATCGAGTAAAGATCATGGAACCGATTCGTCTTGTGATTGTCGCGGTGGGGGGGCAGGGCAATCTGATGGCTTCCACCGTGCTGGGAGAAGCCGCCCTGAAAGCCGGGATCGAGGTGAAGATGAGCGAGATTCACGGAATGGCCCAGCGCGGAGGTGTTGTGGAATCCGCCCTGGTGTTCGGGCCGGCGGAAAGCACCATCATCTCGGATGGAGAGGCCGATGTGCTGCTTGGATTCGAACCGGTAGAAACGCTTCGCGCGCTGAAAAAATGCAACCCCGGGACCACCGTGATTACCAACTTATCGCCGTTGCCGCCTTTTACGGTTTCTATCGGCAAAGGGCGGTACCCGGATATGGAGATCCTCCAGAAGTTGATCCGCAGCAAGACCGCCCGGCTGATCTCCTTCGACGCGGTGTCGCTTGCCGAAGCTGCGGGCAACGTCATGGCGGTCAACATGGTGCTCCTGGGTGCGCTGATCCGGACCGGAATCCTTCCGATCGATGTCAAAACCGTGAAATCCGCCCTAGAGACCCGCACAAAAAAAGCTTTCCTGGAATCCAACATGAAAGCCTTCGACCTGGGTTATCAAGCCCCGGATCGAATCGCGACGGCAGGATAGCTCAACGAAGCAAATGCCGTTGTTGCGTGATTAAAGCAGCCGGGCAGGTCCGCCGATATCCGACCCGAAAATTCATATGAACATCCGCAGACAACTCTATTTCGTTCTGCTTGCAGTTTTTCTTACGGTTATGACAGGCAGCGCCGGCTACTTCCTCATCTTCGGCGGAAAACCGAAATTCATCGATTGTGTCTACATGACCGTGATCTCCCTTACCAGTGTCGGTTACGGAGAAATTCTACCGGTAACCGGCAACCTTCCGGCCCAGATCTATACGATGAGTTTGATCGTCCTCGGGATGGGAGTCATCCTCTACGGAATCAGCACTCTTACAGCCATGCTCATCGAGGGGAAGCTCTCCGGAATCTTAAGGAGAAAACAGATGGAAAAGCAAATCGCCAAATTGAAGGATCATTATATCGTCTGCGGCGTGGGGGAGACCGGAAGGCACGTTCTATCCGAATTGATCAAGAACAAAGAGGCGGTCGTCCTGATCGAACAGGATGAAGAGGCCATCGGTCGTTGTCTCTCCCTGGAGGACCTTCTGTATGTAAAGGGAGACGCCACAGACGATGAAAATCTGATTACTGCCGGTATCGAGCGGGCGGCCGGGATCATTATCTGTCTTCCGTCGGACAAAGACGTCCTCTACGTCACCATGACCGCCCGGATGTTGAACAAAAAAATCCGGATCATCAGCAGCATGATCAACCCGCAACTGGAAGCCAAACTGAAAAAGGCGGGCGCCGACAAGGTAGTCTCCCCAAATTATATCGGCGGACTTCGCATGGCCTCCGAGATGATACGACCGACCGTGGTCGATTTTCTGGACAGCATGCTTCGGAGCAAACACGGAAACATCCGGATCCACGAGATCCGATTCACCAAAAACTCGCCTGCACTCGGGAAGGCAATCCGCGAAACCGGTTTACAGGATAAACACCGCTTGCTGATCCTTGGCATCCGTCAATCGGGCCGGGAGACCGAGTTTAACCCGCCTCCCAATAAAATCATCGAAGAGGATACGATGCTGATCGTGATGGGAAACGTCGAAGATATCGCAAGCGCACGAAAGGCTTGCTGAACACGAAACAAAACGATCAGAATCGATACGTCAGGCTCAGCGCGGCGAGGTGGATTTGGCCTTCATAGGCACCGTCTGCAGCAGACCCCCAGAAGTTAGTCTCCTTATCCCGGTCCTCCTGAAGTTGGTATCCATAGCTGAGGGCAATCTTAAAAGCATCGAACTCGATATCGGCTCCGGCGGTAAAAAGATGCGAGGGAGAATCCGGAACCGCCGGTTCGAAGGTGCGGTCCGGGACCGCGTCCTGGCCGTACAGATATCCTCCCAGCAGGGTAAAGGTTTCGTTGATCCGGTATTTCCCCCCAAGCATGAATGCAAACGTACCGTGCCAATCGCGTTCCTGCACCTCGACGCTCTGCGGCGGAAGCGCGATCGGCCTGTCAAGTCTAAACCGGATCTCCTCCGTAGACGACCAGTCTTCCCAGCGAAAAGCCACTTCTGCGACGAAATCATCGGTTACCCGGGCTGAAATTCCGGCAAATACCTGCTGGGGAAGGGTAAGCTCCGTATGCGCACCGGTATTCGGAAAAATGCCTTCGATTCCCGGAACGGCGGCCGATAGCATCGGGGGGATATCGAATTCGGCGCTTCCATCGACTTCGATTTCGATTCGGCTCCTGTATGAGGCGCCAAAGGAGATGCGATCCGAAATTTTTATCGATAACCCCAGGTTGAAACCCACGCCGGTGTCGTCGCCTGAAAAGGTCTGTTCGATTTCGGGAAGCGCCGGGTTGACGATGATTTTCCGCTTCAGTTCGGCGTCGAAATAGAGAAAATCCAACCCGGCCGCAAGAGAGATGCGTGGATGCACCCGAAAAGAGAGCGCCGGATTGAAATTGAAGGTGGTGATGGTCGACTTCGTGGCAATCGTTCGCCCTTCCCAGTCGTCCGGCCATTCGGTGCCGAGACCGAAGGGGCTGAAAACCCCGAGGCCGAGTCCGATTTTATCGGAAAAGCTATGGGTGAGATAAAAGGTGCTCGGAAAATAGAAGTTGTCGACCGATTCCTCCGCCAGGCCGGAGGCCCCGCTTTCAAATTCACGCACAGGATAAACCAGGGTGGTGCCCAGCTCTACCTGAGTCCCCGGGAGATCGTTGATCAATGCCGGGTTAAAATAAACGGATGAGGGTCCGTCGGAGTGGGCCACCACCGCATCGGCCTGCCCGAGCGCCGAGGCACCTTGAACGAAAATGCCGTATCCAGACCCGTAGACGATTGATGCGGTGCACGAGACAAACGAGATAAACACTGCGAGAAAAGCCAGCCTGCGAAGGTTAAGAAGACGCATATGAATTTCCCAGTGACTGATTTTACTTGTATTTCGTGACTGTTTCCGAAATCGTTCCTTAAAAGCGCTTCTCGACTCCATTGTCAAGAGGAAAAATGACGGATGCTTCAGAGCAACTTATCGGCATTTTCGAAAAAGAGTATAGTCTTTACGGCTAATTTCCGATATTATGCGTCAACTCCATACGGTGGATAAAAATGAACGAAGCTTTGCCGCTTTATAACAGTAGAATTATCAAGACCTACCAGGATTTTTTAAAAAAGTACTATCCTAGCGTCGAGTTGGATGCCGTTTATGCTTCGGCAGGGATGACCAAGTATCATGTGAACGATCCTGGGCACTGGTTTAGCCAGGAGCAGGTGGATCGGTTTTATGAAGCTTTGGTCAGCCAAACCGGAAATCCTTCGATTGCAAAAGAGGCCGGACGATATCTCACATCTTCAGATGCATTTGGACCCGTTTTACAATACATGTTGGCATTGATGAATCCAAGATCGATGTATCTGCTGATGGAGAAGCTCTATCCGATGGTTAGCCGCGGTGCGACGGTAAAAGCAAAGAAAATAAGTCGCCAGGCAGTCGAAATTATTTCGACTCCTAAGAATAGTGTAGAAAAACCCTATCAATGCGAAAATCGATTGGGATCTTTTGAATCCGTCGGTAAGCTGTTCACAAACAGATTGGCGAATATCGAACATCCCGAGTGTTTCCATAAAGGGGGAACTGCCTGCCGGTACATTGTCAGTTGGGAAAAGACTCCGACATATTTCTGGAAAAACGTCCGAAGGCTCTTCATCCTCATCGGAACTCCGGCCAATTTCTCTTTGTTTTTTTTCATTCCGCTCGAATTATGGTCCATTTTCTGCCTGTGTTCTCTCATTATCGTCCTAGGGTTTACAATGTATATCGGTGGCCTCACAAGGAAAGAATTGATAAAAACGGTCGAAAAGCAGGGTAATGCCGCCGAGGCGCTTTTCAATGAAATCAATATCAGACATAACAATGCGCTACTGATACAAGAAATCGGTCATGCGGCCTCGACCATCTTGAATATTGAACTCCTGATCAAAGCCGTGATGGATGTCATGGAAAAACTCTCGGAATTCGATCGAGGCTTGATCATGCTCTCAAATGGGGCAAAGTCTCGTCTGGTCTATGCCGAAAGCTACGGTTACAGTCCGGAACAAAAACAAATTTTACAGAATGCCGCTTTCCACCTCGACAGATCTGAATCAAAGGGTGTTTTCGTTCTCGCTCACAGGGAACAAAAACCTTTCCTTGTCGATGACTTCAGCAAGATCGAAGATACCCTATCCGAACGAAGTCTGAAGTTGGCCAAAATGATGGAGGTTAAATCCCTGATTTGTGTCCCCATCATCTATGAAAAAGAATCCTTGGGGATCCTGGCCGTAGACAACATAAAATCCAACAAGCCGCTCACTCAAAGTGATATCAGTCTCCTGATGGGGGTGGCCTCGCAGACCGCGGTCAGCTTCGTCAACGCCAGATCGTTTCAGAGACTGCAGGAAAGTGAGAAAAAGTATCGAGACCTCGTCGAAAGCGCCAACAGCATCATCCTGCGCCGGGATATCAATGGAACCATAAGATTTATCAACGAATTCGCCCAAAATTTTTTTGGATATTCTGTTAGTGAGATTCTGGGGAAAAACATCGTCGGAACCATTCTGCCCGATGCAGAAGAATTTAGAATAGAAATCGAAAATCTGGCTGCAGCGATGCAAATACACCCGGAAAAACGCTTCATCAGCGAAGACAGGCATGTCCTTCAAAGCGGAGAGGTGGTCTGGGTTGCCTGGACACATCGGCCGATCTTCGGTCCAGATGGAAACATCCGGGAGATTCTTTGCATCGGGAACGACACAACGGAACTGAAGCAGGCTGAACAAGAAAAAAAAGAGCTTGAAACCCGTCTTCAAAGGGCTCAGAAAATGGAGGCCGTAGGGACATTGGCTGGCGGCGTTGCGCACGATCTGAATAATATTCTATCAGGAATCGTAAGCTATCCTGAACTGATCCTGATGGGGCTTCCTGAAGACAGCCCTCTTCAGAAGCCGGTTCGCACCATTCAAAAGTCGGGCGAAAAGGCCGCTGCCATCGTTCAAGACCTTCTAACTCTTGCCAGAAGAGGAGTCGTCTCTAAAAAAGTAGTCAATCTGAACGACATTGTTTCCGAGTACTTGAAAAGTCCCGAGTTCGATTATTTAAAGGGAAATCATCCCGATGTTCAGGTGAAAACACGCTTGGAAAAAGATCTGTTGAATCTCCGGGGATCCCCAGTTCATCTGTCCAAGACACTGATGAATCTTGTCTCCAATGCGGCCGAGGCCATGCCCAAGGGGGGAATGATTCATATAATCACCCAGAACAGGTATCAGGACAAATCGGTTAAAGGATTCGATGAGATCAGAGAAGGCGATTATGTTACCTTGATCGTATCGGATATTGGGATCGGGATTCCCCAGCAGGATATCGAAAGAATTTTCGAGCCTTTCTATACCAAAAAAGTCATGGGACGAAGTGGGACCGGTCTCGGTATGGCCGTCGTTTGGGGCACCGTCAGGGATCATGACGGATTTATCGATGTTCAAAGCACAGTCGGCAAAGGCTCCAAATTCACCCTCTATTTTCCGGTCACTCGAGATGAAATCGCCAAGGAAGAGCATCATGTTTCCTTAATGGATCTCAAGGGAAATGGAGAGACGATCCTTATCGTGGATGATGCGGAAGATCAGCGAGAAATTGCATCGGGTATTCTGGAAAGACTCGGTTATAAAGCAGCATCCGCTTCATCCGGAGAAGAAGCGCTTCGATACCTGAGGACACATTCCGTTGACCTGCTGGTTCTCGATATGATTATGGACCCAGGGATCGATGGGTATGAGACCTACAAGCGGATTGTTGAAATCAACCCAAACCAGAAGGCGATTATCGCCAGTGGCTTTTCGGAAACCAAACGCGTCCGCGCGGCCCAGAAATTGGGGGCGGGGGCATATGTTAAAAAACCTTATCTTCTCGAGAAGATCGGTAAAGCCGTTCGAAATGAATTGAATAGGTAATCAATCCAAACAGCTATGAGTAATCTGCATGATCGATTCAATCTATCTAATGGAGAACGAAGAAGAGACACTTCGGTTGGAATTGAAAACCGATACGAAGGTAATTGAAAGTCAGGCGAACTGGGCGGGGATTCAGAAAGGCATGAGGGTTGCCGACATCGGATGTGGTCCAGGAAAGACGACGTTCTACCTGAATGCAATGGTTCAACCTGGAGGTAGTGCCCTAGGTTTGGATATCTCTGAAAAACGGATCGCTTATGCAAGAAAGCATTACCGGCATGATCAAATCGATTTTGTCTGTGAAGACATTCGCCGGCCGCTTACAAATCTAGGAAAGTTCGATTTCGTTTGGCTCCGATTTATTCTCGAATACTTCCGCAAATCCAGCTTTGAAATCGTAAAGAATATATCCGAAATTTTGAAACCTGGAGGCGTCTTTTGCATCATCGATCTAGATCACAACTGTATGAGCCATTATGGGTTTCCTCCTAAAATAGAAAAAACAATTCAACTTATCATGCGCTCATTGGAGGAGAAAGCCGACTTCGACCCGTATGTGGGAAGAAAATTATATTCGTTTCTGTATGATTTAGGATATGAAGAGATCGATGTAAGACTTGATCCCCACCATCTGATCTTTGGGCATGCCAATGAGGTTGATTTATTCAACTGGCTGAAAAAGGTGGAAATCGTATCAAATCATTCGATATACCCTTTCGATGAATACAAAAACGGACACAAAGAGTTTTGTCAGAAATTCAAACGCTGCTTCGAAGACCCGAGGCGGTTTCTATACACTCCCATGATCTGCTGCCAGGGGAAAAAACCTTATATTTATAGGTAAGGGATCTTAGGATCTTGTATGCTTGCTCAGTATAGATAAAATCATGAACCCCAGAGAGGATCAATACTTCCTTAGCAGCCGGCTCGTAAACGTCAAGAAGGCGTCAAAACAATGGAGGTTCAAGGATAATAAGGTATACTGCTTTTCAAATCCGATGCCCTGCTCCTCCGCATAGGAAATCGGATAGATGAGCACCGGCATCTCGTCCTGCTCATAATTGACGGCAAGCATCGAAATGGCTGAATGGAAAATTTCTCTCGGCAAATCCCGGGGGTCGAGGACGATAAAATGGATGCAATTGGTAAGGTCAGACAAGTTCAGGCCGATATCCGAAACATTGACTAATACAATCGCTTTTAGACCATCTTCTTTCTTCAGCGAGTATAGATATCTTGCCTTTTTGAATCCCAGCCTTTTGTACTCTTCGGCAACCTCGTCGTGATCCTGCAAATTCGGCTCGAGTCCAAGTGCATGCAGCATCAATCCGCCGGATTCATGATGGTAAAAGATATCGAGCTCCATCAAATCTTCCGGACAAGTCTTAACAAGTTTCCAGGGTTCCGGCAGGTCCAGATCGTTGTTGAACATTTTTTTGCAGTGAAAATAGGCAAAGGTATCGAGGGAGCACCCTTTTGGATCCTTCATGTACCATGCGGCTCCTCCGAAAACTTTCATGGGGAATTTGTTTTCCGGCCTGAAATAGCAAAAAATCAGATCCAGATGGGCGGAATAGATTTTATAGGTATCGTTCAGATAATGGTTCAATTGATTAAGCACGACGACTCCCGCCTGATTGTAAGCGGAAGCGTTTGCCGCATGATGGTGGATCATCCAAGAATTACCACAGTGGCGCACCATCGACATATGGCCCAGGATACGGCCCTTTTCCTGACAGACGAAATGCCTGGCGATGCTGGGGCACTGGGTATAGAGCTTTTCATATACGGCTTTGATTTTTTCCTTGTTGTTTTGAATGAATGCGTATTTTTTCGGATAGATGAATCCGGTTTCGAAAAAAAAGTCCCACAAGGCGTCAGGGTCCACCACGTTTGAAAGGAACGCATTCCTGTTTTTGGCCTGATTCAGGATTGACAGCAGCTTCGAATGGGCCTCGGGATTCATATCCAGAAATACCAGGCCGCAGAGGATATCGGGATCCTCTCCTTCGGCCTGGACTGCCTTCCGATTGATCACCTGCCCCCTGAACGCGATTTTAAATGTTCCGGCGAAGTTCAGCTCCACTTCAGGGATCATCATTCCGGGCAGCAGCACCGGCATCCGTTCATCCTCCTGGACGGAAAGCCCCGATCCGGAAAGATCCATAACATTCAACTGCACCATTTTCCCGGTCAAAGGATGCCTGAAGATGATGTTGGGAGACGGTACGAGCCGGTACCGGGAGCTTCGGAATTGCTTGGGATGAAACCGATGGGTCGAGCGGTTCAGAGGCTCCAGCACGAAAGTGCGGGTCTTCTGTCCCAGAGTCTGACGGATAATCCGGCATTCTCCTGCAAAGATGATCTCCGAACCTTTTGAGAATACCGCAGTCGCCGGTGCGTCAGGATCGAACCACTGGAAGGTCTGAGGCGGCCTGGCCGTAATTTCCGCGCGAAACGATTCGGCTGTAAAGTCAATCAGGCTCCCCGTAAAAACAACACTGTTTTGAATTAGCTGCACCTGGATGTCCCGGCAGGCATATCTGAGTCTTTTTCTCGCTTGAAATTCCAGGCAGGTCTCGGGCAGGGAGAGCCGGACCCCTTTTTCGGTAATCTGGACAGAATCGGAATCGACGCTGAGCAGCTTATGGCCGTCCGGTACATGGAGGTTTTGAAACCGGTAGGTTTTGAGCCCTGCCTGCGTATCGTCCGGAGATGCCCAGGTGCACTCGAGGATATCTTCCAGGCAGGGCTGCGGAATTGCGGTTACGGATAGGGTCCGGTCATATTTGTAATGTCTGAAATTGACGAGGACCGTACCCTCCTGGAAATTGATGGAATTCAATTTATTGATTAAATGTGCTCTGCTGACCTCTCTCTGCTTGGGTTTTTTTGGTAGCTCCGGTGGAACAACCGGCTCAATTGCCTTGCCGTCGGGTTCGACGGCAGGCGAGTGTTCCTGTACATTTTCCATGGCCCTTCCCCATTCGTTGAATTTGGCCGGGGTTAGAGAATCCGGAAAAAAGCAGCATCAGGGAAAGCATTGCCCACCGACAAATCGCGCTGGACGTTCGAGCGTTCCCAATGAAAAAAATCAGCCCGAAAAAATGGTGCCGATAGAAAACCGTTCGGCTTATTTAGGATCGGTCATATTTGTCAAAAATTAAGCCGATTATCAACAAGATTTTAAGAAATTATTTTTTTCCGTATCGGCGCTGAAAATTCTGATGGTATTCTGCCTGTATTGACATTAGATCGTTTATTGATAGTATTTTTCTAAGAGGCCAACCGAGTCACACGCGGACATTCTTCTTCGGCAGCCGATCAGGCCCCTGGAACTTCGACTTTCTGAACGATTGCGGTATCTGCATTATGGAAGCGTTCAGGGGTTCAAAGGTTCAGAACTGCGCTGGTATGCAGGATTTCCGTAAAGTAATTGATGAACTCGTAAAAAGTCCCAAAACGTCACTCCGGTGAAAACCGGAGTCCAGAACTTATTGAATCCCACCTCATCGGGACTGGATTCCGGCTTTCGCCGGAATGACGATATAAGCGAATTCTTGCCTTTTTATGAGAACGCAATACTTCATAGAGTCTCAAGGCATTGAAATCAACCGACCCTTGAACCCTGTTAACGCCGAACCGGTAAACGGTTGCAGCATCAGGAAAAGGGGACTTTCAAAACAGCCCACAAACGGTAACCAAACCAAAAGGAGGAAAAATCATGGCAGACAGCGTCTATAAAATCATCGAGCTGATCGGAACCAGCGAGAAGTCCTGGGAGGAAGCAGCCAAAAACGCGGTCGACAGGGCATCCCAGACCCTCAGGGACCTCAGGGTTGCGGAAATCTCAGAACTGGATCTGAAACTAGAGGGTGGAAAGGTGGTTGCCTACCGGGCCAAGGTCAAGCTGTCCTTTAAATACGAAGGCGGCAGTTAGACAGAAACCAACCTCGCGCAGAGACGCAGGTACAGAAATCAAAAGGCGAAATTTTCTCTGCGTCCCTGCGTCTCTGCGCGAGAAATGAAAATTCCGATAAATAGTTTTTGCCTTAGAGCAAGCTCATAC
>QZKK01000126.1 GCA_003599475.1 Desulfobacteraceae bacterium
TCTATTTAAAAATCCGCTCATACAGGGACCCAAAAGATACCAATAACGGCGCACTTTCAACAGGTTATTGCCTTTGGGAAATCCGGATATAGCCTTTTTTATGGCAAGACGCGTCATCGATTCGATGTGGCATTCGATGGCAGACTCCGGCAGGAGATCGAAGATATCGCTGGACGTGCGCATGCTCTTATTGCTTCGGGGATTACGCCGAAGGCTTCATTTGAAAAAAAATGCAGCCAGTGCTCTCTCATGGACATTTGCCTTCCTAAAACAGTCGACCGGGGCCGGAATATAAAACGCTATCTTCTAGGAGCAATCGAGAAGTGAAAAAACACCTGAATACGCTCTATGTGACCACTCAGGGAGCCTATCTCGCCAAAGAAGGTGAAACCGTGGTTGTCAAAGCGGAAAATGAAGTACGACTGCGGCTGCCGATTCACACAATCGGTGGAATCGTCTGCTTCGGCCAGGTATCCTGCAGCCCGTTTCTTATGGGGTTTTGCGCCGAAAACAATGTGGGGGTCAGCTTTCTTACAGAAAATGGGCGTTTCCTTGCACGGGTGCAGGGGCCGGTTTCAGGAAACGTCCTTTTGCGCAGGCAGCAGTATCGGCTGGCAGACGATCCGGATTTTTCAGCACAGATGGCCAAATCCATTCTTACGGGAAAAGTCGCCAACTGCCGGACGGTGCTTCAACGCACGGTAAGGGACCATTCGGAAAAGGTAAACTCTATAGAAATAGAAAATGTCTCAAACCGGTTGAAGGCAAACCTGCAGAGCCTTCAAAACGAGGATTCGCTCGATGTTCTCAGGGGAATCGAAGGCGATTCGGCCCACATCTATTTCGGCGTCTTTGACCATTTGATAGTATCTCAGAAGCTCGATTTTTCATTCAATGAAAGAAATCGAAGGCCGCCGCTCGATAAAGTTAACTGCCTGCTGTCTTTCCTCTATACCCTTTTGATGCACGATATCCGCTCGGCTCTGGAATCCGTCGGCCTCGACCCTGCCGTCGGCTTCCTCCACAGGGACAGGCCCGGCCGGCCGGGACTCGCTCTCGATATCATGGAAGAGTTTCGGCCTTTTCTTGGCGACCGCCTGGCTCTTTCCCTGATTAATCTAAGTCAGATTCGTGGAAAAGGGTTCAATGCGATGGAAAACGGTGCGGTCATGATGGACGATGATACCAGAAAGGATGTGCTTGTCGCCTATCAAAAAAGGAAGCAGGATGAAATCGTCCATCCATTCATCGAGGAAAAGATATCCATTGGTATGCTTCCTCACATCCAGGCTCTTTTGCTGGCACGGCATTTCAGGGGCGACCTCGATGGATATCCTCCCTTTCTTTGGAAATAGGTGATAGGCATGATGGTGGTGGTCAGCTACGATGTGGCAACAACCGATGACGATGGACCGCGTCGCCTGCGTCGGGTGGCAAAGATTTGTGAGAATTACGGGCAAAGGGTGCAGTATTCCGTTTTCGAATGTTCCGTTGACCCTGCGCAATGGACATTCTTTCGCGATAAACTTCTAAAGGTCATCGAGCCTGAACAGGACAGCCTTCGGTTCTATTTTCTGGGTGCAAACTGGAGGCGCCGTGTCGAGCATGTCGGCGCAAAGAAGGGGTACGATCCGGATGAACCGCTGGTATTTTGAACCGTAGAGCGAGCGCATTCCCCGCAGAGATTTTAGCTGCGCTGCAAAAATCCGGCCTGCTCGGCTCCGGCGGAACTGCAGCTCGTCAAAGCAATGCGCAGATTCCGCTATGGGAAATTGCATCTTCTATTTCAAGCGCGAACCTTATGCTCACAATTTTGAAGCGGACTGATTATTACGAAAATTTAGCAAGTTACCACTGTTTCTTCTCAAAAAGGTTCGCGGGAAGAAATTCTAGTGCTATATCAGATGGTTAAAGGAAGCGCTCTTTGACAATTCAAAATCTATAACTTAAACAATGGAGGTTCGCGTACCTCCTCCCGAAACCATCTAAATTTCAGGTACTTAAAAATGTGAGAGTCGCTCCCCGTGCGGGAGCGTGGATTGAAACAGTTACCTTTTTCGATATGCCGGAAACAGGACAGTCGCTCCCCGTGCGGGAGCGTGGATTGAAACAGTTGCGATCCATTTTCTTTCGAGCCGTTCACACGTCGCTCCCCGTGCGGGAGCGTGGATTGAAACTGAAACAAACCAAAACGATTTACACCGAAGAGGGTCGCTCCCCGTGCGGGAGCGTGGATTGAAACTGGTTCGGCTGAATACAGTGGCATATCGTATGATAGTCGCTCCCCGTGCGGGAGCGTGGATTGAAACTCTCTGAATGGGCGATCGCAAATCCGATGGCGTGGGTCGCTCCCCGTGCGGGAGCGTGGATTGAAACGAATACGAGGTAAAGAGTGCTGGAAGCGGAACCAAGTCGCTCCCCGTGCGGGAGCGTGGATTGAAACAGGTACATATTCCGGCATGTCGAAACCTGCTGCCGTCGCTCCCCGTGCGGGAGCGTGGATTGAAACCGCTTGTTGCTTCCGAAGCCGGTCCAGTTCCTCCGTCGCTCCCCGTGCGGGAGCGTGGATTGAAACAGTCTATCCAGGTAGAGCCGCGTCGCTTCATCCAGGTCGCTCCCCGTGCGGGAGCGTGGATTGAAACTTTCCATCTTACTCCCCCCCTCCTTCAGAGCGGCGTCGCTCCCCGTGCGGGAGCGTGGATTGAAACAACTGCCTGAGCTCCCCCTTGACGCCGGCTCCGAGTCGCTCCCCGTGCGGGAGCGTGGATTGAAACTTTTTCCTCCCCCGCTCTGCAATTTCGGGCATGAGTCGCTCCCCGTGCGGGAGCGTGGATTGAAACTTCGAAAGGCCGAATGCCGTTGCGGCCGTTCCGCGTCGCTCCCCGTGCGGGAGCGTGGATTGAAACAGCGCGATCGCCGCGGCCTCTGCCCGCTTCTGCAGGTCGCTCCCCGTGCGGGAGCGTGGATTGAAACAAGAGCTGAGTATTCCGGCTTCATCGAGGCAACCTGTCGCTCCCCGTGCGGGAGCGTGGATTGAAACAATGAGGCGCAGCGGGTGATCGATGAGGGCTGGGTCGCTCCCCGTGCGGGAGCGTGGATTGAAACCAGGAATTTTACGACGTCGGCACGGCGCTGATGGGTCGCTCCCCGTGCGGGAGCGTGGATTGAAACATGTGAGGCGATTCCGCATACCGATAATTTCCGGCCACGGAATCTCCCTCGGGTGAGGATTAGGGAATATGGAATGTCCCCAAAAATTCCCCCGGGGATGAACCGCGATCGTTGCAAACAGCATCGTCAAGGACCCGATGTTTCTGGCCTTGGATTTTTGCAGAGTGGGAATCGCCGGAGGAGACCGGATTGGAGATGAAAGCGGAAGTCAAACGATCTCTCCGGCCCACAGCATTTCACAGAACATCTGCCACGGAAGAACGGTCAGCTCGGGGCGGATTCGTCGCGGCAGAGGCTCCCTTGAAACAATAAAGCTCTTCTTGCAATTCACTTCTTCCCGGAAAAGGTGAAGACCTCTTGTCCTCTCTCCGACATCGGCGGAAGACTTGATTTCAAGGGCTGCATCCGCTTCTCCTAGGATGAGATCGACCTCCGATCCACTCGCCGTTCTCCAATAGCAAACAGGGAAATCCTTCCTGCTGTAATGCCGGTATGCCCAGCACTCTTGAAGGATGAAATGTTCAAAAGCCCGCCCGTACTCACTAGTTCCGGGTGTGAGAGATCTGTAGCCCAGAAGGGCGGACACGATCCCCGTATCGAAGAAAAAGAACTTGGATGTTTCGATCAGTCTGCGTTTTTTTGCCTTTCGCCAGGGAGGAAGCTGCCTGCCGATCAGCGTATCCTCAAGAATCTGATAGTACTCACGAATGGTTTTTACGGATACTCCTGCCTCCCTGGCTGCGTTGGAGTAATTGAGCAGCATGCCGTTTGTGGCGGCAGCGGATTGCAGGAATTTGGAAAAGGCCGGAAGATTTCGGGTAAGGGCCTCAGCTTGGATCTCTTCTTTGAGATAATCGTGCACATACCCTTTGAGATCCATATTCGGGTCAGGCGAGAGATAGTGCGAAGGGAGCAATCCAAAGCAGAGAGCTCTATCAAGGTCGATTGTCTCGAGCTCTTGTGTAACGAGAGGGTAGAGCTCGAATCGCCAAGCCCTCCCACCCAGCAGATTCGCCTTTTCCCGCTTGATCTTTCGGGCGCTCGATCCGGACAGAATAAACTGATATCGCTTGTTTTCCATCAACCAGTGGACCTCATCCAGGAGATGCGGGATCTTCTGGACCTCATCGATCACCACGGTTCTTACCGTCCTGGCTTCCAGGATCTGACGTAATCGGCTCGGTCTTCGGCTCAGAGACAGGAATAGATCATAGTCCAGGAGGTCTATCCATGATGCATCCGGAAACTGCTGTTTCAACAGCGTTGTCTTTCCTGTTTTTCGAGGGCCCCATAGAAATGCCGACCGGTGCTCGGGGACGGTCATCTTCAAAGTTCTTTTGATCAACGGAGCACTATTCATGCAAATGTCAATATGATAATATTTACATAAAGTCAAATTATTTGTGATAATTTGGAATATATGGCTTGATTATCGCTCCCAAAAGGGCCGAAATCGACAGGATCACCCAAGAGGTCACGGGCGCCAAGGCGAAGAATAAGGCCGTCAGACAGTTTATCGGCTCACTGATGACCGATGTGGAATGGACCCACACCGCCATTTAAAAAGATGATGAATACATCCCATTCGGCGAGGATATCGAAGCCTTTTTGAAGCGCGAGATTGCATAGCCGATCATCCGCTGGGCCGACAGCCCACAGCTCGGCTATGAGGTTCTGCCCAACAAATTTCATTTTGCATTCAGACGGTGGGAACCTTTAATGGTGTGGAAAAGCGGCGTATCTTTTGTTTCTTGATCAAGGCGGCGTGAAACAAATCACTAAATCTATCTTTCAGACGATTGTGAAACTTCCAAAAACAGATTTTATTTTCTTCATTTCTTACATGGCGCCGTAGTAAATCGTGCGGCGGTAAAAGGCGATTTCGTGGTCGATGAAAAATATCGATTCGAAATCGGAGGCAAATCAAAGGGAAAGAGGCAGGTTTTCGGAGACGAGGAAGCCTACATCGTCAGAGACGATACGGTATCCGGATTCGACAAGGTCATTCCGTTGTGGGTCTTCGGATTTCTGTATTGAGCGGCATCTCGGACAGCCTGTCAAACTCCTGCATCGAAGCCCGTAGATTGGGGAGGGTCATAGGTAAATAAGATTCTCATTGCGGGTGGGGACACCTGCGTCAAACTGTAATTTAACTTGGTCCCATTCGGTCCCCCGTATCTTGAAACCGCCCGTTAACGGATGCAGCCGGGAAGCATCCATTGCCCATGCGGGAGCGTGGATTGAGACCTTGCCTTCAAGCCATCTCAAATCAAATCCGCAAGAAAGAAATAGAGACGTCCCCAACATCCAACGTCCCCAACATCCCCCCCTGATCGTTTTCATTGAATCGAGTGCGGGCGAACCGCCAATTTAATTTTTTACCAGCGTTCTGCCCCCCCTTGGTGGGGGATTCTCAACCCTGGCCTGGTCTGAGACCATCATTTGCCTCCGTCTACAGCAAGTACCTGGCCGGAGATCCAGCCGGCATAATCCGACGCGAAGAAGAGAGCGGCGTGCGCGATATCGTCCGGCGTGCCCAGGCGTTTCAAGGCGATTCTGTTCACCAGGGCGCGCTGGCCTTCTTCGCCGTAAGCTTGCCACTGGCGTTCGGTCGTCGGGTTGGAGCGCACGAAGCCGGGCGCAATGTTGTTTACGGTGATGCCCCAGGGGCCGAGCTCATGGGCGAGCTGGCGGGTAAGGCCGATCTGGGCTGCCTTGGCGGAGGCGTAGGCCTGGATTCCGGTCAGGCTGATGCCCAGCCCGGCGCCGCTGGAGATGTTGATGATGCGTCCGTAGCGGGCCGCTTTCATGCCCGGTGCGACGGCCTGCGCAAAGAGGAAGGCGCCGGTCACGTTCACGGCAAAGATGTTGTTCCACTGGTCAAGCGTGACCTCTTCCAGAGGACAGCCCACCTGGCCCAGCACGCCGCCGGCGTCGTTGACCAGGATGTCCGCCTGTCCGGTGGCCGCCGCAGCTTCGGCGACGAATGCCTGCACAGCGTGCTGCTCCGTGACATCCACCGTCCGGGCCTCGCATCGTCCGCCGTCGGCCGCACACAGCTTCTGGGTATCGGAAAGCTCTTCGGCCAGCACATCGCAGGCCCACACCTGGGCGCCGCCTCGGGCAAACGCCAGGCAGATGGCCCGCCCGAAGCCGTGGGCCGCGCCGGTTACGATCACCGTTTTGTGGGCGAAACTAAATTGGATGTCCATCTTTCAACCTCCGCTGACGATTGTCCCTACAATGGCGTCATTCTCGCTTTGAGCAGATCCAGGGTGGTTAGAGACTGCGGCCGCCGGCCGTCCTCGATATCGTGGATCAGCTCGACCAGGCGGGCGATGAGAGGCGTCGGCACATCTGACTGCGCCCCTATAGCCGCGATGATGCCGATCTGGTCGTCCACTTCCGTGCGGCGTTTACGCACTGCCAGGTCGCGCCAGACGCCGCTGTGTGTCTTGGCCGAGCGGCGATTGAAGGCCACGAGCTCGTCCAGGGAACGGGCGGAAGCGGCAGGATCGGCGCCGGGCGCAAAAGCGAGGGGATCGAAACCGTTGAACGCCTCAGGGGTCACTCCCCGGGCTTGTGCGATGCTCAGCACCTCGCCGGCCAAGGCGATGTAGAGGTCGCGGTATTCCGGGGCGGCGAAAGCATCGGCGATGGATTCGTCGGTGAGGGCGGTGGCAAACAGCATGGCGCCGTAAGCTTCCTTGCCCCACAGATAGCCCCAGATGTTGGATGTGATCGCCACCCCGTCGTCGAAATTGAGCAGCGTTTGCCGCAAGGCCTCCAGGCGCGGCGTGATCTTCCCATCCAGCTCGCCCAGGACGAAGGCGCCCCGGCCGGCGTAATGGATCAGGCCAGGCTCGATGTAGTCTGCTCCGAAGTTGACGAAGGCGCCCACCGTGCGCTCCGGGCCCACGATCTCGGCCAGGGTCAATTCGTTCAGCCCGTTCTGGGCTGAGACCACGTATCCGTCAGGGCTCAAGTATGGCAGTATCGCCCGGGCGGCATCGGCGGTGTCCTGGGCCTTGGTGGCCAGCAGGACGGTCTCGAACCGGCCTGCGACCTCGTCGGGGGTGAACGCCGGCATGCTGGCCGTGAACCGGGCAACCGGCCCGCTGACCTCCAGGCCAGCCCGGTTGATCGCCCCCACGTGTTCGGCGGCGCGGTCCACCAGCGTCACCGGATGACCGGCACGGGCCAAGTGGGCGCCGATGGTGCCTCCGATAGCCCCTGCCCCCCAGATCAGCAGCTTCATTTTCTACCTCCATGATCCTGTGAGCAGCAACCGCGTCTCCTCGACCGCCACCTGCCAGATGGCGTACATCTCTTCGTCACTGCGCTGATAACAGCCTCCGTAATTTCCATCCTGGAGGCAGCGGCGCACCTCTTCGGGAGCGAGCAGACGCAGGCGGGCCAGATCGGTCATCGGTTTTTGCCCGGCGGGCATCTGGACGCCGGCCAGGCGCGTCCAGAGGAAGTTTTCCATCCAGGAACCGTGGGATGCCACCGGATCGATCTCCTGCACCTTGGCCCAAACAAGCGGCGCATTCCACCAATTGTGGAACCTCACCCGGGTGTCGGGGTGATCGGACATCCATTCGCCGGCCATCGCCTGGGCCGGCTGGTTGCCGCCGTGGCCGTTGACGATCAGGATGCGCCGGAAGCCACTACCGGCCAGGCCATCCAGCATGTCCCGCACCACCCTCACGTGCGTATCGACACGCAGGCTGATCGAGCCGGGGAAAGCCCGAAAATAAGGGGTGATGCCATAGGCGAGCACCGGGAACACCGGGATGCCCAGGGGCTCGGCCGCCTCGGCTGCCACCCGCTCGGACAGGATGCTATCCACGCTCAGGCTGAGGTAACCGTGCTGCTCGGTGCTGCCCAGCGGCAGCACGGCCCGGTCGTCACGTTGCAGGTAGGCCTCGATCTGCATCCAGTTCATCTCGCTGATTCTCATGTGATCTCCTTTGCCTATCGATTGCCCCGCAGGTACGGGTCGAGCACGTCCCGCAGGCCGTCTCCCAGCAGGTTGAAGCCGATGACGACAAGCAGGATCGAAAGCCCCGGGAAAGTTGCGATCCACCAGGCGGAGAGCATGTACGTGCGCCCGGAGGCCAGCATGGCGCCCCATTCCGGCGTGGGCGGCTGCGCTCCCAGGCCCAGGAAAGACAGGCCGGCCGTTTCCACGATGGCCCAACCGATGGCCAGGGTGGAGATGACGATGATCGGTGCCAGGCAGTTTGGCAGGATGTGGCGGACCATGATTTCGAACGAGGGCGCACCGATGGCCCGCGCGGCCTCCACGAACTCCTTTTCCTTGAGCGACAGCACCGTGCCGCGCACGACGCGGATGTACTTGGGCACATAGACGATGCCGATGGCGATCATGGCATTGATCAGGCCGGGCCCCAGCACAGCCACGACAATCATGGCCAGCAGCAGATAGGGGAAAGCCAGCATGACGTCCGTAAGCCAGCCAATGACGGCATCCACCCTGCCGCCATAGAACCCGCCCACTATGCCCAAGACCACACCAGTCACCAGGGCGATGGTATTGGCCAGGATACCGACAGCGAGCGCCCAGCGCGAGCCGTAGAGGACCCGGCTCAAGATATCGCGGCCGAACTCGTCTGTTCCCAGGGGATGGATCGCGGAGGGTGGCTGCAACTGGATGCGAAAATTTTGCTTGACCGGGTCGAAGGGGGCAATCGTTTGAGCCAGCCCAGCCGTAACGATCAGAAGCAGGACGATGAGCGCCCCCAGCACAGCCACCTTGCTCCGTAGCAGGCGCCAGAACAGAGCATTCCGTCGTTGAGGGGCAGGGGGCATTTTCGAGATGAGCAGGGTCCCATCGCTCCCATCGGCAGCGGCGCTATGATTGACGTCGGTCATTCGCTTTGGCTCCTCTACGTGTATCGGATGCGGGGATCCAGGCAGGCATAGAGCAGGTCCACAACCAGGTTGATGACCACAATGGCCAGGGCCGTCACCATGACCACCGCTTGCACCACCGCATAATCCCGGGCCAGGATAGAGGTAATGGCCAGCCGGCCCAGGCCGGGCAGGGCAAATACGGTTTCGGTGAGCACGGCCCCCGACAAGAGCACGCTCAACTGCAGTCCGATCACGGTAACGACTGGAATCAATGAGTTGCGAAAGGCGTGACGATACACGACTAGAGATTCCCTCAGGCCTTTGGCCCGCGCCGTGCGGACATAGTCTTGCCCCATGACTTCCAGGACACTGGCACGCGTCATACGCGCAATGGTCGCCATGGCGATGCTTCCAAGGGCGATGGTGGGCAATACCAGATGCCTGGCGGCAGAGGCAAAGGCCCGAAGATCGCCCTGCAAGAGTGAATCCACCAGATGGATGCCGGTGATGCGTTTCAGGCTTAGGCCTTCGTCGAGGATACCGCCGATGGGCAACCAGTGCAAGCGGCCGCCGAAGATCATCATCAGGATCAGGGCAGTCCAGAAAATAGGCATGGAAACGCCGACGAGGACGCCTATCATGGATACCGAATCGAAGAGGGAATACTGACGCACCGCGGCTAACGTGCCGACAGGCACACCCACCAGGATGGCGAACGTGATGGCGCAGAGCGATAATTCGGCGGTCATCGGCAGGGCGCGCCAGACCTCGGTGAAGGCTGGCTGGCGGGTGCGCAGAGAGACGCCGAAGTTGCCTTTGAGCGCTTCTGTAGCGAAGCGAACATACTGCACGTAGATCGGTTGGTCCAGGCTCAGCTCGTGGCGCAAGCGCGCCAAGGATTCCGGGGTCCCCTTGTCGCCGAGCAGAAGGGTCGCCACGTCGCCGGGGATGGCATGCATGCCGACGAATACGAAGATGCTGACGCCGAACAAGACCGGGATCAATTGCAGAACACGTCGCACGATATAGGTGAACATCGCACCCCTTGCCTGGCACACGGAAATCCGAACTTCGAATATCGAAGCTCGAAACAAATCCAAATGACCGAATGAGACGGCGCACTATGGGTCAGAAACCCGTTTTCTTTATGATCCCCCGGAAACGAAGCGCAGTGGGGCGGAGAAAACGGGTTTCTGAACCGTTCCAGCGAGCGCATTCCCCGCCGCTTGCGGCGGGGAATGCGAGCGAATCAGAAAATGAACGTATTCCTTGCGGTCGAAGATTCCCTGCAGCAAGCTGCAGGGAGCTTCAATACATGCCGACAGCCTCCTACTTGAGATCCACATCCTCCATGTACCAGAACATCTGCAGCGGGTTCAGCGCAAAGCCGCTCACGTTGGCGCGCGTCGCCCGCACGTGGAGGGTATGGTTGATAAACAGCCACGGGGCATCGTCGTGGATGATCGTCGAAGCCTGCTCGTACAGCTTGGCCCGTTCGGCCGGATCCACCACGGTGCGAGCTTGCCTCATGATCTTATCCAGGTCCTTGTTGGAGTAATGCGCGGTGTTGCCGACAGGGATCGTGTCGGTGCTGAACATCTCGTAGAGGAAGTTGTCGGGGTCGCCGTTATCCCCCGACCAGCCCACCATGCCCATGTCCTTGTTATCGGCCGATCGACGCTTGGCCAGGAAAGCGCCCCATTCCAGGGTTTCGAGGTTCAGCTTGACGCCGACTGCCGACAGGTATTCCTGGATGGCTACAGCTTGTTTGATGCCGACCGGGTTATAGCCGCGCGGGTTCTCGTAGCACAACAGTTTGGACTCGAACCCCTTGGGATAACCGGCCTCGCCCAGCAACTGCTTGGCTTTCTCCGGATCAAACGGGTAGGGCTTAAGGTCCTTCGGGAAGCCTGCCAGGATCGGCGGCATACCGGTCGCTGCGGTGACGGCCGCATCCTTGTACAAGAACTTGTTCATTTCGTCCTTATTCACGGCGTAGTTCAGCGCCCGGCGCACGCGCACATCGTCGAAGGGCTTTGCGTCATTGGGGAGAGTCAGGCCGCTGACCGTTAGGCCGGCCTGCTCCAGCAGCGCCAGATCCCGGTTGGACTTGATGCGCGGGTAATCATCGGGGTTCACGTCGGCCATGATCTGGATCTCACCCTGCTCAAGCTTCAACAGGCGGACGGAGCTCTCCGGAACCACGCGGAAGATCAGCTTGCCGATCTTGGGCGCACCGCCCCAGTAGTCCTTATTGGCCTCCAGGGTGAGGTGGTCGTTGCGCACCCACTCGACCAGCTTGAACGGGCCGGTGCCGACCGGATGATCGTTTATGCCGAAACCGTACTGTTTCACCGAGGCGGGGCTGACTATGCCGCTCCACACCATGGCCAGGCTGGACAGGAACGGCGCGTGCGGCTCGGAGAGCGTGATCTGGATTGTGTGATCATCTATTTTCTCCTTGCCGGATACCAGGCCCCAGGTGAACTTGGCAAAGCTGTGAACGCCTTGTTGCTTGTAGACATAGTGCTCGTTGTTTTTATTGGTCACGCGGTCTATCTCGGCGATCGCCGCATCGGCGTTCCAGGGCGTGCCGTCATGGAACTTGACGCCCCTTCGCAGATGGAAGGTATACTTCTTGCCATCCGGCGAGACGTCCCATTTCTCGGCGAGGCCCGGGCCAGGCTCCGACGTGCCTTTCTTGTATTTGGTCAAGCCATCGAAGATGGGGGACATGACGAAGCCCGACTCGTTGTTCATGACCGATTCGGGATCGAGGAACGTGGCATCGGCGCCGATCGCGACGACCAGCGTCTGGGTGGCCGCTGCAGCGGATTGGGGGACATGGCCGGCCGTCAATATCGCAAACGGGGCCAGGATGGACAGTAGCAGAGAAAGCTTTCTGCGCATTTCTTCCTCCTTTTCTCCTTGGGAATACCCGGAAACATCCGTCTATGACAAGACCTGTTCGACAGCCTCTATTTTTATCGCTTGCACCCCCTTTCCGCACCGGCCGCGCCGCGATGATTAAATTACGTTGCACGTTGCACGTTGAAGTCGTTGCACGTTGCGCGTCAGCCGCCAAATGATTTCAACGATTTCAACGTTCAACGATTTCAACGAGCCTATCTTGCCAGGGTTTTACAAAAGGCTTACGCCTGAACTCCATGGCCCCTAAAAAATGCAAATTCCTGTACAATGAAGGCTCAGGCTCCGACGGCCAATAGCGGATCGCCCTGGTTGATCGCCAGCGATGAGACCAGGAACAACACTCGCCCAGCGGCCGGGGAGCTGACGGTTTGCAGGACATGGCCCTGGAAATCCAACACCGCCCCCAGATCCTGCCGCTCCTGTACGCTGTCGCCCACTGAGATCTTCGGGTACCAGAAACCTTCGTGCTCGCTGCGCTGCCAGATGAACTGATTGAGCAGGGTGCAAGGCACCGGCTCAGGCGAGGGGCCGGCGAGCATGCCCAGGTGGCACATCAGGCGATTGAGCCCGTCGGTGTGCAGAGCCACGTCCTCGGGGCGCCAGATGCCCTGCCCACCGGATTCGGCCAGAATGCCGGGGATGCCGGCGTGGGCTGCGGCAGAATAGGTGGATCCCTTGGTTTCGCTGCGAACCACGTAGTGGATTCCGAAAATCTTGGCCATCTCTATCGAAGCCCGGTCCACTTCTTCGTTTCCGCTGCGATGGTAAATGGTGAAGGGGATCAGGGCCTCGATCAGGTCGCCGCCGTGCAGATCCACGTAGTAGTTGGCCTGTCTGATCACGTTCCGGAACAACCAGTGGGCCAGTTGTTCCGTTGCGCCGCCTTCCGGGTTCCCCGGGAAAACGCGGTTGAGGTTCACTCCATCCAGGGGACATACGTAGATCGAACGGGCTCGGAACCCGGCTGTGTTCGCCACCGGTGCGATGATGACCTGTCCCCGCAGCGCTTGCGGCGACAAGGAACGGCCTAACTCCAGGGCGGCCGCAATGCCTGCGTATTCGGCGGCGTGGATGCCGGCCGTGACGGCCAGCGTCGGTCCGGGCTCCCGGCCGTTGATCAAGAAGACGGGTAGGGCAACCTGCCGGCCGGAGACGCTCACTTGCTGGGTGCCGAAGGTCTTTTCACCCCGCCCAACGAACAGACTGCCTACTGTTAGCTCGCTTTCAGCCACGTGTATGCCTCCTGTGTCGAAGGATAAGGATAAATGGATAGGGAGAGGATAAGAATTGCTACCTGGAAGAAACTGTATGGCAAGGATAACTTATTTGTCAAGGTAAAAAATCCGAAACGAACCTGACGAGATTTCCAGCGCTTTTGTCATTAGAAAGGAGAAACCGCAAGGCTTTGACAAGATGCTTCTGCCGTGCGATATATCCTGAACGAACCGGTCTGAAGATTCCGAAGGACAGGCTGTGAAGACGTTAATCGAAGTAAAGAACCTAAAGACCAATTTTTATACCGAAGCCGGCGTGGTTCGAGCCGTAAACGACGTCGATTTCACGATCGCCCGGGAAAAGACCCTGGGAGTGGTGGGTGAAAGCGGTTGCGGCAAGTCCGTAACCGCGCTGTCGATTATGGGGCTGATTCGGCCTCCGGGAAGAATCGATTCCGGAAAAATCCTCTTTCATCGAAACGGTCTGGTCGTCGATCTTTCGAAGCTCGATCCCAAAGGTTCTGAAATTCGCTCCATACGCGGCAATGAGATCGCAATGATATTTCAGGAGCCCATGACCTCTCTAAATCCAGTATTTACCATCGGCTACCAAATCATGGAGTCCATCATGCTGCATCAGAGGCTCGATCGAAGGGGCGCAAGGGATAAGGCCGTCGAAATGCTGGGTGCCGTCGGAATTCCGTACCCGGAGGGCCGCATCCGGGAGTATCCCCACCAGTTGTCCGGTGGAATGCGCCAGCGGGCCATGATCGCCATGGCTCTTTCGTGCAATCCCTCGCTTTTGATTGCAGACGAACCGACGACCGCACTCGATGTCACCACGCAGGCGCAGGTTTTAAAACTGATGAATGATCTCCGCAGAGAGTTCAAAGCCTCAATCATGTTCATCACCCATGACCTCGGGGTCATCGCCCACATGGCAGACGATGTGGCGGTCATGTATTTGGGGCGAATCGTTGAAGAATCCGGTGCAGACGAAATCTTCCACAATCCCCTTCACCCTTACACCCAAGGTTTGATGAATTCGATTCCATCTCTTGTACAGAAAAAGGATAAACGGCTGATCCCCATCCAGGGCATGGTTCCGGACATGTTGGATGCAGGCGAGGGGTGTGTATTCTATTCGCGATGCCCCAAAAGAATGGATATCTGCAAAGAGGAGACCCCTCGGCTGAGGGAAATCTCAACCGCGCATTACACCGCCTGCTGGCTTTATCCATAATATGAGGGATGGCATATGTGTCCCGATGACGTACTGCTCGAGGTAAAGAATCTGAAAAAATATTTTCCCGTCAAAAAGGGAATATTCAAGAGAGTGGTGGGCCATGTCAAGGCCGTCGATGATGTCGATCTTTTCATCAAAGAAGGGGAAACGCTCGGATTGGTGGGGGAGAGCGGCTGCGGTAAGACCACCACCGGGCGCGCCATCCTGCGCCTGGTCGAACCAACCGGCGGGAGCATCCGGTTTTGCGGGAAAAGGGCAGGCGAATCCGCCCGAAAAATGGGAAGTGTCGATGTGGCTTCCGCCGGCACTGAAACCATGAAGCTTCTCCGGCGCGATATGCAGATTATCTTCCAGGACCCTTACTCTTCGCTCGATCCGAGGATGACCGTGGAGGCCATTGTGGCAGAGCCGCTTCGGGTCCACGGCCTTGCCAGGGGAAAAGAATTGGTAGATCGCGTGCAGAAGCTTCTGGCTGCGGTCGGCTTGAATCCCGAGCAGATGAAAAGGTATCCCCATCAGTTTTCGGGCGGCCAGCGCCAGCGGATCGGCATCGCCCGGGCGCTTGCACTGGAGCCGCAGCTTGTGGTGGCAGACGAGCCGGTGTCGGCTTTGGATGTTTCCATCCAGGCCCAGGTGATCAATCTGTTGCAGGATCTTCAGGAGCGATTCGGCTTGACTTACCTGTTCATTGCCCACAATCTTTCAGTGGTCAAATACATCAGCGACCGGGTGGCAGTGATGTATCTGGGAAAAATCATCGAGCTCGCCCGAACGGAAGCTCTTTTTATGGATCCAAAGCATCCGTATACGGAAGCACTAATGTCGGCCGTCCCGATTCCGGATCCCCGGTATAAGTCCGAGCAGATCCTGCTGGAGGGAGATGTGCCAAGCCCCTTGAATCCTCCGGCAGGCTGCTACTTTCATCCCCGCTGCCGGTATGCAGAGAGGATCTGTGCCGAAGAAGCACCGGTTTACCGGAATATCGGAGACCAGCACTTCGTCTCCTGCCACCGGGCCGATATCTTGAGGCTGCAGCCCATTCGAACGGGCTGACTTTTGCATGCCGGCTCCCCAGCATCGCACATTGGAGGACAAGGGGTGAAAAAGCGAGAAGTCGGGAAGTTGAGAGATCGCTAATCGTGAATTGTTGATCGTGAACGGTTTTTTCTCTATCTGACCTGGCCCGGCCCTCGGGGCACTTTGGAAAAGCCGCGCCTCCATCGGGAAAGGTGCCCGGTAGACAATCAAAGCCCCGTCGCTCCCCATGCGGACCATTGTGGGTCTTCGGATTTCTGTATTGAGCGGCATCTCGG
>QZKK01000094.1 GCA_003599475.1 Desulfobacteraceae bacterium
TCTTTGTGCCTTCGTGTCTTGGTGGCTGAATGGGAAGAGCGTACCGATGAATGAAAGATTAGCAGGCGACCGCCTGGTCAATACCGAATGGATCGCTGCAAATCTGAATGATCCTGAAGTCCGAATCGTTGAAGTGGGGGATTTGAAAAATCCGGATGCCTATCTTGCGGGGCACATTCCGGGCGCGGTCCACTGGCCTTGGGAATCGTCTTTATGGGAACCCGGGGTGCGTGAAATTGTCTCCCCCGGGTCATTTTCGCGGTTGATGCGGCGAAGCGGTATCGGCCCCGATACGACGATCGTGCTTTACAGCAGCCTGTGCCAGTACGCCAATTACGCCTTCTGGGTCTGTACCATGCGCGGCCATGAAAAGGTCAGGATCATGAACGGAAACCGGGATCTTTGGATCCGGGAGAAGCGCCCGTTTACCCGCGAAGTCTCCGAAGTGCCGCCTGCGGCGTATCCGGTCAGACCCGCCGATGAAAGCTGCCGTATCGGGCGGTCGGGAGTCCTCTCCGGCCTGGGAAACCCGGATCGGGTGCTGCTGGACATGAGAACACCGGAGGAGTTTCGAGGAGAACGGGTATCCCCGCCGTGGTTCAAGGTGGATCACGGGGCGGTCAAAAAAGGGCATATCCCGGGGGCCAGGCATTTCTATTATCTCAATCTGCTCCATGAAGACGAAACCTATAGACCCCTGGATGAGCTCCGGCGGGCGTTTCACAATGTCGGGGCTCTGCCGGACAGGGAGATCGTATTCTACTGTCGATTGAGCCACCGGGCAACGCTGGGATGGTTTGTCGCCCGCTGTCTTCTCGGCTATCCGCGCGTAAAGGTCTATGACGGATCCTGGACCGAATGGGGATCCATGTTCGGAATGCCGATTGAAATGGGAAAATGACTAAAATGACTAAAATGAACTAAAATTATTAATTGCTAATTGTTAATTGTCAACGCCTGTACACCCTCGGTGTCGATTCGGGGGCTGAAGCCTGAACACTGAACACTGAAACCTACTATTAGAAAGGCAACGCAAATGTCCGAATATGTAAAGCTGAAGGATCTTGTAAAACTGACACACATCGCGCCCCGGACCGGTCACTATTCGGATGTCGTCACCGATCTCGAATACGAAAAGGGGTTGGTCATCAAATTCGGGATCAACGACAAGGTCTGCGGTTCCAAGCGGATTTCGATGGGTAGAACGATCATACCGCCCCATACCGCAAACGAGCGGCATGTTCATCTCAATGCCGAAGCCGCCATGTATATCATCCGAGGCACCATGGTCCTGCTGCTCGGTCCTGATGCCAAAATCGTCAAATGTCCTCCGGGCACATTCGTCTTTGCTCCGGAGGGGGTGATCCACGGGGTTGCCAACGCCAGCCGGACCGAAGAGGTGGAGCTTGTTTTCGCCTATGGCGGGGTACCCTCCAAGGAGGCTGCCCGGATCGTCTTCATCGACGATTCAGAAAACGAATATCCGCCCAGGGGGTGGGATCAGGAGTAGGAACAGGCCCGTCCATCCGGTCCTCCGACCTTGCGTCAAACGATTTTTCTGGAGGGGAGAGTATGGAAGAAGCAAAGGGGGGTGCCGATTTTCGATCCTGTTTACGAATCTGGAAAGACAGGATCAATTTCAATACGGTTGCCGCTTTATTCCTGATCGTTTTTTCCGTCACGGCCTTTTTATCGATTCCCAGCCAGATCGAAGAGCCGAGGCTCTTCATGGGCCGTTCGTTGATGTACATGACACCGAGCTTTTTCCCTCGTTTGAGCATCATCGCGCTTTTCATTCTGAGCGTTTGGTATCTGACGCACAGCTTCGCCATCAAGGAGAAGAATCTCTTCAGGAAAGTCGGCAGGAAAAGCGGCATCCGGGTTCTAATGACTTTTTTCGTTGCGGTGGGCTATGCCCTCCTGTTCGAGCCTCTGGGGTTTGTCCTTTCGAGCGCCCTGATGGCGGCCACTCTGACCGTCTATTACGGCAACCGCAATTTCTTCATCATTCTTCTGGTTCTTGCGGGGGCTCCTCTTGCCATTTATTTCACTTTCACCCAGGTCTTGAAGGTTTCCTTGCCGGAAGGGGTGTTGTTTTAAGACATTATGAGCGATCGTCGAGAATGAAAGGAGGTGAAAGTCGGCAGTCATCCGGTCACCGAAGCCGCAAGCTTCGAATTGTGACATCCCTTGTCTTCAACCATCTCTTTTAAGGAGAAAGCCTCATGAAAACGAAGAACCTTTTTTCCTCTCTTTGGATCGTTCTCCTGGCGATTTTTCTGACGGGTGGGATTGCACTGGCGGCAGGCTACCCGGAAAAGCCGATCACGCTGATCATTCCTCTGGGGGCGGGAGGATCCCACGATCTGAACGCACGGGTTTTTACCAGCGTCATTCCTACCTACCTGGAGCAGCCGATGGTGATCAAGCTCATGCCGGGGGCGGGCGGACAGACCGGAACGGCGGCGGCGGTGAGGGCGAAACCGGACGGTTATACGCTGATTTTCACTCACAACTTCATCGATCAGCTTCAGCCTCAGATTGAAAAGCTCCCCTATGACACCACCAAAGAGCTGATTTCCGTCTGGCGGCTCAACTACGGCCCCCCCTGCTTCTACGGACTTTCGGACAGACCGTACAAGACGCTGCAGGAGATGCTCGATTACGGAAAGAAGAATCCAGGCAAGCTGGTGTTCGGCACAACCGGCCAGTGGGGCGCCGGAATGACGCCGGGAGCCGTCGTGCTGACGCGGGCCGGAGTGGAGGCGACCTACGTCCCCTACCAGGGCGGCGGTCCGGCTTTGCAGGCCGCCCTTGCGGGCGACGTCGATTTTACCGTGGGTTTCCCGGCCCAGGGGCTGCCGCATCTGAAGACCGGAAAGCTCCGATTCTATGCGGTCGGAGCCGAGAAAAGGCTCAAGGAAGCGCCGGAAGTACCGACTCTGCCGGAGCTCGGATATCCAGTCGGCAGCCTATTGATGAGCCGCGTCATCATGGCCCCTCGCGAGACGCCTCCGGAGCGGATCAAGATCCTGCAGGATGCCTTCCGCAAGCTCTATCAGGATAAGACCTTCCTGAACCTGATGCAAAGCCTGGGAGAGAACGTGGAGTATATGGACGGACCCGATTACGAGAAAGTACGGGCCGAACAGAAGGAGGAATATAAGAATCTCGTCAAGAAAATTACCGGGAAATAGATCCATCGATACCGGAGCCAAATCCGGACGAGGCGACCGGCAGGCGGAAGCTGCTGCGCACCGGTCGCCATCCGGTTGATCGGGTGCTCCCTTTTTACCGAAAAGGGGTTCGACCGCAAACCGGTAAAGCGACCGGCGGAAGTGCTCACCCATTTGCCGAAATCGGGTTTGACCTGAAATCGGTAAAAGAATTTACTGCTGGTCATTGAGGAAGATCCCCTGCGGCTTGTCTGAGCCAGGCGGAGATCCCGCTTGGGAGGCCGCTGGATGCTCGGTTTCTGAGACCTCGCATCGGACGCGGCAATTGAAATCGATCCAGTCGCATGTCCGGAAGGAGTTTCGACGATGTGGGAAAGCTTCACACAGGGCCTGATGCTGGCTTTCAGTTGGAAGATTTTTGCGATGATGAGCCTTGGGATGCTCATCGGAATTCTGGTCGGTGCGCTCCCCGGTTTTACAACCGTCATGGCCATGGCGATCTTGCTGCCGATCTCTTTCTTTATGCCTCCACTGATCGGAATTCCTTTTCTGATCGCACTCACCAAAGGCGGCATTTACGGGGGAAGCATCCCCGCCATCCTGATTTCCATCCCCGGAACCGGTGCTGCGGTCGCCACAACCTTCGACGGCCCGGCTCTGGCCAAAAAAGGCGAGGCCCGCAAGGCCATGGAAATGGCCCTGTTTGCATCTGTTTTCGGGGATCTCTCAAGCGACGTCCTGACCTTGTTGTTCATCGGCCCGATCGCGTTGATCGCCTTGCGGTTCGGCCCGCCGGAGCTTACCGCCATCGTGCTGCTGAGCCTGATCATCATCTCGGCAACTGCCTCGGGTGCGCTCGTCAAAGGACTGATCATGGGGGCGATCGGGCTGTTGTTCTCCATGGTGGGGCAGGATCCGCTCGGGTTCATGCAGCGGTTTACATTCGACATTTTCGCTCTGAAAGCGGGAATCCCGCTGCTGCCCATGCTGATCGGCGTATTCGCCATCCCCGAGATCCTCTTGGCCGTGGAAAAAGAGTCCGCCACTTACATGTCCGAGAAGGTCGATCTCTCCAGAGTCGGCGAGAGATTGAAGTTTACCGAATTTCGACGCTGTTTTCGAACGATTTTACGGTCGACCGGCATCGGGTCCGCCATTGGTGCCTGCCCGGGAGTCGGTCAGGTGGTGGCCGCCTTTATCGGATATGCCGCAGCCGTCAATGCCTCTTCCCACCCTGAGACTTTCGGCAAGGGCGAACTGGAGGGCGTTGCAGCGGCTGAAGCCGCCAACAATGCCGTCAATGGTCCAACCCTGGTTCCGCTGCTTACGCTGGGGATACCCGGCGACAACGTCACCGCCATTATGCTTGGGGCCTTTATCGCTCATGGCATCCGGCCGGGACCTCAGCTCATGTCCGAGCAGGGCCCGCTTGTTTTCGGCATCCTGATGGCCATGGTTTTTGCAAACATCCTGTTCGTCTCGATCGGCTACGTGACCATTCCTTTTTTTGCCAGAATCGTTACCATCCGTAAGTCCGTTCTGCTGCCGTTGATCACGATCTTCGCTTTCGCCGGATCCTACGTCTATCGTTCCGATCCCTTCGATCTGATCATCCTGGCCGCTTTCGGCGGATTCGGGTATGTCTGCCGGAAGCTGCACTTCGACATCTCACCGATGGTTATGGCCTTCATCCTGGGGCCGATTCTGGAGTATTCTTTCGGACAAACCCTCAGCCTGGCTAAGGGGAATCTGTTCCATTACCTGTTTATCGTCCGGCCGATTGCCGGACTGATCTTCCTGGCGATTCCGATTATATCCTTCTGGTTCTGGCGAAGAACGTTGAGGAAACGGAAAAAGAAAACTGCGGAACCGGCCGCGGCAAGGGAAGCCGGAGTTTAGCAGATCGAATCATCCGCTGAGATGTGGGGGGTAAAGCGCATGAAAAAGGAGAGGATCGGATTCATCGGTCTTGGGTTGATGGGCAAGGGAATGGTTCGAAATCTTCTTTCCGCGGACTATCGGGTGATCGGTTACGACATCTCCCCGTCGGAAATCGCCGCTGTAATCGAAATGGGCGCAGAGGCAAGCAGCGATCCTGCCGATCTGGTCGATCGAGTGGATCTGATCATGCTGTCCCTGCCCAATTCCAAGGTCGTGGAGGATGTGATTCTCCATGCACTCAAGCTGCCGGAAAAGGGGAGGCGAGGGTTAGTGGTAATCGACACCACTACGGCCGACCCGCTCATGTCCGCCGAAATGGCAGCGGGATTGAAGACAAAGGGGATCGAAATGCTCGATGCCACCATCAGCGGCACCAGCAAAATGTGCGCGGAAAGAGATGTTACATTTATGGTCGGTGGGAGTCGGGATGTTTATAAAGATTGCGAGCCGGTATTTGCCACCTTGGGGCGGAGGAGCAGCTACCTCGGGAAAAACGGTTCCGGCGCACTGATGAAGTTGATCGTCAATCTGGTTCTAGGGCTGAATCGAATGGTTCTGGCCGAAGGACTCTCCCTGGGGAAAAAGGCCGGTATGGATCAGAATACCATTTTAGAGGTACTGAAGAATTCCGCAGCATACTCCCGGGCAATGGATATGAAAGGGCTTAAGATGATCGATAAGGATTTCCTGCCGCCTGAGGGGAAGTTGGCCTTTCATCTCAAGGATGTGCGGCTGATCCTCGATCTGGCGAGCCGCCTCGATTTTCCTTTGCCGCTCAGCAGCCTTCACGCGCAGGCGCTGACCTCCCAGGTCGCAAAAGGCCGGGGTGAATGGGACAATTCCGGCATCATCGCCTTCTATAACGAGCTTGCAAACATCTGATGCGGGCAGGAGAATTCAATGAGAATCACTGAAACGATTCCGGATGTCCAGGAGCTCGACCGGTTGGAATTATGCAAACATGTGATCGATACGCTGGGGCTGCCGGCGGAGGCGGTGAATCCTCTGGTCATCCGATCTTTGGCTCTGAATGCGATCTCGAACGGGTAAGGGCACTCAGAAAAGAGACGGACCGCTATGGTCCGCCGATGCCCTTTAACACAAAACCGGGTGTTTTCCGCGACTGGCGCCGGCCGGAGCTGTACCGAAAGAATTTTGCCTCCGCTATTACCACCACAAATATGGATGTGCGGATCTATTTTGTGGCTTTTCTGATTTTGGTGCTCCAATAGACCTATACCTTCGAATGAGGTTTCCAGCTTCTCCTTCCGTACGGAATTCCAAGCTTGTTCATCCGGTTCCTGAGTGTATTTGGATTTAGCCCGAGGATTTCTGCAGCTCCTCCCGGACCGTTGATCTTGCCATCAGCTCTCTCCAAAGCCTGCCTGATGTGCTGGGCATTGATCTCGTCCAGCGAAAGCACGGTTCGGTGTGGACCTGATTCCCGACCCCCTCCGTAATCTCCGGAAACTGGAGTGGCCGAAAGCGTCTCAAACGAAAGCATCCCTCCCCGGTTCTGGATCAGAGCCCGTTCGACCACGTTTTGCAGTTCGCGCACATTGCCCGGCCAGTCATACGCCTTGAGCCTAATCGTCTCCGAAGACCGTACCTGGTATCAGCTCAAAGCCATGCCGTATCGCACCACGGACAATATCATTGACGGCGTGGTGATGACACAGAGGGAGAGACGATCAGAAGAAGCTTCTGGAGACGATTCGCTCCTTGATTTCCGAGTCGATTCAGTCTTCACGCTCGATTACAGCCGAGCTTTCACCGCCGATTCTTTACCAGAACGGGCTGCCGGCCGGACTGAATTGGCTTGCCCGGTCGATGCAGGAAAAATACGGGTTTGCGGTAGAGTTGAAGCTTGAGGACTTCGTCATTTCGCAGCAGGATTTGATCATTGTCCTCTTTCAATCAGCACGCGAGCTTCTTTTCAATACACTCAAGCATTCCGGGGTCAAGTCTGCAATCGTCGCGCTTGTCAAAAACGGGTCGGATCGAATAGAGCTTGTGGTAAGCGATGCCGGAAAGGGTTTTGACGAATGTTTTTCTATCCGCAATTCGGGGAGAAGACTGATTTTTTAACTCCTAAAGTCCGGTTATTCAGGGTGCGTCTTGATTCTTTGAGATGGGGCGGGATCTACCTGGTTGTAGAATTTCCGAGACGTTTCAGAGTGCGATACGCAAATCGATTTCATCATAATTCACTTGAGGCGACAGGCGGTTGTGTGCCGTTTCGGTTTCCACCAAACCCACCTGAGATAGAAATTTTACATCTTCAGCTACGTTTTTGATGTTTCTGCCGGAGAATTTGGCCAATTGGTTGATCGATTCCGGCTTAGTCGTTTTGATAATATGCAGCAACTCCATTCTGCGTGGTGTAATGGCTTTTCGAAAAGCTTCGATACTGGTAAAATAGATGCCGGTTTCCTCCCGAACGGTTTCTCCACGGGCAAGGGCCTCACCGGCTGCTACGAAATCATCCATGGCAGTATGAACATCCTTGATCCCGATTTTGATTGTTTTCGTCTTCATTATCTGCTCCTTTTAAACTGCGCTACATCGGCCATAAAGTCTTTCGTCAGTTGGCGCAGGCTGGTGAAGGTGTAAGGTTCTTCTTTCCTGCCGTAGTGCCGATGATCGCCTTTTTGCTCAGCGTTGTCATAGCCGATGACTCTTTTTCCCGCCTCGACATAAGCAAGAGAATATTTAAAGCCATGCGGTTTTTCCGGAGTCGAAGGTATTTTCCACAATTTGATTTCGATGGTGTTTCCGATTTCATCCGTAACCTTTTCATGCCGGATAAGCTTCGCTTTCATATTGGCATGTTATACCAATAGGAAAAATGTTGTCAAGTGGTCTGACGTCAATCCCGTCTGTCAAAATCAGATATTCACGAGCGAAGGTGAACGTGGATGGTTCAGAAGAAAAGACCCTGATCAAGGCGGGGAGCGTGCAAAGCAAAGGGGCTCGTCGCCCGCCCTTGGCACGGGCATCGAAAATGTCCTTCTGATTCGGACCGCCCGCCAATGACCCGAAACATTAGGGTTAGGTCCGATTAGATTTACGAAACAATTACCAAATAAGGCAAAATGCTTTACCAACTCTAGGGAAAGGCGGCGAAATGAAGGATCCTTACGGCGGCGCGTTCTACCGCTTGCACCGGAGGCTTCTTTCGACCAGCATCCGGCTCCGGTGGATTACGGTGGGGGTAGTCCTCGGGCTTTTTGTGGTGGCCATGGTGGGATTTGGACATGTGAAAAACCTCTTTTTTCCGGATTCCACAACCCCCATGTACTATATCGATTTCTGGTTTCCGGAGGGCACCCACATCGATGAAACGAGCCGCCTGATGGAAGAAGCGGAAGCGTATCTTTCCAAACAGGAGGGAACACGGGACCTGACCACGTTTATCGGCGGCGGGCAGATTCGGTTCCTTTTGACCTACACCCCCGAGCCCTCCTACGGCAGCTTTGCCCAGGTCATCATCGAGGTGGACGATTACCGGAAGATTCCTGCCCTGATGCAGCGGACCCAGAACGACCTGGAGACGATGTTTCCCCAGGCCATTGTAAATACCAGTGCGTTTATCCTCGGACCGGGAAGCGGCGGCAAAATTCAGCTTCGGATCAACGGCCCGGATCCGGTCGTTTTGCGGCAGCTCGCCGAAAAGGCGGAGAATATTTTACTGGACGATCCGTTCTGTAAAGCGGTACGAAACGAATGGCGAAGCAAGATCAAGGTGGTCCGTCCCCGGCTGGCCGAAGCCCAGGCCCGAAGGGCCGGAATCGATCGGCCGCAACTGTCCCAGGCAATCGAATCGGCCGTCGAGGGAACCCGGGCGGGTGTTTACCGCGAAAAGGATGAGCTGCTGCCGATTATCGCCCGGTCGCCGGAATCCGAAAGAGTCGACCTTTCCAATCTGCAAGGCATACAGGTCTGGAGTCCGGCGGCCCAGAAGATGATGCCGGTCGGTCAGGTGGTGACCGGTTTCGATACGGAATTTGAAGATCCCTATATCCGGCGCCGGGATCGGACCAAGCTGGTCAAGCTCCACGCGGATCCGCGGGAGGGACTTCCCAGTGAGCTGCTTGCCCGCGTAAAGGCAAAAATTGAAAAGGCCCTGGGAGCGGATGTGGAAGCCAAAACCGGCAAAGCGGTGCCTCCGGAGCAGTGGGATGCCGATACCATTCCGGTAAAATACAAGGATGCGATTCCCCTTAAAGATATTCGCCTACCTCTCGGCTGAATTCCTCCTTGGTCGCCATCTGGAGAACAACATGATCAATTTGGGGATTTACGAGGACATTCGCAGGACTGCGGAAGAAGAGGGTCTGGATATTCAGGCTCTCTTCGACCAGGAGGAGGATCCTGGCCTCGGGAATGGAGGGCTGGGCCGGCTGGCGGCCTGCTACCTCGATTCCCTTGCAACCCTCGAGGTCCCTGCCGTTGGGTACGGTATCCGCTACGAATTCGGTCTCTTCGACCAGGAGATTCGAGACGGCTGGCAGGTGGAACGCACCGATCAGTGGCTTCGTTTGGGCAATCCATGGGAAGTGGTTCGACCTGAAATCACATTTCAGGTGAGTTTTGGGGGGCGCACCGAGCACTATCAGGATGATCAGGGCCGCTACCGGGTTCGATGGATTCCCCACCGGATTGTGAAGGGCGTTGCCTACGACACCCCGATTCTGGGGTATCGCGTAAACACCTGCAATCTGCTTCGGCTGTGGAAGGCTGAAGCTGTGGAGTCCTTTGAATTTGAAGCTTTCAACGTGGGAGACTACTACGGGGCAGTGGACGAAAAGATTTTCTCGGAGAACATCACCAAGGTTCTCTACCCCAACGACGAGCCGATCCAGGGCAAGCAGCCGATTCATGGTTCTAAGCAATCCCGGCTTGAGCCGGCTCATCACGGACAAGATCGGCGAAACCTGGATCCGCAGGTCGGAGGAGCTTAGGCAGCTCGAGAAATTTGTCGACGACAGCGCTTTCCGAGAGGAGTGGGGCCGGGTGAAGCTCGAGAACAAGAAAAAACTTGCCGGGCTGATCCGTGAACGCACAGGGGTCGAAGTCGATCCGTCATCGCTTTTCGATATCCAGGTGAAAAGGATACACGAGTACAAGCGTCAGCATCTGAACGTTCTGCACATCATCGCCCTTTACAACCGGATCAAGGGAAACCCGGGAACCGACATGTGCCCGCGGACTTTTCTCTTCGGGGGGAAAGCCGCCCCCGGTTATTTCATGGCAAAGCGGATCATCAAGCTGATCAACTCCGTGGCCGAAGTGGTCAATCACGACCCCGACGTGGCCGGACGCATCAAGGTCATCTTCTTCCCTGACCTCAATGTTAAAAACGCGAAATTCATCTACCCGGCCGCCGATCTGTCGGAGCAGATCTCGACTGCCGGGAAGGAGGCGTCAGGAACTGGAAACATGAAATTTTCCATGAACGGGGCATTGACGATCGGGACTCTGGATGGGGCCAACGTCGAAATCAGAGAGGAAGTGGGCGCAGAAAATTTCTTCCTGTTCGGGCTCACCGCCGAGGAAGTGTACTCGCTCCAAAAAAGCGGATACCGGCCCATGGAATACTACTTGAGGAACGCGGAGCTCCAGGGGGTCATCGAACGAATCCGTTCGGGCGATTTTTCAAACGGCGATCGGGAATTGTTCAAGCCTCTGGTCGACTCGCTTCTTTTCCATGATACATTCATGCTTTTCGCCGATTTTGCTCCCTACGTCGATACGCAAAGGCAGGTCGATGCGGCCTACCGCGACCGGGAACAGTGGACACGCATGTCTATCCTGAATACCGCCCGCATGGGCAAGTTCTCCTCCGACCGCGCAATTCGTGAGTATTGCAGGGACATTTGGAACGCGAAACCGGTCCCTGTCGCTTTGGATTGATTTGTGGGAGCAAGCTAACCTATGACGGATATGAGTCGGTATGCATGTATAATCTGCGGGGAGAGCTTCCCTCGACGGGAACTTTTTCCATGCGGGGCCATCCGGGGCAGCATCGCGAAACGGATTCTTGGCGATCGACCCACTTGGGGGCAGGACGACTTCATTTGTAAACATGATCTCATAAAGTCAGGGGCTGACTATGTCCATTTCCTGTTAGAGTCTGAAAAGGGCGAACTTACAAGTATCGAACAGAAGGTCCTGCACAGCATTCAGGAACACGAACTGCTCGCGATGAACGTCGACAAGGAGTTCGAAAACCGGTGGTCTTTCGGTGAGAGGCTGGCAGATGGTATTGCAAGATTTGGTGGAAGCTGGACCTTTATTTTATGTTTTGGCACCTTCATCGCTATATGGATCGTGATAAATATATTGGTGCTGCGTTTACACCCCCCTGATCCGTATCCGTTTATCTTGTTAAACCTCATTCTTTCATGTCTGGCTGCAATCCAGGCGCCTATCATCATGATGAGCCAAAATCGACAGGAGGCAAAAGACCGACTCCGTCTGCAGCATGAATACCAAATCAATCTTAAGGCAGAGCTTGAAATTCGCCATCTCCATGACAAGCTGGATCACCTCCTTTCGCATCAGTGGGATCGCCTTGTCCAGATACAAGAGCTCCAACTCGATCTTTTGTCGGCAATGTTTAAAAGAAAATAGGTCAAACAATATCCCAAATGCAGCCAGGATCGCCCGCTCGTATTGAGCGACCGCGATTTCAGTTTCCGCTTTTGTGGCTGTGGTTGAGAGTCGACGGAAGCTTTGTTTCCTACTATAACCAATTCAAATCCGTGATTTTACCGGCTTCATGCCGCATGCATATTTCAGGGCAGACTGGTGAAAAAATAGGGGTGGGCCGTCGATAACCCACCCCTCAATCCTCGATTATCCATAAAGATTTTCAATATATCGGATAGCCTCATTATCCGTTACTTTACCTATGTACCTCTGGGTGGTCACAAGATTTTGGTGCCGGGGGATGACTTTACTAACGATTTCAATCGGCGTACCGGCTCTGGATGCATAGGTGGCGGCATGTGGAAATCACTAGACAATTTTTCCATAAAAGGCTATACTACGAAACTGGAGAGTCCATTGAGCGATATCGTTTAAGGGGACGGCACCCGGTTCAAGACAATGCAGGCAACACACACCACTGCAAGATTTGCAATTATCGGATTGATCTCGGCGTTTCTTTTCGGCGCTGCCACACCTGCCAGCAAAGCCTTGCTAGGGGGGATTCCTGCCCAGGCACTTGCAGGTTTGCTATACCTTGGTGCCGCCCTGGGTGTGCTTCCGATCATCGTTAAAGAGGGCGCCTTTCCGTGGCCATGGAGAGCCGGTCATCGAAGTTTTTTTCTTCTCACAGGGGCCATCCTTCTGGGAGGTATCCTTGGGCCGGTGCTGCTTCTGCTTGGATTGAAAGCCGCCCGGGCGGGGTCTGTCTCGCTGTGGCTGAATCTTGAGTTTGTGGCGACCGTGGTTCTGGGACATTTTGTGTTCAGAGAGTATCTGACGCTGCGGGGATGGATTGCGGCAGGGGGGACATTTGCCGCCATTTTGTTATTGGCGGGAGCCGATCGAGGCTCAGGTATCCTCCCCACTGTTCTGGTCGCCTCCGGATGCATCTGCTGGGGTTTCGACAATCACTTCACAGCGCTCATCGACGGCATATCTCCGGCTCAGACAACCCTGTGGAAGGGGGTGGTCGCCGGAGCATTCAACTTGTCGATAGGCAGCGCCGTTTCAGGCGGCGCAGGGACACCTGGTATGGTTTTAACCGCGTTGCTCGTCGGAACGCTTTCCTATGGATTCAGCATCACCCTATATATCAACGCAGCTCAGGGAATGGGGGCGACTCGCAGCCAGATGATCTTTTCAACCGCCCCGTTTTTCGGTCTGCTGTTGTCAGTGACCGCTCTCGGGGAGGCATTCACCGGTATGCAGGCGACGGCGGCAGGACTCATGGCCGTCTCTCTACTGGTCCTTTTCAGCGAAAAGCACGAGCATGTCCACCGACATGACACCATGTCACATCAGCATGTCCACAGGCATGATGAAGCCCACCACGACCATGCACACGAGGGAATTCGCCCCGAACAGAAACATCCGCACTGGCACGAACACGACTCACAAAAGCACGCGCATAAACATTGGCCCGACCTGCACCACCGGCACGGCCATAAAGACGAGGAAAAACATTGACCACCCCGCGATCGGTGAAAATTCGATCTTGATGGATATCGAACAGAGCCGGCGGCCGTCTGCCTGAAATCTTTCGGCTCGACGCTTCCGTATCGACGGAATGAATTGTTGTCATGGGCTTAGGTGGCAAGCTGCTGGGCTTCGGGTCCGGGAAGCAGCATGCAGAAGTTTAGCGCCCTTAAAAACTGGTTTTCGCCGATCCAGCCCCTGCGCTCCACGACTTCTTCGTGCATGATGGCGATCTGGCCGGCCGGCCCCCCGAAGCTGATAAAGCCAAGCTTGGTCCAGAATTTCAATGCCCCCTTGAAGGAAATCGTTTGCAGTGAGGTTTTCATGGGTCGCTCCCGGTCGGGTTCGGCACCGGAATATCGCGTCCGAAAGCTGCAAATCCTATGGTTCCAATGACTCCGAAACAAACGCTGTAATCAGGTTTGCCTTCGGGCTGATCTGCCACAGAAAGGCGCCGGCCAGCGCGGCAAAGGAGACAAAAACATCCCGGATCAAGTAGTACAGGCCGAACATGTCCGCCCTGCAGTGAGCCGGGGACAACTCCATTCATTTTGATTCTCCTTTTCTATCGAAGATGGTTTTTCGCTTGGATTCCTTTATGAACTCAATCCCTTTTGTGCCGATGGAAATAGGCATACAGATTGTCGAACAGACGGCATCCTTCATCCATGCGCCGCTCGTCCTCCCGATGCGAGGCCACAAGCCCTGTCAAAAGAGCTGTAAAACCATCGGTTTCCGGCCGGGCATATTTTACGTCCTTCAGATCGATCTCGTGGACGATTTCGGCCATGGGGGAAGCGGTTGAAGAAAAAATGATTTCCCGGCTTATTGAAGCGGTTCCGCAGCGTTATTATCGTAGCGATCAAACAGTCCGCTTCAGCCATCCAGAATCCAGCATCCAGTGGCCAGCGGCTGGGCTTACATGCATCAGAAGATTTTCTTGCGCCGCCATTGTCTTGGCCGGTCGCTTGGAAACTTGAGTCCGCTGGCATCGACCCCCAGATCGACAAAGAGTCTGGCCAAAACGATTGCGCAGCTATACCCCTCCAGAACGGGCACTTCCCAGCCAATTTCCTCCAGGCGCTTTTGAAGGAAAGACTGAAGCCAGAACACATCCGAGCATCCGAAGGTGATGACCTCCGCTCCGTCTTCCTCGATGGCAGCAACCGCTTCCCGGACGGCCCGCTCCACCGCCTCGGAAGGTTCGCCCCGCAGGGCCTTGTCGCGTTCCTTGTCGATGGTGCTCTCGTCATCGTGTCCCGGTCTGCCGTGATAGAAATTGATGTTCCGGATGGAAGCGCAGCGGTCGGTAAAGCGGTGGCGAACCACGAGGTCGTAATAGAACATATTGTGCACTTCCGTAAAATCGATGACGCTGAATTTGTTCCCAAGCATCGAGGCGATATGCATCTGGGAAAAGGCGCAGGAGGTGACGGGAATGCCGAACTTCCTTCCGATCTCGCGGGATTCCATGAATCCGGGCTCCCCCCCGCCGAGCAGGATGATGGCGTTGTACTTTCCGCTTTCGCAGGCCTCCCGAACGATCGGCAGCCGGGCTGCTGCCACATGACAAAACTCCTCGCGGGTCTCGACAGCCCAATCGCCGTACGGGGCGACCGGGCCGCCGTGAAAATCCCAGTCGACATCTTCCAGCAGATGCCCGATGTTGAGGTATTCCATTCGAAGCCGCTTTTCTTTGGAGAGCGCCGGCGTGTGGTATTTATCCGCGAATTTACCTCCTGCCGGTAGCTGAAAGGGCTGGATGAATAAAAAACGGTATTTCTTGTCGGGTCCGGTCATCGTCGATTCCTTTGATGAATTTTCGAGGCTGCCGCTTTTTCGAGATCCCTCAATCTTCTATAAAACAGAGACGATTGCAAGCACAGATTCCAGGATCTTTCCGATCCTCAGCCATACTTGACAGATCGAGGGGTCTTTTCCTATATTGCTCGGGGGAAAAGCGGCTGGCACCAGTTATGGTTCCGCATCTCTCAGGCCTGCGAAGCTTCATCCGTGACCCCCGGCGGTACTGCCTTCATTCTTGCACCCATCGGGAGATTTCGATTCCAGATGAAAAAAAGAACACCGATCGAAAGCGGGAATGCCGGGGGCAGCCGGCCCTCCGCGTTTTCCGGACTGTTGCCGTTTTTTATGGCCGCCCATTTCGGACACCACCTGGTGAACTCGCTTCCGATTCCCCTGTTGCCGATGATTCGCCAGGAATTCAGCCTCGATTATACGCAGGCCGGGCTGCTCATTTCCGCGTTCACTCTTTCATACGGACTCAGCCAGATTCCGGCGGGCTGGTTCGCCGATCGACTCGGCCCGCGGATGCTCATTACCATCGGAATCTGCGGCGTGGCAGGCGCCGGCCTCCTGACCGCATTTTCTCGCAGTTAT
>QZKK01000008.1 GCA_003599475.1 Desulfobacteraceae bacterium
GGTGCCGGCCTTGCCGGTCAGGAAAATGTTCCGGTCGGTGTACTCCACAAAGTCATGGGCCAGTTGAAGCTCCGGGTTGGAAGGGGTGCTCATGGTCCTGGCTTGTCCAAGTTTAAGGTATCTTGCTCATGGTCCTGGGTTTGCTAAATATGTCTTTTTGATCAGAAGTGCTTCGAATGTGACCTCCGACAAATGGGCCGTTTGAGACGTTTATGAGCCGTTTGCATGAAGGATTCTGATTACCGCTTCGTCGGCTTTGCCGGATTTCTGTCGGATTTAGCCCTCGCGAAAGCCATTCCGCTCGGTGTATCGCTCAAAGATGGGGCATTCTTTGCAGTTAGGCCTCCCCTCAATGTCCCCTTTTACAAGAACAGCGATCGGTTGACAAGCCTTGTCTTTTCAAAAAGTTACTTTTTTACTTGACAGGGGGAATATAGAACGTCCATGGATTCTCTAATCCTAATCCCTTACCCTATCCTGTGTGTGCGTGATTGACGCACAAGATCAGATACACTATGATTCAGTCACTCTCATAAAAAAGAGGGAGATTCTCATGAACGGTCTTTTTCTTCCCATTCGCCTGTATGGATTTTGGAGAAGGAGAATGGTGCTCGAGAAAGCACATCATAATGCATTCCCTCGAATCAAAGAATGACACGATTACAATTACGGCTGATGACCGTGAACAAAAGGGTGAAGTTATTGCCGCGCTCATGGATATGAGGGGAGTTGCTGTTAAAATACGGCGCCTCTCCATTGGTGATTACCAGGCTGGCCGGGTAATATTCGAAAGGAATCGGACGTGAACGAGCCATCAAGCTGTTAGAGCACTTTGGCAGTGTCGAAAGGGTAATTACGGCAGATCGGGAGGAATTGGAATCCGTTGACGGTATCGGTAAAGATACCGCAAAGAAAATAAGATGGGCCGTGAGTGAACAAATTGCTGCCTATGGATTTGATACCGATTTTCCAATTTGAGAACATCTTCACACAGCCACTGTCCGAATTCGATCATATTCCCTCGGCGTCCTGTTCCCGCAACCGGACGAATTCCCTTAACATGGAGATGACCTCCCGGGCCTGTCTTACGGCCGTCTCCATCTTCTTCGGAAATCTGCACCAACTCCTTGTAGTCAGCCTTCTGTCGTTTCTCGAACAACAAGTGGACTATTCTTGAAAAACGAAAAACCTTCCCGCAGCAAAACGGCGTCGATGTTGTCCGCCAAGCGCCGCGGCGCGCGGCAGCGGCAGACGACAAAACCGCGCCGAGCCTTTTGCGGGTATGCCTCAAGGAACCGCTTGATGTTGGAAGCATCGGCCAGGGAAGGGGCGTCGGTGGCTTTTACTTCGATGGGGATCGTCTCATCGGGCGTTTCCAGCACATAATCAAACTGATTACGTTGCCGGCAATTGGAAAAGAGCCCGTTCCGTGGTAAAAATACGGGCATGTTTTCAGACCGATGCAACTGGGATCTATCCCCCAACCGGATGGCGCTTCTCCTTGAGGCCAAAAGGGCCGCAGGGGAGAAGGTCATCGACCTGACGGCGTCAAATCCGACAAAGGCGGGTTTTCTCTTTCCTGAAGCAAAGATCCGGAAGGCGATCTCGCAGCCCGGCTCCATCGTCTATGAACCCGATTCCCGCGGGCTGAGATCCGCCCGCCGTGCGGTTGCAGCCTACTACCGGCAAAGAGGGGAAGAGATCGATCCGGATTCGATCGTGCTTACAGCCGGCACAAGCGAGGCGTACGGGTTTCTTTTCAAACTGATCGGAGATCCCGGAGACGAGGTCCTGATTCCTCATCCCGGATACCCTCTGCTTTCCTACCTTTCCTCACTCGAATCCCTGCGGTATGTGTACTATCCGCTGCGATACTGCGATACAAAAGGGTGGAGAATCGATTTGGAGATTCTATCCGCCCTCATCACCTCCAGAACCCGGGCCATCGTCCTGGTGCACCCCAACAACCCGACCGGATCTTATGTAAAGCAGGAGGAATGGGAGGGCATCAACCGGTTATGCGAAGGGCAGGGGATCGCAAGGATCGTCGATGAGGTTTTTTACGATTTCTCCAGTGAGAGGGCTCCTGACAGGGTGCGTTCGGTCTCAAACGACAGCGGGGCGCTCACTTTCCTTCTGAACGGCTTTTCAAAGATCCTGGGCCTGCCTCAGATGAAGCTCGGATGGATTGTCACCGCGGGGGACCCCGGCTTCAGCAGGCCGGCGGGGGAGCGGCTGGAAACGATCGCCGATTTCTATCTGTCCGTCGGCACTCCCGTTCAGCTTGCCGCCGAAAGCCTGCTCTTGGAGCGGAAATCGATTCAGGAACAGATCCAGGCGCGCCTTTTAGAAAACGAAGCCTGGCTGAAGAGACAAGCTGCCAAGACATCCAATTTCCGGGTGCTGATCCGGGAAGGGGGCTGGTATGCGGTCCTATCGGTAACCCATCCGTCGGCAGACGAAGAGATTGCCTGCCGGCTTCTCGAAACCGAAAACACGCTCATTCATCCCGGAAGCTTCTATGAATTTCACCGGGATGGTTTTTTCGTGGTCAGCCTGCTGACGCCTCCGGACGTTTTTCGCGAAGGGGCAACCCGTTTTTTCTCATGCTTCGGGGTATAGGTCGCGAAATAGAAAAAATGCAGAGTCTGGGGTTCAGTAGTCCTCGATGGCGCCGGTCATGACGGTGCACGCGTAGCGATGGGAGATGCTTCTTTTCAGCACCGGGTCGATGATGCTGAAGCCGTAGGCTTTCCCCATCACCAGCCCTCCCAGGGTGCCGATCGTGCCGGAAAAAAGCACGAACCCGTCTTCCAAGGCGCCCAGCCGCTTTTCGAGGAAGCGGGTCCAGTAGGTGGGATCCAGAATCGCGCCGCAGATGTCCCGCTGATAGAGCCGGGTTTCACCGTCCTTCTCCACGGTGCATTCGAGCACGAGCCGGTCGAAGTGCTCCTTGACCTCCTCGTAGGGCCAGACGCTCGGAGCCATCACGTTCAGACACATGTTTTTTGCCTTGGGAACCGAATGGATTTCCAGCTTCCGATCCGTGTGATCCGAGCCGACGCCGATCAACATCTCCCCCCGATGCCGGAGGAGCACCCATTCCACCTCTCCGGAAGTCTCCTCCCCGTGCACCTGAATGGATTCCGATGTGGCAAGGAGGTGGTTTCCCAGGGAAAAGAGGGTCGGAATGTGCTTGGGAGCCGGAACTCCCAGGCGGGCAAGCTCGTCGATGTGGTGCTGCAGGGCCTTGCGGTCCCGGCCCACCCAACCTGCGTTGAACTGGCGCTCGACACGGAAGTCGATCTCCCGGGCCGGGAGGGATCGTCTCTGAACCGAAAGCCTGAGGATATTTTCCATCCGGCAGCCTCCTTCTTCCGAGTACAATCAAGCGGCTGAATGTACAGCCCTTTTATGTTCCGTATGCCGCCGCCCTCGTTTTCTTCTTGACGGCAGGCCGGGATCGGCCGGGCGGGATCTCCTGCCGGCGGGGGGCTTTCCGTTTCCCTTGGCAAAGATCGGTTCAGGCATGATGAGGCATTCAGCTTCCGGTTCGGTGCAACTCAGTTTTCGCTTTATGAATTCTTCGATTGCCGGTATGTAAAAGGAATCTCTTTCATCCGCGAAGCTGAAGGCGGTTCCGCTTGCGCCGGCCCGGCCGGTACGCCCGATCCGGTGCACATAACTTTCCGGGTCATGTGGCAGGGAGAAGTTGAAGACATAATCCATCCCGTCGATGTGGATGCCCCGCCCGGCCACATCCGTGGCAACCAGGACCCGGATTTTCCCCGCCTTGAATTGATCGAGATGGCGGGTCCGAATCTTCTGGGGGATATCACCGGAAAGCATGGAGCAGTTGATCCCGTGGCGGGAAAGCATATCCGCAAGCCGTGCCACTTCGTCTTTTCGATTGCAGAAAACCAGGACCCGGTCCAGGTTTTTGCCGACGATGGTATTATACAGGAGCGCAAACTTCTGACTGCTGGTGACGGTATATACCACATGATCGACGGTTTCGACCGCAACCTGATCGGGCTCGATTTCGATGCTGATCGAATCGCGGGTCCATTGGGCGGCCAGCCGGATGACCTCTTCCGTCAGCGTCGCACTGAAAAGCAGGGTCTGCCGTTTGTCTTTGTTGGGGGTGCTGTAGACGATTTTTCGCAGATCCGGGATAAAACCCATGTCCAGCATGCGATCGGCTTCATCGATGACCAGGATTTCAACCTTCTTCAAGGAGATTTCATGCTGCCGCTGAAAATCGAGAAGCCTTCCGGGGGTCGCCACGACGATATCGACCGGACCGGAGGATAATTGCTTCTTTTGCTTTCCGTAATCCATACCCCCGAATACGGAAACCACCCTGAGTTCCGTGTATTTGGCAAGCAGGAGGGCTTCTTGGGTAATCTGAAGCACCAGCTCCCGGGTGGGTGCAAGGATCAGGGCACGGGGAGCGCCGGAAGCCCGATTTTCGTGAATCGGGTTGTTCAGCATTCTGGCAATGAGGGTGATCAGAAATGCGGCCGTTTTGCCCGTACCGGTTTGCGCCCGCCCGCTTGCATCCCTGCCGGACAGCGTACTGGGGAGTATGTCGGCCTGAATGGGTGTGCAGTATTCAAACCCGATATCGCTGATGGCATGGAGCAGCCGGTCCGGAAGACCCAGATCGTGAAAGCGGGTTTTATCTTCGGCGATTCCGACATCGAACTGCGAAACGCTCCAGTCGTTTTCCGGCCTGCTTTTTTCTTTTCTCTTCGGGGTCCGGCCGCAGCGAGGCTGGCTTTCCTGTTCAAAAGGAACCGGCATCGATTCGGAGCGGGGCAGCCGGATGGATTTACCGCCTCTCCGGCTCCTCCGCTTCGGGGTTATTTCTGCGATCCCGACAGCATACGGGAAAATTTCTTCCTTAGCTTCATTCACTTCATTGTTTGGATTCGATTGCGTCATCTGTTTTGCCCTGCCTGGTTTAATAACGACGCCCGCCGCCCCTGGGTCCGCCGAATCCGCCGCCGCCGCCGGGCCTCGAGCCTCCACGGTCTCCTGTACGCGGTCGGGCTTCGTTGACGTTCAGGCTCTGGCCTTTCAAGTCCTTCCCATTGAGAGATTCGATTGCTGCCTGGCCCTGGGCCTTATCCGGCATCTCCACGAATCCGAACCCCTTTGACTCGCCGCTGTATTTATCTTTGATAATACTGGCTGACGTCACTTCTCCGAAAGCTGCAAAAGCCTCCTTCAAATCTTCTTCTTTAACATTGCGCGACAGGTTGCCTATATAAATATTCATTCTTGATCCCCTTTCATCGTTGAGATTTGCTGTACTGTAAATGAACAAGTGAATTCTACGAAAGACGGTTGGAATTCAACACGATTGATTTTCATCATTTTCGGGTCACCCAGCGACAGTTCGATGGGTTGGCACTTTTGATTGGAATGCAGTGATCGAAGCGGTGATTGCAAAGTATCCTTATATAGAGCGGTTACGGTTTCCACAACCCGAGCTGACACACCCGTTGGATCTGGCTCGTATATATCGCAGGATCGATTACCTGAATGGATATACGAAAGTCTTTTCACCGAGGCAGGCAGGGCAGAGTTTAATTCTCAAGATCACGTGTTCGAGTGATGATGGAGAGGTCAGATCACGAATGTGAAAAAAACCTGCGAGGCGCTTTTTTGCGGTTAACCTCAGCTTCTAAATCCTTTTACAGAAAGTTTATGGTGCAATCTATCAGAGATTTTTCGCATTTGCAACAGTTAAAAGAGAACTGCGCCGTTTTTCGCGTGCTCAACCATTCTTCAATTATGAATAACGGCCCGAAGAAGCTTGATTCACGAAGATTTGGTTGTTATGAACGGGTCATCGTAATTAACAGGGCCGGGAGTCTGAAATTTCATTATTGGAGAACCGCATATGTCATTCTGCACGGCTGTTGTTGGAGCGGGTCGAATGGGTTCGCTGATCGCCGAACAATTACCTGCCGGTACAGAGAAAATCATCATCGACAGCGATTTGGAAAAAGCATCTCGACTGGCCGAAAAGGTCAAAGGGAAGGCATCCGACAACCTTGAGAGTGCCGCAGAAGCCGATCTGACGGCAGTGGTCCTTCCGGCCCCCGCCGTGAAAGAGACCGTTTTCCGGTTGGCCGGTATTGTACGGAAAGGGGCGATGATCCTAAACATGGCTACCGCGGCACATATCGATCCGGATTCATTCGGAAAAGACGAAAGCGTCGCCATTATCGATGCCAAGATCATCGGTCATGCCGGATCCATGCGCAGAGGAGAGCCCGGGATTGTCGTGGTCGGGTGCAGAGACGAGAATCGTTTCAGCCGCATCCGGGAGCAGTTTCCCGGGTTTTTCAAGGTCGTCCGGGGGGAGCCTGATATCGTGGAGAAGATCAACCGGATCGGATCCTCCCATGGCATCCGGGCTGCCGTGACCGCACGCTGCGAGCTGCAGAAGTTGAATATTCCGGATGAGTGGATCGATGTGGCGATCCGTACCGTCTGTGCCGGTACGATCAAATCGTTTGTGGAAAAAGATTTGGGGCATTTCGCTCTGGAGCTGGTTAAAATCGTAGAACAAGAGATGTCTTGAGCATCGCGGATGTGCAAGCTTTATGATTCATTTCCTATGCTTGCCGTTATCATCGATTCCAACGCTTTAAGCTGTCCTTGCCTCCCGGTTTCGATCGGAAAGAATACATTGAATACCTTATACCACGGTGTAGTCCGAATGCTTACCCCTAGATCGGAACGAAGGTTCACGATACTTTACGTTTTTTTTTATCCATGAACAAGCAAGGGGGCAAGCATATGAAAACTCTGCCTAAAGAAAAAACGGAAGAGTTAAAGGGACGGGTGAAGGGTCGAGTGGTCCTTCCGGACGATCCGGATTATCACCAGGTACGTAAGATATGGAATGGGATGATCGATCGGCGGCCCGGCGTCATCGTTCGTTGCGCAAATGCCGGCGATGTTCCTCACGCGCTGCGGTTTGCACAGGAGAACGGGCTGGAGATATCCATCCGGGGCGCAGGGCATAACATCGCCGGAAATGCGCTGTGCGACGGCGGTCTGATGATCGATTTTTCGACGATGAGGAATGTCCGGGTCGATGCGGAGAAGAGAAGGGCTTATGTCGAACCCGGGGCCACCCTGAACGATTTCGATAAAGCGGTACAGGCACACGGTCTGGCCACACCGGTCGGGATCAATTCAACTACCGGAATTTCCGGTTTGACCCTGGGGGGCGGTTTCGGCTGGCTGACCCGCAAATACGGAATGACGATCGATAATCTGATGTCTGCAGAAATGGTCGCTGCAGACGGAACCAGGGTGCGGGCGAGCGAAAATGAAAATGCCGAGCTCTTCTGGGCGATTCGAGGCGGGGGCGGAAATTTCGGAATCGCAACTCTTTTCGAGTATAAGCTGTATCCTGTGGGACCTGAAATATTCGCCGGGCTGATCGTATTTCCGTTCGAACAGGCCAAACAGGTGCTGTCCCGCTACCGTGAATTCGCAGGAACCGCACCGGAAGACCTCAACGTCTGGGTCGTGCTCCGCAAGGCGCCGCCGCTCCCCTTTCTCCCCCGATCCGTGCACGGCAGGGAAGTGGTTGTGCTGCCGGTTTTTTATGCAGGCGATCCTTCAGAGGGGGAGAAGTGGATTGCCCGCATGCGAGAATTCGGAAATTCCCATGGAGAGCACATCGGTGTCCAGCCGTATGTAGACTGGCAGCAGGCATTCGATCCTCTGCTTGCAGCCGGAGCCAGAAACTACTGGAAGACACACAACTTTATTGAGCTTGGCGATGACGTGCTGGATACCATGATCGAATACGCATCGAAGCTTCCTTCTCCTCAATGCGAAATCTTTATCGGGCTTGTCTCCGGGGCCCTCAACCGTGTTCCGGAAGATGCCACCGCATATGCAGGCCGCGACGCCCGATTCGTGATGAACGTCCATGGCCGCTGGGATGAAGAGATAGATGATGAGAGATGCATCGCGTGGGCGCGGGCGTTTTTCAAAGCGGCCGCCCCCTATGCGTCGGGTGGTGCCTATGTCAATTTCATGACCGAAGAGGAGACAGAACGGGTCGCAAAGGCCTACGGATCCAATTACGCTCGCCTGCAGAGGGTCAAAAAGAAGTACGATCCCGGAAACATTTTCCATCTGAACCATAACATCAGGCCGAATTAAAGCAGATCGCGCTTGAACGGAATCTCTCCTCATGCCATAAGAAGAAAAATCGGATCACAGCAGGAAGGAGGAGTTATGCCGAATTCGGAAGTCATGCTGGCGAAACTGACCCGGCGCGAGTTTCGCGAAGGGATCGAGGGCGGCAGATACACGGCTGCGGTTATCTGTGTGGGAAGCAACGAGCAGCACTCGGAGCATCTGGCCATGGAACACGACATGGCTTCGGTAACCGCCGTCGCGCGGGAAGCGGCCAAGCGGCTCTATCCTCGGGTCATCGTCGCCGCGCCGGTTGCAGTCGGAATTTCAGAGCATCACATGCACCACAAGGGGACTCTTTCTGCGGGAGCCGGGAGCTGGCTCGGGGTGGTTTTCGATGCGGCGGACAGCCTGGCCAGACACGGGATCCAATCCATCCTGATCCTAAACGGCCACGGCGGGAACACCGCTCCGATCCGGGGCGTTTTCGAAAGCTGGCGGTATCGTTTGAAAAACAGCACACCCGGAGTAAACCTCCAGTTTTGCTCCTACTGGGAATTGATTCCGAAGGAGATCCTGGAACGGCACATGGAGACCGCGATCATTCCCGGTCATGCCAAGGAGTTCGAGACTTCCATCGGGCTGGCTCTTTTCCCGGAAAATGTCCGAAAGGAAATCATCCCCCTCCTGGAGGACAAAGACCCCATGCTGGCCACCGCAGAAAAAGGACGGATATTCTTCGAAGAGGCCGTTTCTCAAACGGCCGAATACCTGAAAGGGATGATGGATGGCCGGATCGGGCAACCCGATCTGAAGCATTTCCCCTGAAAGATTCGGGGGCGCCGGAAAACGATTTTCCTGCGGGTGCGGGGATGATTCGAAACCCGCCCCGGCGAGGCAAGCCCGCTCTACCTCTTGCCGAAATGGCGCCGCGCACGCCCCAGAGCCATCAGCGGGAAGTAATGCCGGTAGAGGTTGTAATTGATCATGAAGCCGCGGGAAAGTTCGGTCCCCTGTTCCAGGGTGCTCCCTTTTCGCTTCAAATCGGCGCGTGCCCCTACCCCGTAGCCCGGAAATCCCGTGCCGGTGTAGTACGGCTCATCCCAGGTGCCCTCTTTTTGCGTAGACAGGAGGTAGTCCACCCCGCACAGGACGATGCCATCGTATCGGCGGGTATCGACAGAGAGCAGCGCAATCAGCGCCCATCCGGTTTGCGAGGCCGTGCTGGGGCCCACACCTTTCAGGCGGTCGTCCATATAGGAGGCGCAGGTCTCTCCCCAGCCGCCGTCCGGGTTTTGGCGGCCGGCGATCCAGTCGGCCGCTTTTCGTACGTAGGAAGCCTCCATGTCTTCGCCTACGGCTGCAAGCGCCGGAAGCACGGCGGCGGTGCCGTAGATGTGGTTAACCCCCCATCTTCCGAACCAGCTCCCCTCCGGCTCCTGTTCATCCCGGATGAACCTGACCGCACTCCGGACGGCCGGATCGTTCATCCTTCGCCCCGTGGCCCCGAGCGCTTCCACCACGTGAGCGGTCACATCCGCGCTGGGCGGGTCGAGGGCTTCACCGAAATCTAAAAAAGGAAGCTTTGTGACCCAGGTGTTGGTGTTGTTCCGATCGAAGGCCGCCCAGCCGCCGTTTGCGCACTGCATGGCAAGCATCCATTCCGTTGCAAGGCGGAGGGCGCGGTCGATTTTGGAAGGGCCCTTAAAGAAGTTCCGGGCCCGCGCAAGCACGATGATCGCAATGGCCGTGTCGTCGATATCCGGATAGAAGAGGTTTGCCCGTTCGAATGCCCAGCCTCCGCAGCACACGTCCTTGACCTTTATTGCCCAATCGCCGCTGGCCGTAATCTGCTTTTCCAGGATCCACTCGATGGCCGAACGCATGACCGGTGCGGCCTCCGGGTTCGATCCGCAGTCCAGCATGGAGTCCAGGACAAGCAGGGTGTCCCAGACGGGGGATTCGCTTGCCTGCAGATGGATGCCCCCCTTTTTTTCGTATGACCAAGGCGCGTCGAAGGCTCTGAGCCCCTTTTCGATCACCGGGTGATCGATCGGAAATCCCTGGGTCTTTAAGGCCATCAGGGAATAGATCCAGGGGGGCTGAATCCCTCCCCAGGCGCCGTCTTCATCCTGGTGTTCGACGATCCAGGCGGCGCACCGCTTCCGAGCCAATCTGCGGCCCGGCTGCCACGGGAAATGAGTATAGGCTTTGAGCAACCGATCGATCCCCCGGAAAAAGGACTTCCAGGTGAAAAAACCGGCAACGAAGGGCGGAGCGACGGCTGCATTTCGGCGTCCGTGCGGAAAGAGCTCATCCAGTCGCGCCGCCGGGGGGAGCGGCCGCACCGGTCGGAGTGCGGACAGGATGCACAGCGGGATGATCGTCGCCCGGGCCCAGGAGGCGAATTCATAGATGTTGAGAAAAAAGTACGGGGGGAGAAAGATGAGCTCCGGAGGACAGCTCGGCGGATCCTCCCAAGGCCATTCACCGATGAGAGCCAGCCAGAATCTTGTGAACACGCGGATTCGATTCAACCTGCCGCTTTCCAGGATCCACTTCCTCGCCCTCTTCAAAGGTTCGAAGTCGGGGTGCAGACCGGCGGCCCGAAGGGCCGCATAGCACTCGACCGTCGTATTGATGTCTCCCTGCGGTGCATCGTAATAGGTTTGCCAGGACCCGTCAGGTCTCTGCTCGTTCAGGATGGAGCGGACAACTTTCGAATATTTCGGATCATCCGCGACGCCCAGGAAGTGCATGGCCAGAATCCATTCCGCTTCCATGCAGGAGTTGGATTCCAACATCCCGACCCAGAAGCCCTCGGGCTGCTGCCGGAGCTCGAGCCACTTTATCGCTGCTTCGATGCCGCGGTCGATCTTAAAAGAGTTCGATTCCGGACTTCTTTTCAGCCAAAGAGCGCACATTTTCTCCTCTTTTCAGCGTTTCTTGGATAGAAATCTCTTTATCAGAGTCCGAACGGACATACAATACGAGCAGACCGCCTGCCTCAAGCCTTTTTTCCGGAATCGATCCTGCGACCGGGAAATTTGACTTTTTCAGCCGCCCTCATTATTTTCAATTGACCGAATACCTGCTCAACGGTCTTGCTGAATGAAATTTCGCATTTTCCGGTAAGGCGAAAAGCGACTCCATGAGAAAGAAGCAGCCGGTAACCATTCGTAGAAACCTGCTTTCAAACCTCCTTCTGATCATTGTCATTCTCAGCGCGGCGATCATTTTGTCCATCTCTTTTTACATCAGAAGAACGATTCAAACCCTCTCCCTGAGCGTTATCACCCAAACCGTCGAGCAGGTAAAAGCGGAACTGGACGGATTTTTCGAACCGGTTTCCGGAGAGCTTCTTACCGCCACCGGCTGGGCGATAAAAGGAATGACCGATCTTACGGACCGGGTTTCGATGAATCGCATTTTCATTCCCCTGGTTCGCCATCATCCGCAGATTTCATCTGCTCTGGCCGCAGATTCGGAGGGAAGGGAGTATCTGCTGCTCCAGACCGGCCAAAAGTGGATGAACCGCGAAACCCGAACCCGTGAGTGGGGAGAATACTCCAGGGTTACGGAATGGACCGATGCGGATCCGACTCCCGTGGTCACCTGGAGGCATCTCAGGTACGACCCGCACGAACGGCCCTGGTATCGCGGAGCCGTCGAGCGGAAAGGATCGCGGAGCGAGGGGGAGCCGAAGGATGAATCGGCCGTCTTCTGGACCCGCCCGTACACTTTTTTTACCACCAAGGACCCCGGGATCACCGCCTCTCTGGCAGTCACCCCGGAAAATGGCGCAGCCGACATTACCCTCGCATTCGATGTTCTGTTGACCGATATCTCTAAGTTTACCGTGGGGCTTCTCGTGAGCGAAAACGGCCAGGTGATGGTTATGTCCGACGAGGATTACCGGGTGATCGGGCTTCCGCGCAGCCTTCAGAAACCGAAAAGCGGAGAGCGGATCACCTTTTTTTTGAAGACCCCGGATGAGATCGGCATTCCCGCGTTGAGCAAAATGATTCGCACTGTCAATGAAGGCCACGCCCTCTGGCGGGAGGTCGTCCAAATTGAAATAGACGATGAGCCGTGCTGGGCCGGAATCCGGAAGTATCCGCTGAGCGGCGATCGGCTCCTTCACATCGCAGTCATCATCCCCGAGAAGGATATCCTCGGCGGGCTCAAACAGTTCCGGCTTTTTGTCGGCATCATCGCCTTGTCGGCGGTTGTCTTTGCGGTCCTGAATGCCCGCAGGCTTTCCCGGCGCTTCAGCTCTCCGGTGGAATGGCTTGTCTCGGAAAGCGACCGGATCAGCCGGGGCGACCTTGAACCGGGGCCTCCGGTCGATTCTCCGATTATCGAATTCCAGCGCCTGGCCGAGGCGCATGAACGGATGCGAGAGAGCCTGCAGGTACTGCTGCGGTTGGAAAAAGACATTCGACTGGCACGCAGGATTCAGATGGATACGCTGCCGCGGCGTCTTCCGAAATTGAAAGGATACCGAGTTACAGCCTGGAACGAACCGGTGGAAGGTGCCGCAGGAGACATATACGACATCATTGGACTCGAGAATCCTGCGGGTGCAAACGGGTATCGATTAACCCGGAAACATGCCGAATCCGCCGTTTTTCTCCTGGCGGATGCAACCGGCCACGGCATCGGACCCGCCCTTTCCGCGACCCAGGTCCGGGCGATGCTGAGGATGGCGGTTCACACCGGATGGGACCTCTCCACCGTCGTAAAACATATGAACACACAGCTCTTCTGGGATCTCAAAGGGGGGCGGTTCATCACCGCCTGGTTCGGAGTGCTCGATACCACCACACATCGTTTGTCGAGCTTCAGCGCAGGGCAGGGGCCTTTGTTCCATTTCGCCGAAAAAGACGACCGGTGCCGGATCTACTCGTCGGACGCCCCGGCTTTGGGCGTTTTAGAGGATCTCCAATTCTCCCCTCCGGAACCGATCGACTTAAACCCGGGTGACGTTTTCATGGTGTTGTCGGACGGTCTGATCGAGCCCGCGGATGCAGAAGGCCGAATCTTTGGAAAGGATCGGGTGATGGAGATCGTCAGGGCGCACCGTACGGAGGGTCCGAAGGAGATCCTGGATGCGCTGCTCGAAGACATCCGGTCCTTTACAGGCGGAACCCCCCCAGAGGACGACCGCACCGCCGTCATTATCAAGAGGGAGAAATAGTCGAATGGTCGATCGGGCAAATGGTTGAGAAGTTGAGCGGTCGATCGGTTGAGCAGTCGTAAAATGGGAACAACTCAACCGATTCCCTTTTCAACTTTTCAACCGATAGACGATTTTTCCGTCGACCACGGTCATCAGGACCCGGCAGTCCGGGATTTTGTCGGCCGGCACCTCCAGCGGGTTTTTATCCAGGACCACAAAGTCGGCCCGCTTTCCCTCCTCCAGGGTTCCGCGTTCGTTTTCCTCGAACGAAAAGCGGGCGGCCTCCCGCGTGTACAGGGAAAGCGCCTGCTCGGCAGTGATCGATTCCATCGGCCCGAAGTCCTGCCCGCTTCCGGTTTTCCTCAGCACCGCATCGCGGATTCCGATCAGAGGGTTCGGGTCCGCAACCGGACAGTCCGATGAAAATGCGAGGCTGATGTTTTTATCCAGGAGCGTTTTGAAGCGGTAGAGCTTCTGGGAACGAACCGGTCCGTAGGCTTCCATGAATCCGTCGCCGAGGAGGGAGAAAAAGTTAGCCTGGCTGGCGATGCAAAGACTCATCTTCCGGATCCGCTCGATCTGGTTTTCCGTCAAGTTTCCGGCGTGGACGATGTGGTGGCGCAGGGGATTTCCCTCTGTTACGGTCCGCTCGAAGGCATCGAGCAGCATTTCCAGCGCCCGGTCTCCCTGAGCATGGACGGAAATCTGGTAACCGGCCCGGTCGAATTTTTTGATCTCCCGATCGAGCGCTTCCGGAGCGTAGTTCAAAATACCGGTTCCGCCCCCTTTCGAGGCATAGGGCTCGACGACGGCGGCCGTCCGGCTGCTCATCCCCCCGTCCAGAAAAATTTTGATGGCGCCGATTTTTATCCATTGCGAACCGAATCCCCGTGGGACACCCGATGCGATGAGCGGATCCGCCCACTGATTCAGAATGTAGGCGTAGAGGCGAAAGGGGAACCGGCCGCCTTCCGCAGCCGCCTGATAGGTGCGAAGCGTCATCGCGTCCACAAAGGGGTCGTGCGCTCCCACAATGCCCAACCGGTGATATGCGTCCGCGCACCTGCTCATCATCCGGATTCTTCCCTCCGGATCATGGTAGGACATGATCTTCGAATAGATCGAAGGGGAGCTGAAAAAAAGCGGGCCCATGAATGCCGATTCGCTCAGGATTCCATTGGGATCCCCTGCGGAGTCTCTGGAGATGATGCCTCCGGGAGGGTCCGGTGTCTCCTTCGTATACCCAAGCTCCTTCAGCGCAGGACTGTTGACATAGGCTCCGTGAACGGAAACATGCACGAGACACACCGGGTGCTTGTCCGTTGCCCGGTCGAGGTCCTGGCGGGTCAGCTCCTTTTTGTCCTCGAGCAGATAGGGGGCGTATCCCCAGCCCATGACCCAGTTGCCCGGGGGTGTATTCTTCGCCTTTTTCCGGATCGCCTCCACCACGTCCTCCCCGCGAACGCAGCCGGCTGCAGCCCGGCAATCCGCCTGGTCGATCAGCAGGGCGTAGAGGCAGAAGTGGTTGTGGGTATCGATGAAACCGGGAAGCACCGTCTTTCCGCCCAGATCGATGACTTCCGTATCCGGACCTGCGTGCCTTTCCACCGCAGCCAGGTTTCCGATGCGGCATATCCGGCCGAATCGGATGCCGAGCGCCTCCGCACGTTTCTCCTTCGAGGCCATCGTCAAAATGTCGCAGTTTTTATACAGTTTTTCCATCGGAAACTCCTTACAAATTCAAAATTCCTGATTCAAAATTCAAGATTCAATCAAACGCAGATTACAGCAGATTCCGCGGCTTACGCAGATTACAAATCCATCATCCGCAACCCGTAACCTGCAACCCGTAACGCGCAACTCGCAACCCGCATCACAGCAGCCGGGCAAGACGCTGGATTCCTTCGTGCATCCGATCGACCGAGGTGTAGGAGAAGTTGAGCCTGAGCTCATTTTTCTTCACGGTCCCCTCCGGGTAGAACTTGGAACCGGGGATGAAGGCAACCCGGTTTTCAAGCGCCTTCTTGAGCAGCTCGTCGGTATCGATCTTTTCATCCGATTCATTCAGGGTGACCCAGATGAACATCCCCCCTTCCGGCCGGGTCCAGCGAGCGCCTTCGGGCATCATCTCTTCAAGCGCCGAGAGCATGGCATCCCTGCGGGGACGGTAGAGCTCGACGATTCGCCCAATCTGTTGTTCCATATACCCTTTTTCGATGAAGCGTGCAGCGACGCGCTGGGTGACGCAATCAGGGCTGACAGTGATTTTCTGCTGCCACCGGACCATGGGATCGATCAGCCCGGGAGGTG
>QZKK01000246.1 GCA_003599475.1 Desulfobacteraceae bacterium
AACACCAGCGTCGCTTCGCTCCGACAGGGTGGCCGGGATCGATCGGAATCACCGGCCGCTTTCCTCCGGAATAGGTGGCCGAAATCGCCGGAATACGCACATGACCCCTTTCTTTCGTTCAATAAATCATTAATCATTGTTAAACGCCAAATAATAGCCTCGGACCGCAATGCTGTAAAATTACCAAAAAAATAATATATCATCCCAGAGAAATCGTGTAGAAGATAAAATCCAAATGGAGCACCTAATCGATATATATTTCTTTCACCTGGATCATCAATATTCACAATTATAAGCTTTTTATATAAGAGAAAAACATCAATAACTTTATCTAAGGGCTGGCGAGATTGTATATCTTGAGTAGTGTTCTTAATGGCTTCGTCTATCTCAGGAGAAGCTTTGCTCTCCAAGTTTTGTCCATTATATTTCAATGTATCTAATGCGGCCACATTAAAAGGCAATGTATATTTATCATTCTGAAATGGAATTACATATTTATTAAAACCTAGCATTAACCCATATTCCATGTTTACATTTGCATTTGGAATTATCTGACCATTTTGCTCGTCATGATTTAGGAGCACAATGCAAAATTGACAAGTTATTATTTTGGAGCAGATTTTTTTTGCAAAATGCGTTTTGTCCAGGTGCCAACTGGCCACCGGCTTCTTCGCATTGTATCCCTTTCTTTTCCAATAAATTTCTTAATATTGTCATTTCCATCGGACTTGTTTTAAAGCCATATGCAATGAAGCAAGTCCGCGTAGAGGAAAAGACAAAATCGCACCTTGGTAATCCGATGACGCAATGATCATTTTTTCTAATCGAAATATCCATAATGTACTCTTCTCCTCATAACGAATATTAGACAGAAAAATAATATTGTGATATTCTTTTTCTGCCTATTACATCTGCCTCATGCTTCCATAACCTAATGAAATCTGAATACAATTAACCTCAAAATCGCTGAAAACCACTAAAATCCGGGCTGGGATACGCTTTTTCTGCTTGCTGTATCTCACCTGCTTGGTGCAAAACCATCTAAGATATTTACAAAATATTGGATGGTGAACTCCATGGATAGACGCAATTCGGTAGATCGCGATGTTTTTGGGCAAGATTACCAAGCATGTGTAGAGGAAAACAGGGCACCCTCGGATCGGTCTTTGTTTTACGTGAAATGGGCGAGGGCAATTGCGCACACAGCAGTGCAGCCAGAGCCAAATCATGCGGATCATCCCCAAGAGAAAGCCGCCAAAGCGAACGGCTTCCGGGATCGGGTGATCCCGGGTGAGGTGGAAAGACGATTTTCCGAGCGGATAGAGGGGGTTCGGGCCGAGAGGGAGCAAAGATACCGGGATGGCAGAGGTGCGCAGGCGGGCGTATGTCCGAAGTGCGAGGATGCTATCGATCTCTGCGGCCATAACGATCCTTTCGACTGCGACTTTGCCTTCGATTCGGATGATTGGGCGAAGAGCAACCCCCCTGTTTCTTCCGCGATGCTTTCTGCTATAAGGGGTAAGTGCAAGAAAAGCAAGAGGAATTTTAATGCAGCTTGGAAACCCCGATCCTCATTATTCCAGTATTCCTATATTCCATCATTCCAATTTTTTCCGCTTGACAAGGTCGATCGGGGTTTGTAAAAGATGCATTCATATAGTCGTATATATCAATTTTGGCACTCGGTCGCCCGACGTCCTTCAGTCGGCGGCCGGCGCAGGATAACCCGGCATGAGAAAAAATACGCCGCTTCCGATTCCAGCCTACTTCCGGATGCAGACAGTTGTCCGCGAGGAGATCGAGAAAGGACGCTGGAAGCCGGGGGAAGCCATTCCCACCGAGCGTGCTCTTGCCGAAGAACACCGCATCAGCATCGGGACTGTGAAAAAGGCGCTGCTCAACCTTACCCACGAAGGGTATCTCTATCGAATCCAGGGGAAGGGGACGTTTGTCGCCGGGACCATCACCCGGGAGAACCTCAGGTACTATCGGCTCATGGAGCATTTCGGCGGGATCGAAGCGGCTATGAAGATCCGGTTTCTCAGCCTCACATCCGTCAAATGCCCTGAAGCGGCCCGAACATGCCTTGGGATCGGGCAGAAACAGCCGGTCTTCGAGCTCAGGCGGCTGTTTATTTTCGATCAGCGGCCGGTCATCTACAACATCTCCTATCTGCCGGAGGCTCTTTTCAAAAATCTGGGCAGGCTCCCCGAGACGCTTTTTGAAACCACCCCGCTCTATATCGCGCTCGAGAACCATTACGGGCTGCCGACGCTCCATAATCAGGAGCTGTTCAACGCGGTGCCGGCCGGGGAAGAGGTTGCCGCAATCCTGGATGTGCCGAAGGAGACGCCGGTTCTCCATATTGAAATGATATCTTTTACTTACAAGGACAAACCGTATGAATACCGGCAGGCATACTGTCTGACCACCCGGCAGAAAGTGTTCCGGGAGATATAGTCGGATGATTCTATAGATTTCAGGTTTCGGGTTTCAGGTGTCAGCTCGGCGGAGGGTACCTGAACACTGAACACTGAAATCTCTAAAGAGAAGGAGAAGGAATAAGGAATGAACCATGACTATCCAGTAATCGACTGCGACGTGCTCGTCATCGGGGGCGGCAGCGCAGGGGCGATGGCCGCCATTCGGGCCAAGGAGGTAGACCCGAGGCAGGAGGTGGTCGTCTTTGAAAAGGGGGAGATCAAATACTCCGGATGCATCGCCCGCGGCATGGATGCGCTCAACATCGTTGCCGTACCCGGCCTTTCCACACCGGAGCTTTACGTCGAGTCGAATCGCATCGCCTGCGACGGCATCATGGACGAGCCGGTAAACTTCCGGATGGCTCAGCGAAGCTGGGACCTTCTAAAGAAGCTGGAGTCCTGGGACGTCTGTTTCCCGACCGATGAAAAGGGGAAATACGAGGTGCTCCAGGTGCACCCGAAGGGCCGCTTCTGCGTCACCATGAAGGAGCCGGAACTGAAATCGATTCTGGCCAAGCGGGTCATCGATTCCGGTGTCCGCGTCGTCAACCGGACGATGGCCATGCAGCTTCTCAAAAACGGCGATAGGATCGCGGGTGCAATCGGTATGAACGTGCGAACCGGGGAACCGATCGTCTGCAAGGCCAAATCGGTCATCCTGACCGCCGGCGGCACCGCGCGGTTCGGTCTTCCAAACAACGGAAACCTCTACGGGGTTTACGATTTTCCCGGAAATTCGGGAGACGGGTACTGCCTGGCCTACAAGGCGGGCGCCGAGCTGAGCGGATTCGAATACACCCTGATCTACTACATCATCAAAGATATCAATGCCCCGCTGCTCTATATCACGCTCACCCGGGGAGCCCACCTGCTGAATGCCTTCGACGAACACAGGGAAGAGAACCATCCTTCCCCGAAATCGATGCTCGTCGAACACCGGAGAGGAAGCGGCCCCATGCGGATCCTCATGGGCCATCTGCCGGAAAAAAAGATCAAGGAGATCGAAGACATTCTCTTTACCACGGAGCGGCCTGTCCAGGAGCGTTTCTTCCAGGGCCGCGGGGTCAATTTCAGAAGCGGGGAGATCGAACTCTGGCCCACCGAGTGCTTCCTGTGCGGAGGGCACGGGCTGACCGGGGTTCGTGTAAACGAATCTGCCGAAACGGCGGTTCCCGGGCTGTATGCGGCCGGAGACACCTCGCTTGTCGCCCGGGGGCATCTGTCCGGTGCGTTCGTCTACGGAGAAATCGCGGCAGAAAGCGCAAGCGAATATGCGTCCAGAACGGAGCCGGTCGAACTCGATACCGATCAGGTGGCCGCTTTTATCGAAGGCCGGGACCGCCGATTCGAACAGAGGGGAAACAGGATTCCCATCGAAGAATTCGAGTACAAGGTGCGCAGGATGATCAACGATTACATCGTACCGCCCAAAAACGAGTATAAGCTCGACCGGGCCCTCTGGTGGATGGACCGCTTCCGCAAAGAGCTCAGGGAGATGGTTTTTGTCCGCGACGTCCACGATCTTTTCAAGACATACGAGGTGGAAAACATCCTCCAGTGCGCCACGATGAGTGCGCTGGCATCCAGGGATCGCAGGGAGAGCCGCTGGGGTCCGTGGCACGACCGAACCGACTTTCCGGAAAAAGACGATCGCAACTGGATGAAGCATATCGTTCTGACCCGGGGGGAAGCCCCGGAAGATGTTCGCATCTCCTATCGGGACATCATCCGGATGGGAGACCGCAAAGGCAAGGAGAACGCCCTATGAGAGTCAACATGCTGGAGAGCCTGTCGGATAATATCGTCATCGACAAAGATAAATGCACCGCCTGCGGGATCTGTGTGGACCGGTGCGTTCTGGACAACCTGCGGATGAAGCTTGCCCCCTGCAGGCAGGCCTGTCCGCTCAAGGTCAATTGTCAGGGGTACGTCCAGCTCATCGCCCGCGGAGAAGAGGAGAAAGCCCTTGCGCTTCTTCGGGAAACGCTCCCTTTTCCGGGCATCCTGGGCAGAATCTGCGCCCAGCCCTGCGAAGCGAGCTGCCATCGAAAAGAACAGGACGGGGAAGCGGTTTCCATCCGGTCCCTCAAGCGATACCTTGCAGACTGGGAGGAGAAGGAGGGAAAGGCTCCGGTTCCGGCGATCCTGTCCGACACCGGGAGAAGCGTTGCAGTGGTCGGATCCGGTCCTGCAGGAATGATGGCTGCCTATGACCTGCGGGTACGCGGTCATCGGGTCGTTGTCTTCGATGCCGAAAGCAAACCGGGCGGAATGCTGCGGTGGGCGATTCCCGAGTTCAGGCTTCCGGTTTCGGTGCTGGAAAAAGAAATCGGGATTCTGGAGAAGATGGGGGTTGAATTCCGGTGCGGGATGACCCTTGGGAAAGAGATCCGCCTGGAGACACTGAAAGAAGAGTTCGATGCCGTGATTGCGGCCACCGGCTGCCCGAAGCACGCAAAGCTCAACCTCAAGGGGGAAGATGCATCCGGTATCCACTACGGGCTTCCCTTTCTAAAGGCTGTCCGCAGCGGGAAAGCCGCAGAAGTCGGAAAAAGAGTCGTTGTCATCGGCGGCGGAAACGTGGCGGTGGATGCGGCTCAGACGGCCTTGCGGATGGGGGCCGAATCGGTGACCCTGGTCGCCCTTGAATCCGAAAAGGAGCTTCCGGCTTTCCCATGGGCGATCGAGAGCGCCCGGGCGGAAGGGGTCAACATCGAATGCTGCTGGGGAAACCCCGCGTTTGTGTTCGAAGCGGGGAAGCTCAAAGGGATCGATCTTCAACGCTGCATCCGGATTTTTGATTCATGCGGAGACTTCCGGCCGATTTTCGACGACTGCATGTTGAAGCACCTCGAAGCCGACACCGTCCTCATCGCAGTCGGGCAGGGGGTGGACACGGCCCCCTTCGAAGGAACGGCGGTCTTTCAAAACGGTGCGTTTGCAGCCGATCCCTTGACCCTGCAGACCATCGATGAGAAACTGTTTCTCGCAGGAGATCTCGCCGGCGGCCCTTCCTCGGTGGTCGATGCCATGGCCGGAGGCAGGCAGGCGGCCGAATCGGTCGACCGGTTTCTGAAGGGAGAGCACCTGCGCTTCGGCAGATCCTATGCCGGACCGGTTGAAACCGATTTTGAAATCGATGCCGATAGAGGATCGAAGGAACGGCGCATCGCAATCGCACCGCACCGTTTCCGGGGCAAGGGAGATTTCGACGAAATCGAGCGGGGATTCGATGCAAAAACGGCCGTAAAGGAAGCCGGCCGGTGTCACTCCTGCGGGGAACCTTTCGGTAAGTACCGTACCTGCTGGTTTTGCCTGCCCTGCGAGGTGGACTGCCCCAATGAGGCATTGTGGGTGGAGATTCCCTATCTGTTGCGATAGCGGGGAAAAAGATGAACGTCGAACACCCGCCTGCCATAGCCATCGGAGTTTGCAGGATTAAACAGCGCACGGATGATGCGATTGTTTATGTCATAACAGATGCACATTGGCACCGGCGGGCAGGTCGAACGTCCAACATCGAATGAAGGAAAAAAATCAACCGATGGTAAAAAGGAGGTCTGTCATGAAAAGGCTGTCTATTGTTTTTTTGAGTTTCCTGCTCGTCTTTGCCGGTTTAGCGGCTGCTGCTGCGGCCGACACCTACCCAAGCAAACCGATTAATTTCGTGGTGCCCTGGGGTACGGGGGGGATGACCGATGTCAGCGCCCGGCTCCTTGCGGAAAAATTCAAGGCGGAATTCAAGAGCCCGGTTCTTGTCGTGAACAAGCCCGGTGCAAATGGAACGATCGGTCTCAAATACGTTCTTTCCCAGCCGGCAGACGGGTATACGATCGCTATCGGCCCCATGACCGATGCGCTGGCAAACCCGTATTTCCAGAAAGCGGAGGCTTTCAACTTCGACGATATCTCGTTTGTCGCCGGCTACATGCCCCAGCAGCGGGTTCTTTTTACGACCCCGGACAAGCCGTATAAAACATTTGCGGAATTCATCAAGTACGCAAAAGAGCATCCGGGGGAGATTTCCGCCGGCAGCGGGGGTTCTCAGTGGGCTCTCGAGGTCGTCAAATCGATTGCCGTCAAAGACGGCCTGAAAATGAAGTACGTCATGTTCAAAAGCGGAGGCGAAGCCTCGACCTCGATTCTCGGAAAACACGTGGATATCTGCGAAACCGGCAGCGGCACCCCGGCTTACCAGGCCGCCCGCGATGGAAAGCTGAATCTTTTCGTAAACCTCGGTGCGGAGGAAGTCCCCTTCTTTCCGGATGTCAAAAACGTAAAAGAGCTCGGATACCCGTATGCCGCGGTCGTTTATTACGGATTTTCGGTGCGGGCGGGAACACCTGAGCCTGTGAGAAAGAAGCTCGAAGAGACACTCGGAAAGGTCATGAAGGATCCCGAGGTCATCGAGAAGATGACCCAGATGGGGCTGACCCCCAAATTCGTAGACGGACAAGCCTACAAGAAGATCGTAACCGAGGCGGTAAGCTCGGTTCCCGAGATGCTGAAGTACAACCAGGCTCTGCAATAGCCTGCATGGGAGGAGCTCCGGTGCCGCGTTCGGGCGCCGGGGCTTCTTCCCGGAGCAGGAGGTCGAAGGGCTGAAGAGAAAGAAGTTGAGAAGCTTAGAAGTTGAGAAGTTTAGCAGGGGGCGTGTCGTTACACGTTGCACGTTGAAGTCGTTGCACGTTGAAATCGTTGCAGGTTCCACGTTTCCAATTTGATTTTTGGAATTTGTGATTTTCTCTTCCGCCTTTGCGTCTTTGCGCCTTTGCGTGAGGATGTTCTTTAAGCTCTCTGCTATAATAGTCTGCGAAAATCGGCGTAATCTGCGGACCGAGATGGGATCAGAAATGGAACCGATCAATTCCCGAAGGGAAGTCGCGACTGCCGTTGTTCTCGTGGTGTTTTCAGTTGTCTACTTTATCAGCGGTTTCCGCCTGGATAGAGGAACGATACAGGATCCCGGTCCCGGGTTCCTTCCTGTGGCAATCGGTTTTCTGCTGATTTTGTGTACCGGGATTTATTTGGTTGAAGTGCTGCGGCGAAAGATGCACTCCGGGAAACCCGCGGGGGCAGCCGCAACCGAGAGGAAAGACTACCGGGCCATCTTTGGAATTTTATTCTGCGCACTCCTTTACCCGCTGATATTGCAGAGGCTGAAGTTCATCGTCTCCACCCTGATCGTCGCCTTTTTCATGCTGGTTCTGCTGCAGCCCAAGAAGCCTTTCTTTTCTTTTTTCCTGGCTTTGGCAATGGCCGTTGGAACTTATGTGGTCTTTTCCTTCCTTCTGGGAGTGGCCTTGCCGATGGGCTTTTTGGAAAATCTGCTCTTCCGAATCGGAGGATAGAAAATGTGGGAAATCGTTCAGGGGCTGGCCGGAGGCTTTTCGGAGGCCCTGCAGCCTCTCTACATTTGGTATGCGCTGATCGGTGCGATCCTGGGTACGATTACCGGGGTGCTTCCCGGGTTGGGCCCCCTCGGCGCCATGGCCATCCTCCTGTCCTTTACCCTTTCGATGGATGCCACAGCGGCGATGATTTTATTTGCCGGTATCTATTACGGAGCCATGTACGGGGGATCGACCACCTCGATTCTCCTCAACATTCCGGGGGAGGCCGCCTCGGTGGTCACCTGCATCGACGGATACCAGATGGCCCTGCGCGGAAGGGCGGGGGCCGCCTTGACCGTCTCTGCGGTAGGATCCTTCATTGCAGGAACCATCAGCATCATGGGGCTGATGGTGGTCGCCCTTTTTCTTTCGGACATCGCCCTTCGGTTCGGGCCTGCCGAATTCTTCGCCATCGGCATATGCGGGTTGACGCTGCTGGTCCGGCTCAGCGGCGGCTCGCTTCTGAAATCCTTCATCATGATCCTCGTGGGGATGGCGCTTGCAACCGTCGGCGTCGATTTTTTAAGCGGAATCGAGCGCTTCACCTATCATGTGCAGGACCTGGCCCAGGGGTTTGAATTCCTTCCGGTTGCCATGGGGATCTTCGGAATCGCGGAAGTCCTGACCACGGCTGAAAAAAAAGAGCTGCTGCAGAAGGTTCAGAAGGTCAAGATGAGGGAGCTTTTCCCGACTCGCAACGAATGGAAGCGGTCGATGCCGGCGGCCTTCCGCGGCGGGATCCTCGGATTTCTCATCGGGTTGGTGCCGGGTCCGTCGCCGGTGATCGCCACATTCGTCTCCTATATAACCGAAAAGAAGCTGTCGAAAAATCCGGAAGAGTTCGGAAACGGGGCAATCGAGGCGGTGGCAGGACCCGAAGCGGCCAATAATTCCGCCGTGGGCGGAGCCTATGTACCCCTTTTCGCCCTGGGAATTCCTTTTACGCCGGCAATGGCCATGGTTCTGGGGGCCTTGATGCTTCACGGCCTGACCCCGGGGCCGAATCTGATCAAAGAAAAATCGGATCTGTTCTGGACGGTCATCGCCAGCATGTATCTGGGTAACTTTATGCTCGTGGTTTTGAACCTGCCTCTGGTAAACCTCTTTGTAAGCATATTGCGGGTACCGAAGGCGATCCTTATGCCGGTGATCGTTCTGATCTGCATGATCGGGGTCTACAGCCTCAACGCGAGTCAACTCGATCTCTTTTTGCTGGCAATCTTCGGTTTTATCGGCTACTTCCTGCGGAGTGTCGGGTTTCAGGCGGCCCCCCTGATTCTGGCCATGGTCATTGGTCCCATGATCGAAACCTCTCTGCGCCAGGCCTTGAGCATCACCGGAGGAGATTTTACGGCTGTAATCACCCGGCCGATCTGTCTTAGCATTTACATCGTCACCTCGCTCGCCTTTGTGGTGCCTGTTATTCTCGGAGGAGTAAAATTATTGAGAGGGAGAAATCCAGGAAAAGCCGCCTGAAGCCGGCATCCATCCGCGGATTAATGACATCCTCACGCAAAGACGCAAAGACGCAAAGTCGGAAGAGAAAATCACAAGTACACAAGCATCAAATTCCAAACAGTAATCCATAAAAAATAAATTCCAAACAAGAAAATCAGCCGCTGATTTGCCCTGTTAAATCTCCTATGGGGCGTGAAACGCATTCAGTCGTGTGAACGCTGTCATTTTCTTGTCCGTCTTAGCGTCTTGGCGCCTTTGCGTGAGACCCTCTTCTCTTTGCCGCTAAACTTCTCATCTTCTAAACTTCTGAGCTTCTTTCTCTTCCGTCCTCTGACTTCCGGCCTCTGACTTCTGATTTCCATCCGCGGCCGATGTTCTCAAGAGATTCCGCCGCCGATAGCGAAATACCGGATTAAGAGCCTGTCATTACGCAGAATTAAGGATCCTAATACGCAAATCACCCCATTCCGTTTTCTTCTCAACCCGCCTAATTTTCTCTTCAGCTCGTCAACCATAAACCCTAAATCGATCCAATCAAGAATCGGATCTTATTCAATCATGAAAACAAGCCAATTCGCCATGCTGAGTCCGGTCGAGATGTGCGAAGAATCCGCGGTGCTGAGGGACCGACGTGCATCGCTTCGCCCTGAAGCCAGGGGGAAGTTTCTATTCATCGGGGATGAAAAGCTATTGATCCGAGGGGTAACATACGGCACTTTCAAGCCGGATAATCTCGGCAATGAGTTTCCCGACCCTCAAAGGATGAAGGAAGACTTCTCTCAGATGGTTCGGTGCAATATCAACGCCGTTCGCACCTATACCTGTCCGCCTCGCTGGTTCCTCGATCTTGCCTCGCAACAGGGCATTTTCGTGATGGTAGGGCTGCCGTGGGAGTCGCATATCGCCTTCCTGGAGAGCCAACAGACCATAAAGAGCATCGAAGAACGAATGCGGCGCATGATCAAAGGAATTGCCGGGCATCCGGCGATTCTCGGCTATGTCATCGGAAATGAAATCCCCGGCCATATCGTACGGTGGCATGGCCCCAAGAAGGTGGAGCGATTCTTAAAGAGGCTCTATTTTCTGGTAAAGAACGAAGACCCTCGAGGGCTCGTGACCTATGTGAATTACCCGACGACAGAATACCTTCAGCTTCCTTTCGTCGACTTTACCGGCTTCAACGTCTATCTGGAGGATCGGGACCGGCTGGAATCCTATCTTTACCACCTCCACAATATCGCAGGCGATCGCCCGCTGGTGATGGGGGAAATCGGGTTGGACAGCCGAAGGAACGGAGTGAAGAAGCAGGCGGCGGTGCTCGACTGGCAGGTCCGCACGGCTTTCGGAGCGGGGTGCGCGGGTGCCTTTGTCTTTGCCTGGACGGACGAATGGCACCGCGGCGGTCATGATATCGAGGATTGGGATTTCGGGCTGACAGATCGAAATCGCCGCCCCAAGCCGGCGATGCATTCCATACAGCACGCGTTTTCGGAAGTGCCCTTCCCAACAGATATGAAGTGGCCGCGTATTTCGGTCGTGATCTGCAGCTATAACGGGGAGCGGACCCTTCGGCAGTGCTATGATGCGATCCAGAGAATCGACTATCCGAATTTCGAGCTCATCGTCGTCAATGACGGATCGAAGGATAAGACGAAGGAAATTACAAGGCTCTATGGCTTCAAGACGATCGATACCCCGAATGTCGGCTTGAGCGCGGCGAGAAACCTGGGCCTCAAGGCCGCCACAGGGGATATCGTGGCTTATATCGACGACGATGTCTATCCCGATCGGGACTGGCTGAAGTTTCTGGCCTATTCGTTTCTTACCACCGATTATGCCGGAATCGGTGGACCCAATATTCCGCCGCCGGAGGATGGGGAAATCGCCCACTGCGTCGCCAATGCCCCGGGGGGACCTCAGCATGTGCTTGTCTCCACCAGAGATGCGGAACACATTCCCGGCTGCAACATGGCTTTCCGCAAGTCATGCCTGGATGCGGTGGGAGGATTCGACCCCCGGTTTCGGGTTGCCGGCGACGACGTGGACCTGTGCTGGAAAATGATCGAAAGGGGGTGGCGCCTGGGCTTCAATCCCGCTGCCGTGGTATGGCATCACCGGCGGGATACGATTCGCACCTACCTGCGGCAGCAAACGGGTTATGGAAGGGCAGAGGCGCTCCTGGAGCGAAAATGGTCCAAAAAGTACAATGCCTTCGGCCACATTTCCTGGAGCGGGAAACTCTACGGCAATGGAAACAGCCATCGTTTCAGTTGGAAAAAGTACCGCATATACCATGGGACCTGGGGAAGCGCCGCTTTCCAGCCGCTGTATAAGCCGAATGCCACGACACTGGAAACGCTCCTGTTGACGCCCGAGTGGTACATATTCAATTCGATGATGCTGGGAATCGTCCTGCTCGGCTTCTTCTGGAAGCCGCTTTTCATGGCTTTGCCGCTGTTTGCCCTCATGTCCGGCTCATCCCTGGTGTCGATTCTATCCACTGTTTCCGGTTTATCGTTTAACGGCATCGAGGGCGGCCTCTTTCACCGGCTGAAGCTTCGTGCGGTTACCGGTTTGCTGCACATCCTGCAGCCGCTTGCGCGGCTGTGGGGGCGGTTGAGCCTCGGATTGAATCCTCTGCGGATGCGATGCCCGCCCGAATTGAAGCTTCCCCGGAGCCGGTCGACGGTGATCTGGGACGAAAACTGGAAAGCTCCCGAGGACAGGCTTTCCACAATCGAAGCGGCACTCTGTTCGAGAAGCACGGCCGTAATGCGCAGCGGAGACTACGATTCCTGGGATCTCGAGGTAAAGGGGGGGGTGTTCGGCGGTCTCCGTATGAAAATGGGGATCGAAGAACACGGCAGCGGCCGGCAGCTTGTGAGGCTGCGTTCATGGCCCACGATTCCATTGACGGGTTTATTCGCGGCGACCCTGCCGGCGTTTCTGGCGGTTGCGGCAGGCATGGACAATGCGTGGACAGCCGCCGCCGCTCTCGGATCGATCGCGGCAGCACTTTTCTTTCTGATCTTCAGAAACACTGCTGCCGCAACCGCATCTTACCTTCATGCGATCGAATCATTGAATTGGCACCGGCGCGTCGACCCGGTCTCCGACTCAAGCCGGGAGGCCGTGAAGCCGGCACCGTTTGATCCGGAAGCATTCGGTCTGGCTTTGGCTGAGAGTGAAACCGCCCTTCAAACGCGTGGGAAGCCGGTGGATGACCATGCAACGCTATAAAAAGCTGATCCGGTATCCTCTGAGCCAGTTGCCCAGGCTGCTGGTGATCGCCGTTCTCACTGTTTTGACCTCGCTGATCACGGCTCTCCAGCCATGGCCGTTGAAAATCCTCGTCGATTATGCGCTCGGCGGCAGGGAGCTTCCTGCGGCGATCCACTCGTTTTTCGATTCTATTTCCGTCGTGCTTACCCCGGGCACGCTCGTCATCGGGGCGGCTGCGGCCGGTTTCGCCCTGTTTGCGCTCAACAGCGCTCTCGATCTGAGTCTTACCTGGACCTGGGTTGCGGCAGGTCAACGGATGGTCTGTGATTTTGCCGCAGACCTCTTCCACCGGCTTTTGCATCTTTCGCTGCGGTATCACAGCCGGTACAGCGTAGGCGATGCGCTGAGCCGCCTGACGGGGGACACTTACTGCGTCTACACCATGACCTCGAATCTGTTGATTACTCCCTGGCAGAGGGGCCTTACCCTGGTCACCGTCGGGATTTTCGCCTGGAACATGGATCCTGCACTCACCCTCATTTCTCTGGCAGTCGCCCCGGTGATGGCCGGGTCATCCCTTTTTTTCGCCCCTCGACTGAAACAGGGGGCGAAACTGGATCGCGAGGCTCAGTCCCGCTTGATGAGTTTCGTCCATCAGACGGTTACGGCGATACCGATCGTCCAGGCGTTCAGGGGCGAGAAATACAATCGGGAAAGGTTTCGGCATTTTGCGGCCGATGCGGTGAAATGCTTTCAACGAAAGACCTTGCTGGATCAGTCTTATACTCTGGTAAACGACCTGATCAGCAGCATGGGAACGGCCGTGATTCTCTTTGCCGCCGGCAAACGTGTGCTTTCAGGATCCCTGACCGTGGGGAGCCTTCTCGTGTTCTTATCATACCTCGCCTCGATGCAGGCAGCGCTCAAGGGAATTCTGGGAATCTACGGGAGCTTGAAATCCACCGAGGCCGGGATCGACCGGGTGCTTGAGATTCTTTCTTCGGACGATTCGATCCGGGAGAGAAAAGGGGCCAGGCCGCTTCCGGATCTCGATGAATCGAGAGGAAGGCATGTTTCCCTTGAGGGCGTGACATTCGGGTATGAACCCGGTTTTCCGGTTGTGCAAAATGTCACCCTCAGCGTAAATCCCGGGGAAACGGCGGCGTTGGTGGGCTCGACGGGGGCGGGAAAGAGTACCTTGGTATCCTTGATCCTGAGATTTTACGATCCCTGGGAGGGCAGGGTCTCCTTTGACGGGATCGACGTGCGCGATGTAAAGCTTTCCAGCCTGCGCTCCCAGGTGGCCATCGTGCTGCAGGAATCTTTCCTGCTTCCGCTGACGGTGGCGGAAAACATCGCCTACGGCCGGCCGGGCGCCGGCCGGGCGGAGATCGAAGCGGCTGCCGCAGCAGCCAATGCAGAAGAATTTATCCGCCGGCTTCCGGAAGGCTACGACACCGTCATCGGTGAACGGGGATCGACGCTTTCCGGAGGCCAGAAGCAGCGGCTGGCCATCGCCCGGGCGCTGCTGAAAAATGCCCCGGTGCTGATTTTCGACGAGCCGACTTCCGCCCTGGATGCTCGAACGGAGGCATTATTGCTGGAGGCCACAAAGCGTCTGATGGAGGGCAGAACGACCTTTATCATCGCCCATCGACTGTCCGCGGTTCGAAAAGCCGACCGGATTTTCGTGCTCGAAGGCGGAAAAATCGTCGAAGCCGGAAGCCATCAGGAGCTGATCAGGACAAACGGCAACTACAGCCGGCTTCACTCGCTTCAATTTCCGGACGCCGATCCGCGAAGGGCTGTCGTATGACCGGGTGGGTACAAATCGCACGTTACGCACACCCTTCGAAAGGAGGCCTTTCGATCGTATTCCTTTTGATGCTGATCGCCGTGGGCCTCGAAGTGCTCAAGCCATGGCCGCTGAAGCTCATCGTCGATTACGTTTTAAAAGGAAAGCCTCTTCCCGACTCGATTTCAGGAATCGGCAGCCTGCCTGCGGGGGGGACGCCTCTAGGCCTGCTGGGCTGGTTCTCTGCAGGGACCGTCCTGGTGTTCCTTGCCCATCGGTTGACATCCACGATCCGGGGGTACGCCCGCGCCGGTGTCGGGATGCGCATGACATACAATCTGGGGTGGAGTCTTTTCGATTATCTGCAGCGGCTTTCGCTTCGGTTTCACAGCCGGCATCAAACGGGGGATCTCGTTCGAAGAGTGACCACCGACAGCGGCTGCATAAGGGAGCTGATCCTGGGGGCATTCATGCCGGCCCTGGCTTCACTGTTCAATCTTGCGGCGATGTTTGTCGTGATGTGGAAACTGGATCGATCCCTGGCGCTGCTCTCGATTTTGGTGGCCCCGGTGCTGATCCTTTTCATCCGGCTGTTCAGCGGTCCGATGATGGAACGCACCTACCGGCACCAGCAGATCGAAGGAAAGATGATGTCGCTGGCCGAGCAGACCCTGACCGCGATTCCTCTGGTGCAGTCCTTCGGCCGCGAAGACGATGCAGACAGAAAGTGGGGAGGGTTGTCCCAAAGCTCCTTTCGCGCCTATCTGGGAACGATCCTTTCCCAGATGCAGTTCAAAATCGGTGTGAGCGGAACCACCGCCCTGGGGGCCGCCATGGTGATGGCGGTCGGGGGCTTCCACGTGATTCGGGGATCGCTTACGGTCGGTTCCCTGATCGTGTTCTTATCCTATGTCACGGCCCTGTACGCCCCGATGGAAACGCTCGCCTATCTGTTTACATCCTTTGCATCGGCAACGGCAAGGGCAAGAAGGGTCATCGAAATTCTCGAAGTGCAGGACAGGGTGCAGGAGACGCCGGATGCGGTTCCTTTTCCGGTACCGGTCGGGA
>QZKK01000037.1 GCA_003599475.1 Desulfobacteraceae bacterium
CTCTTCCGATCTCTCATCAGCATGGGAATGATCGTCGTAATGATGGTTGCCGCACCATAAAGAATCGCGCCGCTCAAAATCAGGATACTGAAGCTTCCGATAGCGGAAATGCCTGCAGTCGGAAAAGACGCCAATAAAATGCTGACGGACGAATACATGGCTGCCGCGAAATAGACTTCTCTTCCCGAAAAACGACTGGAAATCAGCCAACTGACAGCGATCGTTCCAAAAATTCCGGCTATCGGAAGACCTGACGAAAGACTTGCTGCAGTACCGGTATTGACAGAAAGGTTCTCGACAAAATAAGTGGGCAGCCAGATGACCAATGAAAATAAAATAAAACCGCTTGTCACCGCCGCAAAAGCAAGGGGCCAGAATCGTTTCAGGTTCTGGAGGATGTTTGGAATTCCATGGCGGGCATTCGATGAGAACTGCTCTTCGAACCCAACTTCGGCTGGATCATCACGGATGAACACAAACCAGATAAGGGCGATTGCCCACATGATCAGAGCGGGAATCCAGAAAGCAGCGCGCCAGTTCGTATATACGATGATCCAACCCATGAGAGTCCAAGTCACCGCATTTCCGGCAACATAGCTCGTCGCAAAGATCCCGGCGACTTTCCTGCGCTGTTCCGGTCGGTGCCAATTCGAGAGAACCTTGATCACAGGCGCCCAACCGGTCGATTGACAAACCCCGTTCACCGTCCATGCAATGAACATGACCGCCCAGATACCGGTAGAGGCAAACAGGAGATTCATCAGACCGGACAGGATCATTCCTGCAAAGACCAACCGTCTGGGGCTGATGCGGTCTCCCAGGTAGCCACTGAACATCTGCCCAAGAGCATAGGTGAGGAAAAAGCCGGTTCCGAGCATTCCGATCTGTTGCGAAGAAAGAAGAAGGTTATCTCTGATTTCCGGGATTGCTGCTGAGAAATTGACCCTTCCGAAATAATAGGATGCATATGTTACCCATCCTACCGTGAGAATCCGCATCTGCCATGATTTCAGGTGACCGCTCATGGGTTACGAACAACATCCAATGTTTTGGGTTTGTTTCTTGTTATCGAAATACCGTCTGAGGTTTTCGGGCAATTCCTTAAGAGGGGTCGGAACGACCGGGGGTATTTGGTCAATCTTGAGCATTGCTTCCATGAGTGCCTCGATCAAAAGGGCGATCGGAGCTGCAGAATAGACCTTTCCCCGATAATGCCACTCACGGCAATCTACACTTGTGTCGTTATCCGTGAGGTCTCCGCAGGATTCGCATTGGGATTCACGAATGTCCTGAGCGATGTCTCGGCCATTCAGCCGTATGGTCGGGGAACTGACCAGCGCCTGTTCCTTCGCCTCGTTCGGGGTCTGTACCACCGTCTCCTTGTGCCGCAACTCGATTCCAAGCGCTTCGGCAACCGGGTTCATCAGACGAACAGCCTCTCTCAACTGATCTCCGGTGGGCACACAGCGCTTGCAGGTCGACAGGTCGATCACGATCAGATCGACATTTAAAATCTTTCTCGTTTTCCGAAAGTCGCTTAGTTCTATCGAAGGGGAGCCGCACCCGGCATCCTTCGTCTCGTTGCTATTGCATCCGCACCCGCAATCTCCGCCCGGAATACGCCCCCCAAGTTCGAAATCTTTCATTGCTCGTCCTCCTTTTCAAATCAATTCTATGTTTAGCTAAATAACAAATTATTTGGGATTATAAGGACACTTCATGTGGTTGTCAAGCACTGCTCTGATCCTGACCCGGGCACTCCAATTGCGGTCAGGTGAAATTTCATGGCAGGCGAAAAGCTCCTTTGCGGTGGGATGGCGCCCCGTCGATTTCAGCCCGGGCCAACGATCAGATCACTTATCCTTACCTGCAAACAATCCGCCAGGATTTGTATCGATTTAATTCCAGGCGCGTGTTTTCCTGCTTCCAGCCGTGAAATATTGGGCCGCTTGACTCCTGACATCTTCGCTAATTGTGCTTGCGTCAGCCCCCGTGTTTTGCGTACCGCCTTCACACGTTCCCCAATGCGTTTTGCTGCCGCTTTGTCCTGATCTCTGATCTCTCCGCCGGCAAGGGACGCTATCACGTCCCAAGGCACGGAATATTCGTTGCCGCTTGCCTGAATTACAGTGAAAACTTCTCCGTCTCCTTCCAAATAAACATCCAATACTTCGGAATGATCGTCTTCCGGTATAGGACGATGCAACAAAAAAATCTGTCCGTTTTCCATGGCCACACGAAAAGCATCTCTTTTGGGATCATATGATGCTGCCCAAATTCGGGCTTCCATATCCGTTGAAATTTTGAGTGCTATACTCATTTTTCCGGCTCCTCAATTAAATATCCGAGATCCATTAAAGCTCCCTGGAAAGCCCTTCCACGAATATAGCCGCCTCTTTCATTTTCGCACGCAAGAAATCTCGCACAGCAACCCGCCGTTCCCGCATCGTACGGTTTCAAACTGCAGGATCGGATGGTCGATCCCGAACCGGTGATAGAGCTCATGGCGGATTTTTTTCCCCAGCGCCTCCGTTTGGCTGACCGCTTGATCGTCGACTTCCACATGACAGGAAAAGGCGATGCTGGACGAAGAGACGTTCCAGGCGTGAAGGTAGTGAACGGCGCACACCCCAGGTACTTTTTCGAGAAAATCCTTTATCTGTCCGATGTCAAGACCTCTCGGGGTGGCGTTCATCAAAACAGTGGTCGCCTCTTTGATGATGCTCCAGCAGTTTTTCAAGATAAACAGCACAATCAGCAGTGACAGCAGCGGGTCCAGCCAGTACCAGGGTTTAAAGATGAGGATTGCCCCGCTGATCAAGACCACCACGGACGTCAGCAGATCCCCCAGCATGTGAAGAAAGGCGCCGCGGATATTAAGGTTGTCTTTGGAATCCCGGTGCAGCAGCCAGGCGGAAAAGCCGTTACCCAAAATGCCGATGCCGGCCAGGATCATGACGATCCGGCCGAGCACCGGTTGCGGGTGTTGAAACCGATTCACCGCTTCGTAAACAATAAAAATAGAGGCCCCCACCAGGATTGCTCCGTTGATCAGGGCGGCCATCACTTCCGCTCTTTGGTAGCCGAAGGTGTTTTTTGCAGAGGCCCCTCTCTGGCCGATTCTAAAGGCAATGTATGAAATCAGCACCGCGGTGAAATCGCTGAAATTGTGCATGGCGTCTGAAATCAACGCCACGCTGTTTGAGATGATCCCGCCGATCACCTGCGAGACCGGAATGATAAAATTAAGCGCTAGGGTTATCAGCAACCGCTTTCCACCGGTTTCTGTGACGTCCGAATGATGATGATGGTGGGAGCCTGCCTGACCACGGTTCTCATGCTGATGAGCTCCCGCTTCCAATAAATGATCTTCGTGTGAACCGCATGGATCTGCTTGCGGGTCTTCCATAACTACAACTCCTTAATTGTAATCTGTCGATAGCCTGCAGCCGATTCAATGAATCTCATGTCAGCAGGTTCCAGATCATCTTTGCCGCGATGCCCAACAACACGATACTGATGATGAGCTTAACATGCTCGCGGTTTAATTTTTCAGTCATCAACCAGGCCCCCAGGATCGCTCCAAAGGCAGAGCCAACGGCTGTAAAGCTTAACAGCGATGGGCTGATGTTCCCGACTGTCGCATGACCCATGAAACCGGAAAAAGATGAAAAGATAACGATAAAAGAGCTGGTTGCGGAAGCTTTCTTGGGATTGTATCCCAGCCATACCAGGACCGGGACGATGAAATTACCCCCGCCGACGCCCAGAAGGCCGCCCAGAAAGCCGGCAAACGCGCCCACCGAAACACCCGAAATCAGTTCCCTGCTTTTGGAACGTTCTACATCTTTCTGTGCTGGTTTATAAAAAAGCATCATCCCGGCGGCAAAGAGCAAAAACCCCACAAAAAGCCACAACAGAACTTGGCGGTTTAAGCCGACACTGACATATGCGCCCAGCGGCGAAAGCGCAGTGGCCACAATAAGAATGGGTATCGCGACTTTCCACATGACAAGTCCGTTCTTAATAAAGCGATACGAAGCACATATCATGGCAATGGAATTGAGCAAAAGCGCCGTCGCCATGGCAACATGGACATCGATTCCCATAGCGATGAACACGGGGATTAAAATAAATGCCGCCCCTACACCGGCGATAGTCAGCAACGTTGTGAAAAAAAGAGTAATGACCCCGGCAATTGAAGCGACTATCATGTTTAATTCCTTAATCCTGGTAACCCGAACACGACATGCAGACGGTTTTGCCCTCTGGAGACACCCGCAGTTTGTTGACAAACGTGACCTCTCCGCAGGCTTCACAACGTTTGGCTTCGAACAGTCCCTTGCCCTTTTTAAAATCCACCGGATGCACTTCGCCGATATCCAGGAACGCGGATTCAGGCAATCCGATTATTTTGTTCACCAGCGGATCGGTGATTTCCGGTTCGATGTCCTGGGGCGGAACCCCGGCCTTGCGCTTTTGAACAAATGGAGAGGCCAGCGCTTTTTCAAAAAAATCGGGTTTAAGCGACACACGCACCGCCTTTCCGGTTTCCGCATCGATCAAGGTAAAGGCCATCTTGTTGTAATATAGTTTTTCGATGTTGGATTTGCCGTACGTACACCCGGTTGCGGTCATAATACCGTCCAGAAAACAACCGGCGGCATGACCCTTGCCGGTTTCCGCCTTAACATAGAGTTCCTTATCCTTGGAACGTTCCACTCCCAGAGCTTTCATGGCCGCAAGCCCGGCCTTTAAACCCATGGGCATGGCTGGGCATTTGTGCCCGTGAAATTTCAATCCAATTTCGAAAAGTTCTTGAAAATTTTGCATAATAACACCTCCTGATTAATTTGCGTTTATTCAAACCGACGACTATCGTCGTCGGGTCTTTCCGGTTAAAAGTCGATCCGAGATCACCTGTCCCGTTCTTCGCGTTGTCAAACTATAATTCGCCATATATCGATATTTGTGAGCCAAAAAAATTGAAACCCCGGCAGCCCCGGCAGCGGGGAATGCGCTCGCTTTTTCGGTTCAACCGCCGCAGATGATTTCACGGCGGATGTCCGGAAGTCTCGATGCCAGCTTCATCACCTCGGGGTCGTCTTCCAGCCAGTGCCTCAGATTCCCCAGGAGACTCGCCGCATAGGGATTCCTGGCGCCATCGTCGGGACGGTAGTTGACCCACAGTCCCTCCTTGGAGTAGGCGATCAGGCCTGCCTCTTCCAGTATCTTGAGGTGCTTGCTGGTCGTCGACTGGGCCAACCCCAGTGCCTCCCGGATTTCGCACACGCACATCATCTTGCGCTGGAGCAGCTTGACCATCTTGACCCGGTTCGGGTCGGACAGGGCTTTCATCACCTTGATGAATTCTCTCATAGCGCCTCCATATCGTTGAATCGGAATATAGCCAAGTGTGGCGTCCCTGTCAAGCAAAATTTTGCGTGTCCGTGTATACACTGTTCAATTTGACGCATCACAATCGCGCCTATATAATTACAGTCTGGTTCGTTGCTTATGCCTGCAAAGGAAGAAAGGAGGACGACAAGGATGCAAGCGCCAGAGATAACTATAGAGCGTGTTGAGGCGGAGTTGCGGCGGTTGCCTGCAAAACGCTTAAAGCAAGTTTTACTTTTTGTCCGGTTTCTCGAGCATGTAGAGCAAACAGGCGCGGATCTGGACGATGCAGAAGACGAAGACCTTTGGAACGCGGTACTCGCTCATCAGCGCTACCGCGACGATCATCCGCATGAAGTATCGGAAGTCTTCGATTCTCCTGAATCGTTTCTCAAATCGACAGAGAACTAAAATGATATCGCCCCCCTTTACGTACAAAATCATTTGAGTCGGAATTTTTTCAGCTTGTACCGGAGCATCCTTTCGCTGATGCCCAGCACATCGGCGGCCCGGCTCTGGTTGCCGTCCTTTTCTTCCATGGCCTCCCGGATCATCTGCCGCTCGAGCGCTTCGGCGGCTTTCCGGAGCGTTCCCTGCGCTTTTTTTTCCGCGCCTGCGGATGAGACCATTTCGGCCTTGAAGGGAAGATCCCTTACGGAAATAAGTGCCTCCCGGGATATGACCACGGCCCTTTCGATGATGTTCTCAAGCTCCCGGACGTTTCCCGGGTAATCGTACTTTGAAAGGAGATTCATCGCCTCCCGGCTGACTCCTTCGATCCGCTTCCGGTTTTCTTCGGCGAAGCGTTTGACGAAGTGATCGACAAGGGGTGGAATATCCTCACGCCGCTCCCGCAGGGGTGGTACCGTCATCGGGATCACATTCAGCCGGAAAAAGAGATCCTCCCGGAAGGAGCCGTCTTTTAACCCCGCTTCAAGATCACGATTCGTGGCGCTGATGACGCGAACGTCCGCAGCCAGCGGCCGGTCTCCGCCGACCCGTTGATATTCGCCCTCCTGTAGAAACCGCAACAGCTTGACCTGAACAGACGGCGCCAGCTCACCGATTTCATCCAGAAACAGGGTCCCCTTGTCGGCCTGCTCGAAGCGGCCGATCCTGCGCTGGACCGCGCCGGTAAAAGCACCCTTTTCATGGCCGAAAAGCTCGCTTTCGATCAGCGTTTCCGGCAGAGCCGCGCAGTTGACGGCGATCAAAGCGTTGCCGGCGCGATCGCTCAGGTTGTGGATCAACCGTGCCAGAAGCTCTTTTCCAGTTCCGCTTTCCCCCTTTATCAACACATTCGCCTGGCTTTTGGCGATTCTGCCGGACAGGTTGATCAGCTCGGCCATTTTCAAGCTCCGGTAGACGATATCTCCTTTGTTGTCCGTTTTTTCTTTCAGCTCCTGCCGGAGCATTTCGTTTTCGCGCAAAAGGGTTTTCCGTTCGGCGATCCTTTCGATCACAAGGAGCAGCTCATCGAGATCGATCGGTTTGGTCAGGTAGTCGCAAGCCCCTGCCTTCATGGCTTCCACCGCCGTTTCTACGGTGCCGTAAGCGGTCAGGATGACGACGTCGAGCTGCGGATCGATCCGCTTTGCCTGATCCAGCACTTCACGGCCGGACATTCCGGGCATCCGATAATCGACAAGCGCAAGGTCGACGGGTCCAGACCGGATCCGGTCGATGGCGGCAGCCCCGTCTGCGGCTTCCGCAACCCGGAATCCTTCTTTGATGAGAAAGTCCCTGAGCATCTCTCTCTGGGTGCGTTCATCCTCGACGACCAGAATCTCAAGAGTCTTCATTCGGCTTCCTTTCCCGGGGGAGCAGGATTTCGAAAAAAGTTCCCTTGTCCGGCTTGCTGTGTACCCGAAGCTCTCCGCCGTGGGCGCGGATGATCTCATAGGCGATGGGAAGCCCCAGCCCCAGTCCCTTGTCCTTAGTGGTGAAATGCGGGTTGAAAATCTGCTTTACCGTATCGGGCTGCATCCCGGATCCTGTGTCGGAAATCCTGAGGACAACATGTTTTTTTTTATAGGTGCCGACCCGAAAGCCGAGTACGCCATGACCGGTCATCGATTCCATAGCGTTTTTGATGATATTCAAGAGGGCCTGCTTCATCTTGTCTTCATCCATATACACGATCGAATCGGGGTTTTCCCATCGGGTTTCGATACTGATGTTCCGTGAATCCGCTTCTTCCCGAATCAGATGGATCAGCCTTTCAAGCAACTCCACGATCGAGCGGGACCGAAGCTCGAATCGATTCCGGGAAAGCCCGAGAAAATCCTCTACGATCCCGTTCATGCGCCGGATTTCGTCTCGAATGATTCCCGTGAGCTGACCAAGCTCATCGGGGTTTCCATTACCGGAGCGATCGAATTCCCTCTTTATGCGCTGGGCCGCCATGCCGATTGCGTTGAGCGGGTTTCGAATTTCATGGGCGACACCGGCGGCAAGATGCCCCAGTGAGGAAAGCCGTTCTGCCTGGTTGAGCCGCTCACCCATTTCATGAAGCTTTGACAGGTGTCGATTCTGATTCCGATAGACCAGCCAGATGGCCATCAAGCCGATACCCATCATGATGGCTGCCGAAAGGAGGATATGGATGCGGTTTTCCCGGATGATGCCGTCCATGCCACCCGTATCGAGGCCTACCCTCGCCGTTGCCGCAATGCCGCCCTCCAAATGAAGCGGTGCATAGACTTCCAGAATTTTAAAGTCGCCGGATGTCAAACGGTGACGACCGGTTTTCCCGGTGCTGCCGTCTGCCCCCGGCTCCGGATCGACAGGATCCGTTTTCGGAAATTCTCCTGCTTCGGCGACAAGACGACCGTCCGGATCAAAAACCGCGAAATACAAAGTGTCCTTTCTCCATCCGCCTTCTTCGATGGCGCTCTGGATCGCGACCCTCGACCCCCAGAAAAAAAGCCCTTGTTTGCCTATAACAACCAGAAGCGTCCCGCCGCCCCATTTTCTGCGCAGACCGACCAGGCCGATGGATCCGTCTTCAACGGCCGTGTCGAAAAGATCGATCAGAATCTCGGCCTTTCCTTCCAGAAGCGGCTTCACCTCGGCCAAAACGGCTTCCGGAACCATGCCGGCCCGGTAGATGCTTTCCCCTTCATCGTTAAAAACGGCAACTCCCAGAAGGTGTTCCGCTACGATCATTCCCGGAAAGGCCTCTTTCTGCAGAAGACCCTTTGCTTCTTTAAAATCGATTTCCCGGACCATCTCGATGAGATTCCACGCCATGGATTCCCGCATCGAAAAGCCGGACTCCAGCCCTGAAACATCCATCGGACTCGGGGCGCTTATCTCCGCAAGGCCCATCAGATCTTCGAATTTGTTGCGGGAAATCCGCTCGACACCCTCGATGATGTTAAATCCCTTGCTCTCCAGTGCATCCAGGAGCAAGTCCTCCACACGGCCGATATCCATAATCGCCGTCGCAAAGAAAAGGACGGAAAATACGACAAAGAGCAAGACGACCGACAGAGGCTGGAAAAATGCGCTGTTTTTCCGGGCTTCGGATGTTCCGGCGGTATTTCCCCCGTTGCCTTTCCTCATGGCTACCATTCCTGCTTGAGACCGACCCCCACCAGCGTGCACCAGCGGCGGATCTGGTCCGGATTCAGGATGCCCCGGATTTCGATCTGGTATTCGATCATGCTTTCCCGGATTTGGTCGTGAAGGGTGCCCAGCTCGAAAGATTTTTGCCGGATCGCGGATTCCTCCGCATCCGGATTCCGAAAAAGGTCCTGGATCTCGATCCGTTTGACCATCAGCTCCTTTCTCTTTGCGACCAACCGATCTCGATAACGGTTGTCGATTTCAAGGAATGCCTTTTTCTGTGCTTCCGAAAGGCCGATGGCCTCGAGATCGATGCATCCCCTTCTCCCGAAGCCGTGACCCCTGCCTGGGCCCTGCGCAGAGAGATCGGTCGCAAGAAATAGAAATGACAGAATCAATCCCCACGCGGCGCTTTTGATCATCTTACCTCCGTATATCCGAATTGATGGGTATGCAATCATATCGAGAAAGCAAATTCCACGCCCGATTCACAAATCTATCATAATATCAATTTGTTTCCTGGAAAACTCATCTGAAATTTTGTCTTCTTCGACATTTTTGTCGAATTTGTCTCGAACCTAAAGGCAAAATTGGCTTTATCTTATCATTTCGTTGTGGTTAAAGGAATTTAGATTCGGCAAATCATTGCCGTAAAAGTCCTGCTCGGACCCTTGGCATAGTGGGTGTTTGGCTCTCCATCAGTTATTGTCATGGTCATTAGGTCCGGTTGCTTGTTTCTTTATTGACTCACTTCGGAAATTCTATTTAATATGCTACAAAAGTCGATGAACGGGAGGAAATTCATGGGAACCAGAAAGAAAGCTACAGCAAAAGCCGAGATAGATCTGGAAGTCAAAAGGCAGGCAGAGGACATCCTGCAGAACCTGGGACTGTCGGTTTCAAATTCAATCGAGCTATTTTACCGACAAGTGGTGGCTCAACGCGGACTTCCATTCGATCTCCAGGTACCGAATGAAAAGACCATGAAGGCAATCAGGGATTCAAGGGCAGGGAAAGGAAAGAGCTTTTCAACAACACAGGAACTCTTTAAGGATCTGCGCTTTGCCTGATTCGAACCGGCTCACACTCTGATCTTTTCGGGTAAGGATGAGAAGACCAGGGATCTCGATCTGCTGCTTGTTCCACGAAAACCCTGGGATGCTTCATCGAATCATCTATCTGTCCAACCGGGAAATACGGGGCATATCGAGTGCCGCCATGCAAACAGGTTTGAATTTCCACAATTTCCATCCAATTTCCACCAGGATGCTGCTCCTTTCAAATGCTGCTTATAAAAAAGATATTCCGATTTCGACAATTTCGTCGAATCCTTGTGGAGCTCCTATGCATCCATAACATCCCGAATGTTTAATGCTTTTTTCAATGATTCAATTTTTCTTCGACATTTTCTGCCGCCGGTGCCGTTCCGATGATGCCATTCCGTGAAATTTTCAATATCGGAAAAACAATTGATTTTCAAAGGGTTGAATAAACCCCATCTCCTTCCGGAGCTTTGGCACGTCGGATGCAGAGGGAAAGAATCAAATGAAAGAGAAAGGAGGTGAAAGAATATGAAAAAGCTGAGCATTCTTACGGTTGCAGTGGTTATCATGCTCTCCGTTTCGGTTGCCTTTGCCGGTCCCTGGGGACGCGGGCGCGGCATGGGCCCAGGCTCCGGCATGGGGCCGGGATCCGGCATGGGATCCGGTTACGGGATGGGACCCGGATCCGGAATCGGATCGGGACCATGCATGGCTCCCAATGCGGCATCCGACCTGAATCTGACCGCCGAGCAGTCCGGAAAGCTTCAGACCCGGCGTGAGAGTTACCTGAAAGAGGTTACACCGCTTCAGAATCAGCTCTTCGGCAAGCAGGCGGAACTGCGGCTGCTGTGGGGTAAGCAGAATCCGGATCGAGCGGAGATCACCTCAAAGCAGAACGAGATCTCCGAGCTTCAGCGGCAGCTTCAGGAAAAGGCCACGACGTATCGACTGGACTGTCGCAGCGTGCTGACCCCCGAGCAGCAGTCCCGGATGACGGCCTTCGGCCCCGGCTACGGTCGCGGGCACGGCCCCCGCTGGGGTCTGTGGTAGTTGCCCCCGGAACCCTGAAGGTGGCAGGAAGGGGTGCAGGAGCACGCCTTCCTGCCTTGCCTTTAAAAGCCTTCTGCGCACGTAAAATGCCGTTTCAACGAGAGCCCAGCATTTCAACAAGGGTCGGGGAGAAATGAAGATGAAAATGATTATGGCGGAAGATCTTTCCAAAACATATGAAACCGGGCAGGTGAAGGTCGATGCTCTCAAGGGGCTGAATTTTAATATTCAAAAAGGGGCTTTCGTTTCTTTTGTAGGGCCTTCGGGAAGCGGCAAGACGACGCTCCTCAACCTCATCGGGTGCCTGGACAGGCCATCGAGCGGGAACCTTCTGGTGGCTGGGATGGAGGTAACCAATCTTTCCACCAAAGACAGGGCCATATTCCGGGGAAAACACATCGGGTTCATCTTTCAGAGCTTCAACCTGATTCCGGTGTTGACCGCATTTGAAAATGTGGAATACCCGCTGATCATGGTTCAAAACGTCCCGGCGGCCGAACGAAAAAAACGGGTGACGGAGCTGCTCGAGGCGGTGGGCATGATCGACCAGCGGAAACAATTCCCGGACCAGCTTTCCGGCGGTCAGAAGCAGCGGGTGGCGGTCGCCCGTGCCCTTGTCACCCATCCCGACTTGGTTTTAGCCGATGAACCGACCGCCAACCTGGATCACGACACCGCTCACGGGATACTCCGCCTGATGAAGAAAATTCAAAAAGACCTCCAGACCACCTTTGTCTTTTCCACCCATGACGTCCGTATCATCGACGAGGCGGAATCCATATTTCGGATCGAAGACGGTGTGTTTAAAAACGGGAACAGGAAAGGAGGCGACAGTGTTCAAGCTGCTTGAGATCGCCGGAAGAAACCTCTTCAGATATAAAAGACGCACTCTTCTGACGTTGGGGCTGATCGCGCTCGGGGTGGTGTTTGTCGCAGTCTTTATCGCGGTGACCGGCTCTTTTAAGGCCATGATGATCGGACAAATCACCGATTCCTTTGTGGGCCATATGCAGATCCACCGGAAAGGGTACCTGGCATCCATCGATACGCTTCCCCTGACGATGAACCTGAAACCGGCGGCCGTTCAGAAAGCGGAACGGGCGCTGCAGGGGAACTCCGAGATCGAAGCTTTTTCTCCGAGAATCAAATTCGGCGGGATGTTCAGCAATTTCACCGAAACGAGCAGCATCCGGCTAAACGGCGTATTTCCGGAAAAGGAGATGCGGGCCGTGCCGCTTTTTCTTTCAAGAATCAAAGAGGGCAGCGGAGACATCAAGCCCGGTGAGATCCTGATTCCGGAGCTTCTGGCCGCAGGCATGAAAGTCAAGGTAGGGGATGCGGTGGTGGTCATCGCCACCAACAGCGACGGTTCGGTAAACGGCAAGCAATTTATCGTCTCCGGCGTTATCGAGAGTGCGACCGGGCCCGGCGGCCGGGACGGCTATATCCATATCGAAGATGCCATGGAAGTGCTCCGAATGGAGGAAATGGAGATCAGCGAGATCGCCGTTCGGGTGAAAAATTTCAGCCGGATGCATGCGGTTTTCGATTCGCTGGACGGGTTGCTTTCCCAGGAAAAAAACAAGATGGGGAAACCCGTTTTCGAGGTGCACACCTGGGAGAAGCTCTCCCCATTTTACAACATCGCCCGGATGATCGACGTGATGACGCTTTTCATCAAGCTCATGCTGATTGCCATCGTGCTGATCAGCATCATGAACGTGATGATCATGGCCGTCTATGAACGGGTGCGCGAGATCGGCACCATGGCAGCCATCGGCACCCTTCCCGGGAAAATCCTTTCCCTGTTTGTCCTGGAAGGATTCGGGCTCGGTCTGATCGGAGCCGCAGGCGGAAGCATCATCGGAGCCGTCGTCATTTACATCCTCAACCTTTCGAAAATCACCTTCGACTTCGGCAGGCAGAAAGGGTTGCTTCTTTCAGCCGGCACCAGCCCCTTCGATCTGCTGTGGTTATCGGGCATCGTGATCCTCGTATCCATCCTGGCAAGCCTGCAGCCTGCGGTCAAGGCCTCCCGGATGGATCCGATCCGGGCACTCGCGCATGTGTAGAGCCATGCTCGAGGGAAACTGCCAAAGCTTGACGGGGCTTTTCGCAGGCGATATGGGGAAAAGAGTCTATCCCATCGGAAGAATAAAAAATGAATGGAGACAAATGATGTTTGCGATCGCAACCTTTATTTTAGGTCTTTTGCTGGCGGGGCCGCTTCATGCAGCCGATCCGAATCAACTGCTCAAGCAGGTGGACCGGAACCTGACCCCGGCTTCCTATGAGATGTATCGGAAGCTCATCAACGTCGAGCCCAACGGAAGAAAAAAGGAATTCGTTCTGTTTACGGTCAAAAAGGGGAAAGACAAGGTGGCCGGGGTTTTCCTTTCTCCCGCCAGCGACAAGGGCCGAAGCACGCTCCGGCTCGAGGACAACATGTGGCTCTATATACCGAATGTGGCGAAACCGGTTCGCATCACGAGCCTGCAGTCGGTGGTAGGCGGTGTCTTCAACAACTCCGACATCCTGCAGCTCGATTATGCGGACGAATACGAAGCCCAAAGTCTGGAAGACCTGGGGAAAGAATATCTTTTGAATCTAAAGGCAAGGACGAAAACCGTCGCCTACGACAGGCTCCGGATGTGTGTGGACAAGGAAAAGCAGCTCCCCACCCGGATCGAGTGCCTCACCGAAGCCTCCATGCTGATAAAAACCATCTACTTTAAAGACATCAAAGATTTCGGAAACGGCATCCTAAGACCGGCTACCGTTGAAACCGACAGCCCGCTTTTCAAAGGGTACCGGTCGGTCATGATGTTTGCGAATCTTAAGGAGCGGAATTTTGAAGACGAGGTCTTCACCTTGACCTTTATGCCCAAGCTGGAATCGCTGCGATAGGCGAAATGCATGAAGACCTCGGTGCTCAAGGGCTTCTTTTTCAGTCTTCTTGTTCTTTCAGTATCAGCCCTTTCGGAGGCCGCCGATCAATATACATTCGATCTTTCGGAAATCGAGAAAAAATCTTACAGCCTCGGCGGCTTTCTCGAATTCAGGCCGGTGCTTTTCGGGCTGGACCGCGATACCGCCTTTTACCGGCTGAAATTTTCCGATCAGGACCCCGGAAGCACCCTCGAACAGTACAATTTCGGTCTCCGGCTGGAAGGCAGCTACGAGAAGGGGAATGCAGGCTTTTTTTTCAGAACCGACGGGATTCTCCAGTCCGAGGAAGTTGAAGGCTGGGACAAGGAGATAAATCTTCTCGACGGGTATCTTTCCTTGAAACCCGGGACTAACTCTTCGGTAAATGCCGGAAAAAGGGTGGTCCCGTGGGGGAAGGGGTACGCTTTCAACCCGGCGGCTTTTGTATCCAGGCCCAAAGATGCAGACGACCCGACCGAGGCTCTCGAAGGCTTTTACGTAATCGATGCCGACTTCATCAAGAGCTTTGAAGGGCCGCTCAAAACCGTATCCTTCACGCCGGTGATCCTGCCGGTTGCAGGCGATATCAACGATGATTTCGGGGAAACAGACGGGCTCAATTTCGCGGCAAGACTCTATCTGCTTCTCTGGGATACGGATCTCGATTTCATGTTTTTTACCGGCCGATCCCGCACGACCCGGTACGGGTTCGACTTCTCCCGGAACATCCGGACAAATTTCGAAATTCACGGCGAGTTGGCATGGGTCACCGATTTTGAAAAAAAATCGATCGATCCCCGGGGAAACCTCTCCACCGAAACATCGGATGTGCCGCAGGCCCTTTTGGGTATCCGGTATCTTACGGAAGACGAAATCACCTGGATTGTCGAATACTACCACAATGGAGGCGGCCTAGAAACCGCGGATGCGGAAAACTTTTACCGATTTACAGACGATGCCTACAGCACGTTTCTTTCCGGCGGCGGCAGCTCTCAACTTGCCCGGGCATCCCGGCTGTCCCAGGGAACCCTGGCCGGCGCCCGGCCGATGCGGGATTACCTGTATGTGCGGGCGAGCTGGAGGGAGCCCTTCGACATACTCTACTTTACCCCGGCCATTACATCGATTTTGGACATAGACGATTTCAGCATGTCGCTGACCCCGGAGCTTGTCTATACGCCGATTACCAATTTGGAGATTCGGCTGCGCAGCGCTTTACTGCTGGGAGGACCTGAAAGCGATTTTGGTGAAAAACAAAACGACTACCGATTGGAGTTGCGCCTCAGGCATTACTTCTAGTGTCAGGTTCGCTCCCTCTCCTCTCGGCTTAGTGCTTCGACGCGCAATTATTGTGACGTATTATCAGGCACTGGGTAGATATAATTGCTTGCTCGGCACTAAGTCCTGAGCAAGTAAATTCGTC
>QZKK01000206.1 GCA_003599475.1 Desulfobacteraceae bacterium
GATCTCTTTTCAACTCGTGCCCAGAATCATCGCCCGATCATACGTCAGAGCCTGATCCGATCCTCAGGACGATCTTTCCGAAATGGCGATTCTCCTCCATCGTACGGTGGGCGTCTGCAACCTGCTCCATGGGAAACGTCTTGTAGATCACGGGCACGATCGATCGATCTGAAAACCCGGGCAGAACAGCCAGGCTGAAGCGCGATACGATTTGCGCCTTCTCTTTCACCGGCCGCGCACGGAGAACGGAGCCGATGATCCTCTGCCTTTTGATCATCAGGCGGGCCAGATTGATTTCCGCAGCCGCACCCCCCATGACCCCGATGACGACGAGCCTGCCGCCGACGGCAAGCGCCTTCAGATTCCGCTCCAGATAACCGGCCCCGACATGATCCAGAATCTGATCGACGCCATGATTATCCGTATAGTCCCGAATCCGCTGCACGAAATCTTCTTCTTTGTAATCGATGGCCAGATCTGCGCCCATCTCTTTCAGGCGCCCCACTTTGCCACCGGATGCAGTCAGAATGACCTTTGAGCCCGGCAGGAGGGTTTTGCATAACTGCAGGGCGGCGGTTCCCACCCCTCCGCCGCCGCCGTGCACCAGAAGGGACTCGGAATCCTTGAATCCTCCAACCATAAAGATGTTTAAATAGGCGGTAATATAGGCTTCGCAGAAGCATGCGGCCTCTTCGAAGGTTACCGAATCCGGAATCGCAATCAGATGATCTGCATAGGATGCGGCATATTCCGCGTATCCGCCCCCGGAAACCAGGGACATGACTCTGTCGCCGGGTTTCCACCCGGAAACCGCAGGACCAATGGCTTGGATCGTGCCGGCTACTTCGAGGCCGAGAATCTGCGATTCTCCGGGAGGTGGAGGGTAGTTCCCCCGCCGCTGGTGGATGTCTGCACGGTTGATGGAGGTCGCCTCCACCCGGATCCGGACCTGCCCGGCTTTCAATGCAGGGAGTTGCGTCTCCTCTATTTTGAGCACCTCCGGCTCTCCGTACCCATCCGAAATGACGGCTCTCATCGTTTTCATCTCTAAGTCACCTGACCTTTCTGCCGAAGGAAGATTACATCACCGGTTCGAGTTTCTGGATGGACCCCTTTTCGCTCTTCCTAAGATACCCTAAGATACCAAAAGATCCTTGAAAGGAAAATGCGCTTCGATCGCCCTTCTGGGAAAAACGCGGGAGCCGCTTCGTGGAAATATTTAAAAAAGCTCAAGCTGCATCGGCTTCTCTTTTTTATGTTTTTTTATCTCCTCCTGCAGATGGTTCCGCAGACGATGCTCGATATCGGCGACAAACGGTGAAAGGGTCCGGGCTAAACTCTTTCCGTACAGACTTCTCCGCTCCGCCCGGGTCAGGAAAAGCTGCTCCCTGGCCCGGGTCATCGCCACATACAGAAGCCTTCTTTCCTCCTCCGGGTCGCATTCGAAATGATTCAGAGGGATAAAGCCGTCCTCGCAGCCGACGATAAAAACGATCGCAAACTCGAGCCCCTTGGAAGCGTGCATGGTCATCAGCGATACCCGCTGGACGCAGGGATCGTAGATATCGGTATCGGTTAAAAACGACATCTCCGCAAAAAACACCCGGCTGTTTGCGCCGGCTCTTTTGGACAGATCCAGCAGACGGGAAAACGCTTTTTCCGAATGCGGGTTCTCCTGGAGGGGGGTTCGAAGCGAAGGGTGATCAAAGAGGCAGCGGAGCTTTTCTTCAACAGAAAGATTCTTTACAGCCGCCTTGAGGCGATCCAGCCAGACCAGGAAATCAAACATTTTCTGCTGCCCGCCGAGAGACATTCCCGGTACCGGTGTCCTTCTTATCTGCCGAAGCGCCGAAGACAATGGGAATCGGTTACGATACCCCCAGGATTTGAAGCGATCGAGCGTTCTTTTGCCGACCCCGTGTGCGGTTAAAGCAGCGAAGGCTTCGAGATCCGAGTATGTACCCTTTTCTTCCACGAGCTTGAACAGCGATATCCCTTCGAAGACCCCGGGAGCGTGCAGAATCTTTTCTTTGCTGACGATCTGGTAGGGAATGCCGGTTTTTTCGAACGCTTCCGAAATGAGATCGCCCTGAGCGGCGGTTCGAAACAGGATCGCGATATCGGCAAAGCTCCACTGCTTTTGAAAATCGGCATGGTCCACCCGGCCGGAATCGATGGAATGGTAGCCGGTTCCCCCCACCAGTTTTTCAACGGTACGGGCCACCGAAACCGCCTCTGCCTTTCCGGACGAAAATTCGCATACCTGAATCTTTTCGATTCCATCGATCACCGAATAGACATCCGAATGGAGGCCGGCACCGGCCGCAGTATCGATCCGTTGGCGTCGATTCCCCCGTATGACTTGAAGGCAGCATTCGAGAATGGTTTTTGTCGATCGGTAATTTCGTTTCAGGTGAATGATCCGTGCATCCGGGTAGTCTTCGATAAATCTTTTAAAATAGCCGACATCCGAGCCTCTGAACCCATAGATGGATTGATCCGGATCCCCGATCGCGAACAGGTTTTTGCCGGGAGGGGAAAGGGCTCTGATAAGCGTATACTGTGCGTGGTTCAAATCCTGGTATTCATCGACGAAGATGTACCTGAACCGATCCTGGCATCGTTTGAGAAGGATCGGGTCCTTCTTGAAGCGGCTGATGACCATAAACAGGAGGTCTTCATAATCGCAGTTCTCTTCGATGGAGAGAATGCTCTGATAGGCGCCGTAAACCGCTTGAAATTCACGTTCTGAAATTTTTTCCGATCGATCGAGCGGGTCGTGAGGGGATTTGAACCGTTGTTTCGCGGATGCGATCTGCCGCAGAAGATCTTCCGGAGATAAATTCAGCGCGACTCCGGTTTGTTTTATCTGGCGAATTGCATCCCTCACGGCGGCAAGTTGCCCTTTTTCGTCTAAAATTTCGGGCGTTTGATCCCCTTCCAGTTCCCTGATCAGGGTATGGCAGAGCGCGTGAAAGGTGGCTACGCTGGGCAGGTGCCGCTTTCCGTCCAAGAGACCCAAGAGACGTTGACGCATCTCTTCCGCCGCTTTGTGCGTAAAGGTGACAGCCAGGATCTGTTGGGCGGGGACTTTTTTTTCCGATATCAGATAAGCAATCCGTTCCGTCAATGTACGTGTTTTCCCGGTACCCGGCCCTGCCACGACAAGTGCCGGCCCCCCCGGATGGCAAACCGCATCCCGCTGCTCCGGATTCAACGCAATGGAAGAAGGCGCACTTTCCACCTTCTCTTTTTTCTTCAGGGGCAGCGGTACCGTTTGAAACACAGCATCGAATCTTTCCGACGAATGGATTTCAGGATTCAGGTGAAACAGCGACTTTTGACCCAATAAATGCTTCCGTTCTCCCTCCGTAAAGAGATGAATTTTTCCGTATTCGCCGTCATATCCGGGAGCGGTTGTCACTGCTTTTCTGCGCATTCGCCCGATGGCTTCACTGAGAAGCGGGATTCCGGACTCTTCGATCATCGACAGGGGAAGCCTTTGAAGAATATCGAACTCCGAGCCCAGCCGATGGCTCAATTTACGGTAATTCTCTTCGACCCTCTTGGATTTGGCTCCTGTATTGAATATTTCGGAAAGGATCTCCGCCAAGGGAATCAAACTGTAAAAAGGGTGATACCTCTCGGGCCTTCCGCCTTCCGGACGAAGCGCTAAAGTCTCCACCCGATAGAGCACCCCCAGGGTGATCGGCTTTCCGCAGACCGGGCAGAGCCCGCCTTTTTCTTTGGAAACGGAAGGATCTTGACAGACTCCGCAATGACGATGCCCGTCGAAGTGGTATTTCCCTTCCTGAGGATAGAATTCGACGGTTCCCAGGAATCGATCCGGATCCCCCTTCTGCAATGCCTCCATAATCGATCGATAGTTCATATCCGTACGAAACAGATTCGCCTCTCTTCCGATATTGGCCGGAGAGTGCGCATCCGAATTCGATATGAGGGTGAACCGGTCCAGAGCGGGTACCCGCCAGTTCATCGGCGGATCCGATGAAAGCCCGGTCTCCACTGCGAAAATATGGGGCGTCAAATCTTCGAAGCATTCCTCTATGGAATCGAACCCGGATTTGGACCCGAGCAGTGAAAACCAGGGTGTCCAGATATGGGCCGGAATCAAAAAGGCTTGTTCCGATTTTTCGAGTACGATCTCCAGCAGGTCCCTGGCATCCAGTCCCAGAATGGGTCTCCCGTCGGATGTAATATTTCCGATTGCGCCCAGGGAAAGCCTCAGGCGTTCTGCTGTCTCCAAATCGGGAACAAAAACCAGATTGTGGTTTTTTCGCGTCCGGTCCCCTTTTTTATAGATGTTGCTGATTTCGGTCGTCAGGATGAAACGGACCGTGGAACGGCATGCAGGAGGTATTTTTTCATCACAAAGATCCGAAAGATCCTTCCGTAGTTTGAAAAGACCTTCTTCGGCGGGAATCAGTTTATCTTTGATTTCTGCGAACCATCCGGGGTGTGCAAAATCCCCCGTGCCTACGACGGAAACCCCCTTGAGCTGAGCCGAAATATGGAGGTTCTCCAGATCGAGGGTTCTTGCTGTGGCTCTCGAATATCTGGAATGGATATGAAAATCGGCTACAAATTCCATGAACCCCCGCGAAGCGCAAGACGCGGTGACACGGGGACGCGGAGAAATTCATAATAACCCGCAACCCGCATCAAAAGATTTTCTTGTATTTAAACGCTTAATCCGCTATATGCAATACATTTATTCCTGATTACATACTATATGTTGTGCTTATAAAATGGGAATTCTATCCTCAACAGCCTCGATCGTCCGTTACCGCGTCAGCGGTAAGGTCGATCCGCCCGTCAACCCTTTTGTCGAAAAGGGTTTGGTGGAAAACACGATTTCGGATGCAGACGAGGGAGCCGCGGCAAAGAGAGTCGGTTGGACATCTTTTCAGGCTCCCTTTCAGCCCGATTTCAGCGGATCCAATTTCTCCTTGGGCGCCTATTTCATCTTCTCTCTCCGGATCGATCGAAAGGTGCTTCCTCAGAAGGTGATTCAGAAGCACGTTTCCATAGAAACGGCAAAACGCCTGAAAAAAAGCGGGCGGGAATTCTTGTCCGCAAACGAAAAGAAGATGATCAAAGACCATGTGATCAATCTGCTCAACCTTCGAATCCCGTCGACCCCGCACCTCCATGACGTGATATGGGATCATCAGGACCAAACGGTCTGGTTCTTCAGCACGATCAAAAGTGCCAATGAAGATCTGGAAACTCTTTTTTTCAAATCATTCAAGTTATCCCTGATCCGGCTGTTTCCCTATACGGTTGCGGATCTTGCAGTCGGGCTGTCGGATGGACAGAAGGATGTCCTATCCAAGATCTCACCGACTGTCTTTGGGGGTTGATCATGCTGGATGTATCCGAATCCTTTAACCGCTACCGGTTTCTAGGTCATGAGTTTCTTACCTGGCTGTGGTTTTTGATGGAAAAAGATTCAAGCCGACTGAAAGACATGGTCCCGGACATGGATTTGATTCGAATCGGGAATCAGATCCGACTGGAAAACAACCGGAGCCGGGCGCCTGAAACCATCACCATCCAAGGGGATGAAGCCGGACTGGAGGAAGGAATCCTGGCTTTGAGAAAAGGAGCCGTGGTTACTGAAATAAACATCGCATGTGAAATGGGGGCGCATCTTTGGCAGTTTACCCTGAAGGGGGAGAGCTTGAATCTATCCAACATAAAGACCCCTCCCACCGGACCCATCGAAGAAAAATCAGATTTTGAAGGGAAAATATTGGAAAAAATTCATCTGTTCTCGCAGATCGTCCAGCTTGTGGACAGGCTCTATCAGAATTTTTTGAAGATAAGGTTGTCTCCGGAGTGGAGCCAGAAGCTGGTTCCCGAGATAAATGGTTGGATACATTCATGAATGATCGGTTTTCGACAGCCGTGGAATCTTTTCTCCGATCTTCGATGAAATCGGATGAGAAATTGAAAAGGTTTCTCATATTTTGTCGATATCTTCGCCTTTCATTGACATAAATGCCGAACCGGTTCAGAAGGCCTGTCTTTTTCTACAGGCCTTGTGTCACGGGTACTTGCAATTTTTTTAATGATATGAAACAATTAAAAACTTATTGGAGTTATGAACACCCCTTATTTATTTACTCTTATTCTATAAACTATAAATAAAATAAAGGGAAAAAAAGCATGAAATTTACCGTCCGGAAGCATGACATCCTCGATGTGCTTTCAAGAGTGCAGGGCCTGGCCGGAAGAAAGAGCAATCTGGCGATTACGTCCAATATCCTGTTGAGGTCCGAAGCCTCCGGGATCGCCATTTCGGCAACGGACCTTGAAACCGGTTTCGAAGGCACATATCCGGCAGTGGTCGAATCCGAAGGAAGCCTGGCGATCAGCGCCAGAAAATTCTATGAGATCGCCCGAGATTTTCCGATCGATGAAATCGTCATTCATGAGGTTGAAAATCGATGGATCAAAATCGGAAGCCGGAACATCGAATACCATATTGTCGGGATGAACCCGGAGGATTTCCCCAGCATTCCTCGCGTAGAGGGCGTGCAGTTTTTTGAAATGGATTCTGAATCATTGAAAAAGATGATCGAAAAGACCACCATCGTGGTCGCATCGGACGACAAGCGCGCTCATATTGTGGGTGTTTTCATGGAAAAGGTCTCCGAGGATGCGAAAGATCTCATCCGCATGGTATCGACAGATGGAAGCCGGCTTTCAAAAGTCGATTACCCGCTCGAAGGCGAAGTCGATATGGCTGCAGGTTTCCTGATCCCGAAAAAGGGCTTGGCGGAAGTCGGTAAATTTCTTCAAAGCGAGGGACGTGTTCAGGTCGGCTGCAAAGAGAATCATTTCATCGTAAAAAAGAATAAGGAAGTGATCATCATCCGCCTTCTGGATGGAGAGTTTCCCGAGTACAAAGAAATCATTTCGAAAAAAGACGGCAATTGCATCGAGTTGAACCGTCAGATGTTTCTGATGATGCTAAAAAGAATGTCCATTCTTTCCTCGGACAGCTACAAGGGGGTCATCTTCAACTTCTCAGACGACAGGCTGGTGGTCAGTTCCACCAATCCGGACATTGGAGAGTCAAAGGAAGAAATGCCGATCGAATTCAAGGCAAATCCGATCGAGGTGGCGTTCAACCCGAGGTTTTTTATCGAAACACTCAGCGTCATGGATGATGAAACCGTACGCCTGATCATCGCCGACGAGGAGAAGCCGTGTTTGATCGAAGGGCACGAAGACAGACATTATTTAAGCATAATTATGCCGATGAGACTATGAAAAATACACCGATCGCAATTTACAACGAAGACAACATAAAAATACTGGAGGGTCTGGAAGCTGTCCGCAAAAGACCGGCAATGTATATTGGAAACGTGGATGTCGAAGGGCTCCATCATCTTGTCTATGAGATCGTAGACAACAGCATCGATGAGGCGATGGCCGGTGCCTGCGACGATATCCGCGTGACGATCCATAAAGACAACAGCGTGAGCGTAATCGACAACGGGCGGGGCATTCCGGTCGGAATCCACAAGACGGAAAAAGTGCCTGCCGTCGAAGTCGTGATGACCAAGCTCCACGCGGGCGGAAAATTCGATAACGAATCCTACAAGGTCTCCGGAGGGCTCCATGGGGTGGGCGTTTCCGTCGTCAATGCCCTTTCCTCACTTTTGGAAGTCGAGATCTATACGGACGGAAAAATCTATCATCAGAAATACGAAAGGGGAAGGAAGGCATCCGAACTGACCGTCATCGGAACGACCGCAAAGAGAGGAACGAAAGTTCATTTCAGACCGGATACCGGGATCCTTTCAACCGATGTTTTCAGTTTCGAAATCCTGAGCAGGAGGCTCCGCGAGCTTGCATTCCTGAACAGGGCCTTGCGCATCACCATAGAAGATGAACGATCGGATGAAAAGAACGAATTTTTTTACCGGGGCGGCATCGAATCGTTTGTCGAATATTTGAACAAGCGGCATATTCCATTGCACAAGCCGATCCTGATCGAAGGAAGCAAAAACGATGTGCAGATCGAGGTTGCCATCCAGTACAACGACACCTATAAAGAGACCCTTTTTTCATTCGCCAACAACATCAATACCCATGAGGGGGGGACGCATCTGATCGGTTTCAAGGCAGCCTTGACCCGGACCCTGAACCAATACGCCACCAATGGAAACCTTCCGAAGAATATGAAGATAAAAATCTCCGGCGATGACGTTCGGGAGGGGTTGTCGGCGGTGATCAGTGTAAAGCTGATGGCGCCGCAATTCGAAGGGCAGACCAAGACAAAGCTTGGAAACAGCGAAATCAAAGGGCTGGTCGAGTCTCTGGTAAACGAGAAGTTGAACACTTTTTTTGAAGAAAATCCGCCGATTGCGAGGAAAATCATCGGAAAGGCAGTCGATGCGGCCAGAGCCCGCGACGCGGCGAAGCGCGCCAGGGATATCGCCAGGAGCAAGGGATCTTTAATCGATGCCACACTCCCCGGAAAACTTGCGGAATGCCAGGTATCGGAGCCGGCGGAAAGAGAGATCTTCATCGTCGAGGGGGATTCGGCCGGCGGAAGCGCCAAACAGGGGAGGGATCGAAGGTTTCAGGCAATTTTACCGCTCAAGGGAAAGATCCTCAACGTCGAAAAAGCCCGATTCGATAAGATTCTGCACAGCGAGGAGATCAAGAACATCATCACCGCCCTGGGAACCGGGGTCGGCAGCGAAGAATACGACATCAACAAAATCCGGTATCATAAAGTCATCATCATGACCGATGCGGATGTGGACGGCTCCCACATTCGAACGCTTCTTTTGACTTTTTTCTACAGGCAGCTTCTAGAGGTTATCCAAAAGGGATATCTCTACATCGCACAGCCGCCGTTGTTGAGGATCGGGAAAGGAAAGAACGAAATCTATCTCAGCAGCGAATCGGAGCTCAACAACCACGTGTTGAAAAGCGCCTGCGATAAGCGGTTTTTGAAAATAGAAAAAGACGGAACGGTCCTGTCGGACTACCAGTTGTTTCTTTTTGCAGGAAACCTCGCCGAATACTATACGATTCTTGAAAGATTCAAGCGGAGGGGAATCGAGCAGAAGCTGATCGAATTGCTGATCAAACACGGCGTCGAGGACAAGACCTTTCTCCAGGACCCGCAAAAGATGTCCTATTTGAAGCTCCTGCTCGCCGAGGAAGGTTATCGCTCCGGAGAAGCTACATGGAACGAGGAGAGAGGCGTCTACGAGATCAATGTCTCCGCGCCGGTGGGGGATCAGGTCGATCTTTCCGATTTTGCCACAGCGGTTCAGCCGGGCCAGCAGGTCGTCGGCCGCGGACTCATTTATTCCGAGGATTACCAGAAGGCGCTCGGGCTCGCCCGGCATATTTTCAAGCACGACAAGCCGCCGTTTTCACTTTTTACCGCAGAAAAGGAGAGTGAAGCGAAAATATTCGACGACAAGAGGGCTCTTCTTTCTTTTTTAATGGAGGAAGGAAAGAAAGGGATGGTCGTCCAGCGGTACAAAGGTCTTGGCGAGATGAACCCGGAACAGCTCTGGAGTACCACGATGGATCCGGGCCGCCGGAATCTGCTCCAGGTTAAGATCGAAGATGCGGTCGAATCGGATGAGATCTTCACCATTTTAATGGGCGACGAAGTCGAACCGAGAAGAGAATTCATTCAGAACAACGCCTTGGAAGTCACGACACTCGATATATAGATGGACATACACAGGATCGAAGCAAGGGATCTGCCGGACCTCTGGTTCCAGGCCGTTCATGATATATTGGACCACGGAAGGCGATTTACGATCGACCGCGGCTCCTATGCGGGGCAGACACGTCTCGAATACGATTATTTCACGGGCCATGTGAAGTTTCCCGGAACACAGCCGCTGATCCCCGATATCCCGCCTGCCTGCGGGATCCCCAACCCAGTGGAGGAAGGGTATATCTATGGGGGTCCGGGGTACCAGCGATCTTATATCGAGTACTTGATGACAGGCCACAAGCAACCGGGCGAATCGTATACTTACGGGGAAAGACTCACCCGGGCGGCGATTACCGGCGACAAACTGCGCTGGAGGCTTCAAGCCAATACCGAAATCGTCGATTGCCGCAGGATCGATGGAAAAATTCTTTTCGAAGAAGACGGGGTTCTGTATCTCAATCAGATCGAATGGATCATCGACACCTATAAAAATTACGGGCACCGCAACAATCAGATGGTCCTTCAGGTCGCGGAACCCTCCGATCTGACGCTTTGCGATCCGCCGTGCCTGCGCTCGATCGATACACGCATACAGGACGGAAAACTCCACTTCACATCGGTGATCTTCCGCTCATGGGATCTCTGGGGCGGGATGCCGGCCAACCTTGCCGGCATCCAGCACCTGAAAGAATACATGGCCGGTGAAATCGGCGTCGAAGACGGGGAAATGATCGTGGAGAGCAAGGGTCTTCACCTGTACGGCTATGCAGAGGATCTGGCCAAATTGAGATGCATGAGAGCCTGAAGGCTCCAAATCCGAAGCACGAAATCCGAATTTCGAAACAGTCTCTAAAAATCCGATCGAGGATAGGGATGATGAACAAGACCATCGACCCGAGGATGCATTCGGCCGAACACATCTTGAACCGGACCATGGATCGCGCCTTCGCATGCGGGCGATCGTTCAACGCCCATGTGGAAAAGAAAAAATCAAAATGCGACTACCGTTTCGATCGTGCACTGTCCGATGAGGAAATCCGCTCGATAGAGACAAAAGTAAACGAGGTGATCCGGGAAAATCTACCGGTAACCGAGTTTTTTTCATCGAAGCAGGAGGCGATGGACCGCTATAACCTGGGCAAGCTGCCGGCCGATGCCGGAGATACGATCCGGATTGTCCGGATCGGGGACTATGATGCCTGTCCCTGCATTGGACCGCATGTGGGACAGACCGGGGAAATCGGCCGGTTCGTGATCGTATCCACCGAATTCAAGGAAAGATTTCTGCGGGTGCGATTCAAATTGGAGCAGGACCCGGCAGCCGACCCTTCGAGCTGACCCGGTCCGATTCATCCCGCAGCGAACTATAGAATCCGAAACGCCGGCGCCTCGACATGCGTCCCCCTGCACTTCGGGCACTTTCCCGGGCGGGTGAACCGCCTCCGGTCCGCGAACCGGTATCCGCAGGAAAGGCAGTGAAAAGGACGAACCACCAGCCGCTTCCCCAGGGCGGATGCGGTCCTTTCGATATGTCCGAGGTGAACGGTGACTTCTTTTTCAGAAATGCCGACCGCTTTTGAAAGATCCCTGGCCGTCATATCCGTATCGAAAAGATGGGATCGAATCTGCTGCCGGACGGTTTCGTTCGGCATGGCAATACCCCTCCCCATGAACCGTTTGATCAGTTGCCGTTGAGCCGGACATTCCACCCCAGATTGAAGCGGTGGTGGCAGGATGGGCAGATCAGAACGATTTCTCCCGTGTCCGTTTCTTTGTTGATTTTGAATGAGACATGGAAGCCGTCGGTGTATCGGCAGACCGGGCAGGCATAAATTTCTCCCTCCGGTCGGATATACTGCATTCCCTCCTTCGAGCCCATGACCATATCGAAGCAAGCCTCCTCGATTCGTATGAAATCATCTTCATACGTAGCACACACGTCGAGGTCGAGTCAAAATCCCGGGTATCATTTCCGGAACGAATAAACCTCTTTTGTTTTGACAAATGGAGGGGAGTTTCCCTACTATGTCCTGGCATCGGTTGCCGGCGCACGGAAAGGCAAACCGCTTTACTCGCACCTTTACATCGTTTAGATAGAAGATATCCGGTTCTCAGTCGTTATACAGGAGGGTTATTCATGAAGAAAATACCGACCATCGGCGTTTTACTGGGAGATCCTACGGGCATCGGGCCGGAAATCGCAGTAAAGCTCCTTTCTCGCAACGAATTGTACGGTTTGGCGCGGATCGTGATCATCGGAGACCAGCGGATTTTTCAAATGGGTCAGCAGGTTGTCGGAACGGCTCTTTCTTTCCCCGTGGTCCGGTCCGATCGGGATTTGCAGGCTCAAGGGGAGCAGCCCGTCTTACTGGACTATCCCGCCATCGCTCCGCAGGACGTCACCTACAAGCAGGTCAGCGCAAAAGCCGGAAAAGCCGTTTACGAAACGCTGGAATATGCGATCGCACTCTCGCTGGGAGGGAAAATCGATGGATTTACCTTCGCACCGCTCCACAAAGAGGCGCTGGGCCTCGGCGGCTGTCCCTACCACTCCGAAAGCGAGCTGTTCAAAGACCGCTTCGAACGTCCCGACGTCCATGGTGAGATCAACATCATGGAAGACCTCTGGACGACACGGGTCACCAGCCATGTTCCGCTCAGGGAGGTCGGCCCCCTGATTACGCGACAGCGGATCTATGAGACCATCCGTTTTTTAAACAACGAAATGGAGGGCTTCGGAATCCAAAAGCCCCGAATTGCCGTAGCGGCGCTAAACCCCCATGCCGGCGAGGGGGGGCGGTGCGGAAGCGAAGAAACGACGATTATCGCTCCTGCCATAAAACAGGCGGTGTCGGAAGGCATGGCGGTCGAAGGACCGTTTCCGGCCGATACCGTGTTCTTGAGAGTTCAAAAGGAGAACTTCCGGGGTGTGGTCTCCATGTACCACGATCAGGGGCAAATTGCGACAAAGCTGCTCGGCTTCGAAAAAGGGGTGACACTGGTTGGAGGGATGCCGGTTCCGATTACCACTCCTGCGCACGGAACAGCTTACGGAAGAGCCGGAGAGGGAAGGGCCAATCCAGAAGCCATGATCCGGGCTTTTCGAATCGCATGCCAGCTTGCGGCGAAAAAGAAGGAAAGGAGTTGATGCCGTGATGGAACAAAGAAAGCGAAAACCTTTGGTCGCGCTGCTCCATTCCACCCGGTTTGTGGTCGAACCGGTTCATCGGGTGGTCGCCTCCCAGTGTCCTGATGTAGAGATCATCCATATCGTAGACGAGGGAATCCTGCGGACGTTATTCCGGAAGGGGGAAATCGACGGAGGAATTATCGACTGGGTGGGGCGCATGGCGCAATCGGCCGAGGAGGCCGGCGCGGATTTGGCCGTGTTGAGCTGTTCATCCCTTTCTCCGGCAGTCGATGCCGTGAGGAAGAGAATCCGAATCCCTTTTTTAAAAATTGACGAGCCGATGGCCGAGCAGGCGGTGAAAACGGCCGATCGGATCGGGCTGGTCGCCACCAATCTCACCACCCCCAAGCCTTCAACCCTTCTCATTCAAGAGGTTTCCGATCGCCTGGGGAAGAAGGTCACGATCGTACCGCGGGTCGAAGCCGATGCGTTTATAAAACTGAATCGGGGAGACATCGAAGGCCACGACCGGGCCGTCATCGATGCCGTAAAAGATCTGCTCGAGGAGGTCGATCGGGTATTACTGGCCCAGATATCCATCGCGCGCGTCAAGGAGAAACTGGACGAAGAAACCCGCAGCCGGGTTTATTCCAGTCTCGATTTCATCGGACCCGAAATCGATGCGATTCTCGAAAGAACCGTTTCAACCTGAATCGGAGCTCGAACATGAAGAAACACGCGCCCCTTCTTTTGGGCATCGATATCGGAGGAACCGGATCCAAAGCGGGTGTTTTTACACTCGACGGGAAACGGATCGGAGAAGGCTACGGCGAATACCGGATGATCAGCACGGTTCCCGGTCAGGCGGAGCACGATGCCGAAGCCTGGTGGCAGGCAACGGTCAAGGCGGTACGAGATGCAGTCAGGGATGTTTCCGCCGAATCGATTCTGGCCGTCGGGATCGGATGCACCAACGGGTTGATCGCAGTCGATAAAGCCGCCCGGCCGCTTCGGCCCGCCATCATGTTGTGGGACCAGCGCGCGCTGCCGGAGGTGGAGAAAATCCGCAATCGCCTGGATGCCCGCGACGTTTTCGAGGTTTGCGGAAATCCAGTCGCACCGGGAGCCTATTCGCTTCCGACGATTCTCTGGCTCAAAGATCACGAGCCGGATACGTTTCGGGCGGCCCACAGGCTGATGGTTCCGGGCGGGTACCTGGCAGCCCGCTTAACCGGCGAATTTACGATCGACTATTCCAGGGCGTGTACGACGCTTCTTTTCGATATCCGGAGGAAGCGCTGGCACACTCCCTTCTTCGATGCCTTGGAATTGGATCCGGAGAAGCTGCCTCGGCCGGAAGCCTCCGATACCGTAATCGGCGCGGTTACGGCGGAGGCAGCCGAATTGACCGGATTGAAGAAAGGAACTCCGGTAATCGCCGGATGCATGGATACCATCGGGGCTTCCCTGGGCTCGGGAATCATCGAGCATGGAGAATGCTTTGTGATCATGGGAACGGCCGCCCGGGTTTCGGGTCCTTTAGGAAAACCGATATTCGACCATCGATTCATGAACTGCACGCATGTAATCCCCGAACGCTGGCAGTATATCGGGGCGATCAACGGGGTGGGCTCTTCTCTCCGGTGGATTCGGGACACCTTCTGCCAGATGGAACAGAAGGTCGCCGAATTCTCCGGGCAGGATGTCTACGACCTGATCACCGCCCAGGCCGTCCAGGCGCCTCCGGGGAGCAAGGGGCTGCTTTTCCTGCCGTATATCTCCGGAGAGCGGACTCCCATCTGGAACCCGTATGCGCGGGGCGTTTTCTTCGGCGTCACCCTGGGGCATAACCGGAACGACTTCCTGAGATCGGCCCTGGAAGGCGCTTCTTTTGCCATCCGGCACGTCGTCGAAATTCTCGAAACCGATCTGGGGTTAAACATCTCAGAGATAAAAATCGGGGGGGCGGCGGCCAAAAGTGCGGTCTGGAACCAGATCATATCCGATATCCTCGGCAAAACCGTCATCAGCCTGACCCAGTCGCATACCGAGGTGCTCGGAGCGGCCGTTCTGGCAGGGGTTGCAATCGGCGCCTATTCCGACTATCCCGCCGCACTGAAACGGACCGTCGTGACGGGGCGCGAATTCCAGCCGGAACAGAGAGCCCACGACGCCTACGATCGCCTCTTTCCCATGTACATCCGGCTCTACCAGGAGGTCCAGCACCACTTCGAAGAGCTTGCCAGAATGGATCTACCGCAGGTGTGGATTTCGAAAGAAAACACACAATCGGCTGATCGCAGTCCAATCGGCTGATTACGAATTTGCATTCGCGTACAGAGGGCCGAGGAAAGA
>QZKK01000250.1 GCA_003599475.1 Desulfobacteraceae bacterium
ATTCGATCTCTGAGTTTTTCCTGATGGAGCGGAAATCGCCGTAGCGGACCGCGTGGGGCAACCCGCCGATGTCGGGCTCCGGGCTCAGGTAAGGGATCACCACCACCTTCTCCACCGAGGGAATCTCTTGGAGAATCCTTTTGATCCGATCCAGAGAATCGAAACGCTTTCCGTTGAAGGCGTACCCGTCTGCAGTAAAAAGGATCCGGGGTTTGATTTGACCGAACCGGTCCAGTACGCCGTTTATTCCGAAATCGGGCGAGCAGGAAGACCAGACGGCGCCGATGCAGGTTGCGGCAAGCATGGCGATAATGGTTTCGGGCATGTTCGGCAGGAATCCGACCACGCGGTCGCCGGCAGATACGCCGGATTCTTTCAGCGATTCGGCCACCCCTGCAACTTCATCGTAGAGTTCGGCATAGGTCATTCTTCGGGAAGGACGCCCCTCTCCTTTAAAGATGAGAGCGGTATTGTCATCCCGAAACCGCAGCAGGTTCTCCGCAAAGTTCAGGCGTGCGCCTGAAAACCATTCGGCTCCCGGCATTTTGGTGATATCGTCGACCACCCGATCATGGCGCCTGGAGGCCTTGATACCGGCAAAGTCCCAAAAAGAAGACCAGAATTCGGGGATGTTTTGAACCGACCACCGATAGAGCGCGTCATATTCGGCAAATTGCCTGCCGAACCTTTCGTTGACGAACTCCATGAAACGATACATGTTGGTTTTTCTGATCCGTTCCTCCGAGGGTTTCCACAACAGTTCGGCCATGAGAGCCTCCTTCTGCTTTCGGCTGTGTTGAGTTTTCGAAAGAACCAAAGCGCTGAAGCCGCTCGATAATGGGGCTTTTTTAATGTTTGAGGGGATCAGTATAGGCGGTATCTTTTTGTGAATCAAGCCTTCAAGGATAGAGTGTTCAGCGTTCAGTGTTCAGGCGTGCCCGGTTCGAACTCCTGACACCTGAAACCCGCCTGCGTGGCTAAAGCCCTGCCAATGCCCTGGTTAAGTCACACTCCGGCGAGGCGAAGGCCCGACACCTACTGAAACCCGAAACCTCAATAAATACAAATTCCTGTACGATGCACTTATTGCTTGCATGCCGCTGTGATTTCCGGTATCTGATTTCCGTAGGAATCAATCGTTTGAGGCTGTTTTATAACCCCTGAATCCTGGATGGATTGGAGAAAAGGATGAGAATTGTCGATTTGAGATCGGATACGATCACGCTGCCGACAGATGCCATGCGTAAGGCGATGGCATCCGCAGAAGTCGGCGATGATGTTTTCGGAGAAGATCCGACCGTCAACCGGTTGGAAGAGATGTCTGCAGAGAGAACAGGCAAAGAGGCAGCGCTGTTTGTCACCAGCGGAACAATGGGAAACCTGGTCTGCCAGTTGGCGCAATGCGGCAGGGGCGATGAAGTGATTCTGGGGGATGAGGCCCACATCTTCTCGAACGAACAGTGCGGCGCATCGACGCTCGGCGGGATCAGCCTCAGAACCGTCCCAAACCAGCCGGACGGCACCTTGCTCCCGGAGCAAATCGAGCGGGCGATCCGCCCCGACAACATTCATTGCCCGCGCACGCGGATGATCGCTCTTGAAAATACCCATAACCGCTGCAACGGAAGCCCTCTCGATATGGCATACATGGATACCGTCGGAGAGATCGCCCGGCGCCGCAATCTGAAGCTCCACGTGGACGGGGCCCGAATCTTCAACGCGGCCGCCGCAGTCGGGGCTTCTGCCGCAGAACTGGTTCGACACGCCGATTCGGTTACTTTCTGCCTGAGCAAGGGGCTGGGGGCTCCTGTCGGATCGATGGTCTGCGGAACGCGGGACTTCATCTCGGAAGCGAGAAGGATTCGCAAGGTGCTCGGAGGCGGTCTGCGGCAGGCCGGCGTCCTTGCGGCAGCCGGAATCGTAGCCCTTACGGAAATGGTGGACCGGCTGAGGGAAGATCATGCCAATGCCCGGAAACTCGCAGATGGTTTGGCCGAAATCGAGGGGATCGGAATCGAACCGGCCGCGATCAAGACCAACATCGTCTTCTTCAGGATCGATCGCCCCGGATTGACTCCGGAGGAATTTGCCAAACGGCTTCGGGAGCAAGGCGTCAGGGTCGGCCCCAAACCCCCCGATCATATCCGGGCGGTTACAAACCACCATATCTCGGCGGAGGATATCGACTACGCTCTGAAGGCATGCAGGGAGGCGGTGAGGTAGCGACTCTTATTGCCGTCCATCTTTCTGCTTGAACTCAAATGAGAACTCCGTGGGGTCGATGCGCACGATGTCCACCTGCTGGTTCGGCAGGATGATCTGATCCCGGCTGATGCGGAAACGTTTCCAGCCGTAGCCGGCCAGCGCCAGATCGAGCCGGGCGTCCACCTCGCCCGGCTGAACCGTGCTGGCATCCTTTCTCAACCCCCGGACGGTGATGCTGACGCGGGGGTTGCGCGGCTGGATGATCTCGATTTTCTCAGGTAGGTTCTTGATCTGAACCGGGACCTGGAGGGTCACTTCGAAGTCCTGCTGCCCGGCAAAAGCCAGCCACAGAATGCTCACAAGGGCCAAGGCGCCCAGTTTCACCGGCCATCGGTTGATCACGAAAGATCGGCTCCGATCGAACAGGCTCTTCTGATTGCCCGCAACCGCATGGAGAGATTCGGCTAAGAGAGCCGTCATGGCGTTTTCATCGTCGAGCCTCTTCACCTGGCCCGAACGGGCCAATGAGACCTCGGAGCGTTCTTCGGAAACGGCCACCACCCATGCATCGCATCTTTCGGACAACCCGACGGCTGCCCGGTGGCGGGTGCCCCATGCGGGGGGCAGGCCTTCTGCGGAGCTCAGGGGGAGATAGGCTGCAACCCGGATCACTTTCCCGTCCCGGATCAGAACCGCTCCGTCATGGAGTGGCGAGCCCTTCTGGAAAATACTCATCAGGACCTCGGAGTTTGTCTCTCCCTCGAGATTCGTTCCGCCCGTAATCAGTTCATCCACCCGATCCATCCGTTCGAGGATAATCAGCGCTCCGCACTGACGTTTGGCAAGGAGAAAGCAGGCTCTGGAGAGTTTTTCGATCCATTCGGGCGAATTGGACAGTTTCTTCCATCCGATCGCCCGGAAGGGGTTCATCCGCTCCAAAACCTGACGGATTTCGGACTGGAAGAGAATGATCAGTAAAATAATCAGCACTTGCCAGAAGATCTGGAACATCCATGTGGTTAAGAAAAGATGCCATAGCTGAGCGGCCGTATAGATGGCCCCCAGCGCAAGCAGTCCCACCAATGCCTTGAATGCCTTGGTACCATAAAACCACAGGTAGAGGTGGTATGCAAAGATGGATAAAAAAAGAATATCGAGAACATCCTTGAAACGGATATCCGAAATGATCGACAAGAGCTTCACGGGTCGTCCTTAAGGAACTGATGATTCCGGAACGGAAGTCGATGAGAGACCATATGAGAAAGTCGACATCGTGTCAAGCGGATATCCTGTGAAAACGTTCCGTTTTACAGTCCTTCCGAAAATGGATATATAACGGATAACCAAATCGTATCGTTATGAAGCAAGGAGCAGTAATATGAAGGCCATCGTCTCACATGGCTCGGGGGACTTCCGGCTGGAAGACCGGCCGTTGCCGGCAATGGATGCATCCGATGTCCTGGTGGAAGTCCACTTTTGCGGCGTCTGCGGTACCGACATTCATATGTATCACGGGAAGTGGGAGCTCAATCCGGGAAGCACGCCGGGACACGAGGTTTCCGGCATTGTCCGCGAGGTCGGTTCGAAAGTGGACCGGATTTCCCCGGGAGATCGTGTGGCCATCGATCCAGGAATCACCTGCCGGCTCTGCGAATACTGCAGGAGCTCGCGGCTGCATTTGTGCACAAACCGCTTCGGCATGTATCACTACAAGGGAGGGGGATTTGCCGAATACACCATCGTTCCGGATCGTCAGGTGTTTCGGATCCCGGATGCCATGCCTCTGGAGTGGGCTGCGCTTCTTGAGCCTGCCGGTTGCTGTCTTCACTGCATGGACCGGGCCGCGATCAAACCGGGAGAGTCCGTTGCCGTTCTGGGTGGGGGGGCAATCGGTTTGATACTCGTTCAGTTGGCGCTCCTTTCCGGGGCCGCACGGGTGATTCTCTCAGAACCCCGGGAAGACCGAAGGGAGCTCGCCGCGAATCTGGGGGCAACCGCCGCCATCGATCCCATCGGAACGGATCCGGTCGCAGAGGTCCGAAGGCTTGCAGGAGACGGGGTCGACGTGGTCATCGAAAGCGCGGGCCGGGCAGCGACCGTCTCCCAGTGTTTCGACATGGTGAAAAGGGGAGGAAGGGTTGTCCTTTTCGGGGTCAACGATCCGGAGACGACGATCGAATTCAGGCCTTATCAGATTTTCCGAAATGAAATCACCATTCTCGGCTCCCTGATGTCAAACGATAGCCTTCCGCGTACACTCGAGTTGATCGCTTCCGGAAGGCTTCGGGTAGCGCCCCTGATCAGCCATGTTCTGCCGCTCGAAGGCTTCCATCGGGCCATCCAAATGCACGAACGGCAGGAAGGGGTCAAAATCCTTGTCCACCCCGAATCCTCCGGTTCCGGCCGGTGAAAAGAAAAGGGCCGCCATGATTCTTTCCGCCGGGGTGATCGTAGTTCGAAGAAGCGGCGACCGCTGGCTTTTTCTGCTGCTGCGGGCCTACCGGAATTGGGATTTCCCCAAGGGGATCGTGGAAGAAGGAGAGGATCCGCTGGTTTCGGCCCGCAGGGAGGTGCTGGAGGAGACAGGCATCACCGATCTCCGCTTCAGGTGGGGTGCGGTTTTCAAGGAAACGGTGCCCTACCGGAGCAGTGGGCAGAAAATCGCCCGCTACTACATCGCCGAGACCAGGCAGGCCTCGGTGGTCTTTTCCATCAACCCGGAAATCGGAAAGCCCGAGCACCACGAGTATCGATGGGTTTCCCCGGACGGGATCCAGGCGCTGGTCCCCGGACGAATCCTGCCTGTGATCGAATGGGCGCAGGATCTTCTGCGGCAGGAAGGCACCAGCGACCGAAAGTGACGCCCCGCAGGGATGAAGCGGCCGTTGGCTCCGGAAAGCTCAATAGGGGATGGCCGCCCCGGCTCCGGCGGCTTCGATCAGCTTTTCGGTCGTCAGGCGGAGCCGGGTTGCCAGGCACTGTGAAAACAGGCGGTAGAGCACATAGCCGAAGGCGAGCCGATTCTTTCCGGTGAGGGTGTCCACATCCGCGGCATTAAAGGCCAGGCAGACGGTCTCCTCGACCGCATATGCGGATGCGGAACGGGCTGAATGCTCGATCATCCCCATTTCGCCGAAGATGTCCCCCGCTTTGTCCAGGACGGCCAGCTCGGTCCCGTTTTTCACGATCTTCACCTTGCCGTGAATCATAAAGAAAAGCCACGTATCCCGGCCGCCTTCTTCGATGATCCTCTCTTCCGGCTCATAGAGCCTGACCTTGCTGTACCGGATCAGAATCTTCAGATCCTCCGACCGAAACCCGGACAGGGTCGGCACATTCCTGATTTTTCCCAGCAGATCCCCGCTGGGGATGAGAAATTCCGATTCCCGCATGGCCACTCCTGCCGAGGCATCCATCTGCCCCCCGGCCTTTCCGATACCGGTGAGAGCAAACGATGGATCCGTTTTTGCTAGGTCATCCACCGGTCCAGGATCTCATCCACCGCCTCCGGCAGGATGCCGGCAAGCCAGGCGAGATCGACAACCGTTACTCTTTTTCGAATTTCATGCATATGCAGGATCGCCTCGCGGGCGCGACGACGGCTGCAGCCGATGTCCCCGATCCGGTGCGCAGCATCTCCATTCGACAGGCAATCGGCGATTTTTTTCGGAGCTCTCGCTTCGGCACAGACGAGGTTCCTGATCCGCCGCCACTCGGAGGGAGACGAGAGAAGATCGGTCATCTTTTCCAGGTGGGCTTTCTTGGCCGCATATTGACTGTGGACCGCATCCGCGAGTGGCCCCCAGAATGTTCGATCGATCGTTTTCGGCATTTCGGACGGGACGGGTGCATCCAGTTTCTGGAGTCGTTCGTAGAGCACCGCCGAAAAAAGAGTCCCCAACCCGACCTGCCTGCCGTGCAGATCGTGGGGCACGCCGTCCACAAGGCTCATCATGTCCAGCGTGTGGCTGAAAAGATGTTCTCCGCCGGATGCAGGGGCGGACGTCCCGACCAGGGTCATTGCCAGTCCGGAATAGATCAAGGCGTCGAACACCGCTTTGATCCCTTCCGGGGAACGGTTTTTCACCTTCTCGGGATGATCGAAATACATCGATTCCATATCCGAGATGATATCCGCACTGAAGCGGCAGTAATATTCCCCGAATAGAAGGTGGTTGAGCTTCCAGTCCGCCGCACTTACCGATTTGGCGACCGCATCGCCGAGACCCGAGGCGGTCAGCCGGAAGGGGGCGCCTTCGATGACAGCAGGCACGGCAAAGACTGCAAGCGGAGCCTGAGCCCGAATCAGACTCTTGACTCCTTCGAGAGTGGGCGCCACGTTGGCGGCGGTATACCCGTTCATGGTAGCTGCGGTGGCCACCGCGATGTACGGTTTGCCGATGGAAAATGCGATCCACTTTGTCAGGTCATTGATTACTCCCGAACCCACCGAAAGAAAAACGTCCGGGTTGCCGATTCTCCCTTCCAGGACGTGATGTGTCTTGTCATCGCAGATGGGAGACCCGTGCGGACCGTCCGGAACGACGATCGAATCCACCTTCCATCCGGCATCGGTTACGATCCGCTCGACTTCGAGCCCCAGGATGGAGTATGTTCTTGTGTCCGAAAGAACTGCGGCTGTTTTCCCTTTGATTTCCCGGTCCATGAATCCTGAAAGCCGCGCCAGCGCGTCATCGGCATACAGGACCGATTTTACGGGAACCTCATGCCGCTTTCCGCAGGCGCAATCGAAGGAAATACCGAGAATGCCGGATGCCGGGTGCTGGATGCTGGATGCTGGATGCTGGATGCCGGATACTGGATGCTGGATGCCGGATACTGGATGCTGGATGCTGGATGCCGGATGCTGGATGCCGGATACTGGATGCTGGATGCTGGATGCCGGACGCTGGATACTGGATGCCGGGTGCTGGGTACTGGATGCCGGGTGCTGGGTACTGGATGCCGGGTGCTGGGTACTGGATGCCGGTCCTTTTTCCTTCATGTTCTGTACTCCGCTTCTAATCGGATGCTGGATCGTTCCGTTCTGTGCTCAATTTCCACCGATTGAATATAACGATTTATCTTTTTCCCTAGAACCTGTAATCGTTCGTGAAGGTTGTTGTATAAAACCTCATCCTTCAGAGATTCCGTTTCATACAAAGTTTCCAAATGATCCGTCGTTTCATCACAAGAGGCAAGTGCATATGTCAAGAAGCGCAAATAGTCCTGTTTGTATCGCCTCCGGCCGTACCCTTCAACAATCGTGGACTTTGTCGATTTAATTGAACGTCTGATTTGGCTGCCTTCTTCATATAGTTCGAACTTAGGCAGTTTGCTCAATGTCATTCTGTGAATATCAATGACCAGCTCCCGTGCTTCCTGCCAGATCCCCAATTTCCTGTAACTCATGGCTTGCCTCACCCTGGGTGCTGGGTACTGGATACTGGATGCCGGATGCTGGTCCATTCTTCGTCAGGTTCTTTACTCCGCTTCTATCGGATCCAGAACCAAGGGGCTCATCCAGCATCGAGCATCAAGCAACCAGCATCAAGCGCAAATCGCCCCTTTCGAGCCGGATATGGATATGCTTCCGCCAGTTTTCATCTTCCGCGGGAAAATCCTCACGGAAGTGGGCCCCCCGGCTTTCGGTCCGCTCCAGAGCTGCCAGGGCGATCGCTTTTCCGATCGTTGCGGCATTCCGGCACTCCAATACCCTGCAAAAATCAGATGGGCTCCCTGCGCCCGCATCTTTGAGCAATCGGCCGATTTCATCGATCTTTTCGATTCCTTCCAATAGCGAACTCCGGGTTCGGACGATTCCGATCTTCTCCCACAATAGACTCTTCAACCGCTTGGATAGATCCACCGCTTCCGATTCCGGTCTGCCGCTATTGCCGGTATTACGGAAACGGCCGGATGCGATTTGATCGATCAAGCGGCTGAAATCGCGCGCTCCGGTGCTGGAATCCGCGTATGAACAAGCCGTGTCTGCGGCGACCGCCCCGAAGACCAGGCCCTCCGACAATGCGTTTCCTCCCATTCGGTTGGCGCCGTGGATTCCGCCCGTCACTTCTCCGGCCGCAAAAAGCCCGGGCAACCCGGTGGCGCCGTCGATACCGGTCTCCACTCCTCCCATCGTGTGATGGCATGCGGGCATGATCTTGACAGGTTCTCTATCGAAGCGGACCCTTGCCTTGTAGCGGGAAATCATCTCCTTGCTCAAGCTCATTTTCGTTTCATCCGCTCCTCGCATGTCCAAAAGAACGGCGCCGTCGACGCCATTTCCCCGGGCGACTTCTTCGAAGAAGGCCTGGGAAAGCCGGTCCCGGCAGAGAATGGCAATCGGTTTCTGATGGAGCCGGTATTTTTCTTTGAGGTCTTCTCCTTTCGAGTTGATCATTTTTCCTGCATCGCCGAAGGCGGTCGGAAGGATCATGCGGCTGTGCCCGGATCCTGCATAAACCAGCGGGTAGAACTGAACGAATTCCATGTCTTTCAGCTCGAGACCGGCTTCGAGACAAAGGGTGTAGCCGTCTCCCGTGGTACCCGGAGCATTATCGTTAACCCCATAGATTCCTCCTCCGCCTCCGGTCGCCAGGATGACGGCCTTGGACCGGAAACCCAGGACGTCTCCGGTTTTCTTATGAAAACCGACGGCACCGCAGCAGGATCCCTCTGAACATGCAAAATCGGTGATCATGATATGGTCCAGAAATGCTACGCCCGCAGCCCGGCAGGCTCGGACAAGAAGTGCGGTCAGATCGGGGCCTCCGATCAAAGCCGAACTTCTGCAGTTGAACCCGCCGCCGTGATAAATCCCCTTGAGCCCCAACCGCCGGAGCTCTTCAAACTTCGCAGGCGCCTTGCGGATAAAAAGTTCGACGAGTTTCCGGTCGTTCAGGAACCTGCCGCTTTCCATCGTCTTTTCGATGTGCGCCTCGATACTCAAAGTCTCTGCCGCAAAAGAAAACCCACCGCCGGCAAGGGCGGTGTTGTTGGCTTTGCCGACAGGGGATTTGGAAATCAGCAGCGCCTTTCTTCCGCTGCCGGAAACCGTCAATGCCGCCTCGAGCCCGGCAATACCGCTTCCGATAATCAGAATGTCGGTCTCGACAATTTGGGGGCCGCGGAACATGTATCCTCCTTTTCGAGTGAAACCACGAAACACGCGAAATACACGAAAAAATGCTAAAGAGAAGACCAGCCCGGTTCTGAACCCTTGAGCCTTCGAACCCCTGAACGCTTGCGACTGCTACAGCACAAACAGGCCGTCCTGCAGGATCAGATGGCCGTCTACCGTTACCGTGGGACGGAGAAAAATCAGATCGACATGCCAGCCTGTTGAGACTTTGCCCCCGAGAGACCTGTTGTCACCGAGTGCCAGGTGGACACTGCCGTACAGATATTTCGCTTCCCGGATGGTTGTCCCCGCCCGGCATGCGGGATTGGTGCCGATGGCGAATTCGGCGATATTTCTTGCGGGATCGCCGATCTTTTGGATGATTGCGCGCAGTTTGTCCGCTGCAGCACCCCCTTCCACGTGGGTCATCATCCCATCCTGCACCTTCAGCTTCATCGGCTCGTTGAGAAACCCGATCTCTTTCTGTTCCACCGTATATGGATCTACAAGGATCCCGTTTGAACGCCCTTCGATGGGTGCGATTGCGGCCTCACCCCCGGGGAAACCGCAGAACTGTCCGGGCTCGGTCGCCATGGAGTACAGCGGAACCGCATCCCGGTCCCCAAGCGCCACTTTTATGTCGGTCCCCCCGGGGGTCGTCAGATGCGCCTCGCTTCCCCGGCTGAGATACTCGGCCAATCGGATGCTCAGTTTTTTGACTTCCCCATAATCGGCGAGCGCACCCCCGCGGACCATCATCTCTTCGGTAAACCCCCACATGTGCACCTGACGGGAGCCGCCGGCGAGAGCCTCCCGGCAGGCGTCGGTGTGCGCGAGCGCATAGCTTGTCTGAGCGATCAGGGCGCTGCAGGATTTTATCGCGGCGGCGGCTACCCGAGGGGGTTCGATGCCGCCGACATCCCGTGCGCGCATCACGACGACGACGGTTTCGGCACCGGAAGCATGGCTTTCGATTGCCAGCAGCTCCGTGATGCTCTGGGGACAATCCGTATCGGTCAGGATGCAAACATTTTCTCCTTCCCGGATTGCCAGAATCTGTTGGACGACTCGCCTGGCGGTCGGCGCCATGGCCATGTAAGCCATACTCATTTTGATTTCCTCCGAAGAATGGTTTCCTGCATTCCCTGCATCCGTCTCATGCAACGATGACCCCGTTTTCGATGATCATCCGGTCGTCCAGATACATCGTGGGACGGTCAAAGATCAGGTCCACATGAATCGGGCTGACCACCTTGCCTCCGATCGAGCCGCTGTCTCCCACCGCCACATGGCATGTGCCCATTGCCTTTTTGGCTTCCCGCAGGCTGGCGTAAGGCCGGCAGGCGGGATTGGTGCCGATGGCAAACTCCGCGATGTTCTTTGCGGTCTCGCCCTTTTCCGTCAGCACCTGCCAAAAACGGGCGGCTTTGGCGCTGCCGTCCATGGAGACGACCTTTCCGGCGCTGATCTCGATTTTGCCGAACGGCTCGCGAAGAATACCGATATCCTTGTGCTCGATCGATATCGGATCGACCAGAACCCCCTCGGCCGAACCTTCCAGAGGGGATATAGCCACCTCGCCGTCCGGAAATGCCGTAAACGTTCCCCTTTTTTTGGCCGTCCCCGTCAACGGATGACAGATGCGCCCCTCGATGCAGATCCGCAGATCGCTCCCCTTCGGGGTCGTAAAGCGCACCCGTTTCGAGCGGCCGAGCGTCTCCGCCAGCCGTTCGGTCACCCGCTGGACCTCCGCATAATCCGCCAGTGCGCCGCCTTCGGTCATCATGTCTTCCGTCCAGCCCCACATCTCCACGATTCGAGCTCCCTTTTTAAGGGCGTTGCGCGCGGTATCCGTATGAACGGTGGCAAAGCTGGTCTGGAGGATCGCTACATCCGAAGCGGCCATCGCGGCGCCGACATGGGGCGGCGGGTCGATGCCCCCCATCTTGTGCGGAGGCATCTGCATCACGCAGAGCACGGCTCCTGCCCCCGCAACGGCATGGGCGAGCGCTTCCGTGATGGCAAAAGGCCGGTCGGGGTCTGTAACCAGAAGGACGTTTTCACCGGGTGCGATGCCCGCAACGTCCTCCACGATGCGGCGAGCGGTTCTTGCCATGTTGTATTTCATCTTTCAATACCTCCCAAATGAGTGCGTGTTCCGGGTTGCGAGTTGCGGGTTACGGGTTGTCGCGGCAAGAACGCTCTAGTGCTTGAAGCTCCGCTCTCCGGTAAAGGCCATCGCCGCTCCGGCTTCGTTGCAGGCCTCGATGGACTGGTAGTCGTTTTCCGAGCCGCCCGGCTGGATGACCGCCGTCACCCCCTCCCGGAGTCCCACGTCGATGCCGTCCCGGAACGGAAAAAAGGCATCGCTGACCATGGCGGAGCCGATCAACCCGCCCTTTTCTTCCGCAACCTTCCGATCGATTTCGGCCCTTTTCTCCCCGTCCTTCAGATCATGGTAGGAAACCCGGCAGGATTCGAAGCAGTACCGGTCCGCCAGCTTCCGGTAGGCCTTGTCCCTGGCGATCTCTGCAACCCCCACCCGATCCTGCTCCCCGGTTCCGATGCCGACGGTCGCCTGATCCTTTACGTAGATGACCGAATTGGAGGTGATTCCGGATTCCACCAGCCAGCCGAAGAGCATATCGTCGTATTCCTTCTCGGTCGGCTCCCTCTCGACCCGGTACCGCCTTCCCCTGTGTTCGCATTCGGCAGGCAGAAGCTTTTCCCTGCTGCGTGCACGGGGCAGATAAGACTCCTGGGCGATGATCCCGCCGTCGATGAGGCTCTTGAAGTCGATGAAGCGCTTTCCCACAAACTCCTGAAGCCGATCGATCCGGCCGATCCGGATGACGCGCAAGTTTTTTCTTCTGCCGAGAACGGAAAGGACCCCTTCTTCGAACTCGGGGGCTACCACCACCTCCGCGTACTGAGCCGAGATCGCCTCCGCCGTCTCCTTGTCCAAGGCCCGGTTCACCGCGATGCAGCCGCCGAAGGCAGCCACCCGGTCGGCCATGTATGCCCTGTGATAGGCGTCCTGAAGGGAATCCGCGCGGGCAACCCCGCAGGGATTGTTGTGTTTGACGATCACGACGGTGGGCCGGTCCTGAAAGTAGCGGAGGATGTTCAGGGCGTTGTCGGCATCGGTCAGATTGGTCTTCCCAGGGTGTTTTCCGGACTGCAGCAGCTCGACTTCAGACGCAAGATAGCTCCCCGGCTGAATGGTCTCGGTCTCCCCCAGGACCAGGTTTCCGTTTACCAGTCGATAGAGAGCGGCCTCCTGCCCCGGATTTTCCCCATAGCGCAGCCCTTTTTCGACGCCGTCGATTCGCCAGGTCACTTTTTCATAGACAAGGGTGTCCCTTCGTCCCGGGTGGATAAAGTGGATCTCCATCTTCGGTGGAAAGTGATCCTCCATCAGGGTGCGATACTGCTTCTTCAAGTCTTCAGGCATGGCAGCCTCCCGGCTGTAAAAGTGTTCAGTGTTCAGTGTTCAGTGAGCTGATCATATCATAATTTATTCCATTCAGCGCATTTTGCCTCTGGTTCCGGTCGGGGAGGCTTGCAGGAATCCCTCGGCTCTGCAATCGGTTGGAAAAACCCGCCGCCCCTTTCCTGAACGCTGAATCCCGCTGAGGCGGGAAACACAGTGACCGAAGGGAACTACCGGGGCGAAGTCCGATAGCATTTCTCCACTTCCTCCTGGCTTCGCTCGGACAGGAAGTCGGCAATGGCGCGGTCGAACCGGGCCGTATGGTCAAAAGCCTTCCTGGCGAGCTCGAAGCGAAGCTTGAGCGATGTCGCCCCTTTTGCGGCTCGGAGCTCTGAAAGGATCCGATCGTAGTCGTCCGGATCGACCACCGGGGCCACGCGGATATAATTTTTTGCAGCCGCCCGGATCATACAGGGGCCGCCGATGTCGATATTGGCCCTGGCCTCTTCCGCAGTCACCCCGGTTTTGGCGATCGTTTTTTGAAACGGATAGAGATTGACCACCACCAGGTCGATTGCGACGGCTCCGGTCCGCTGAAGATCTTTCCGATGGGCCTCGTTGTACGTTTCGGTGAGAAGCCCGAGATAGATTTTGAAATCGAGGGTTTTCACGAGCCCGCCCTGGGTCTCGGGTTGCCCCGTGTAATCGGATACCTGCCTCAGACATGAGGCCCGGTCACCGAGGATTTCCCGGATCCGCTCGAAGGTTCCGCCGGTCGAAAAGATCTTTACGCCCGGGTTGATTCCCACCAGACCGGAAATCAGCGATTCCAGTCCGCGTTTATCCGAAACGCTTACCAGCACATGTTCGACTTTCACCGCATCGTCGATTCGCTCCACGATGTTCATCGGTCAATCCTCTCCCTGATACTCCTTTAAAAATCTGTCGAAATAGAGCTCCATGAACGCATGCCGCTTCTGCGCAATCCTTCTCCCCTCGCCGGTGAGCATGCGATCCTTGATCTTCCGCAGCTTGACCCGGTATTCCCGATAGCCCGTGTCGTCCTGAGAATAAGGCCGGCTCTCCTCCGGGTCTGCGTCAGGGCTGTGCAGGCGCGCCCCCACCTCTCCGGCGAAAAGAAACGCACGGGCGATTCCGACCGCACCGATCGCATCCAGCTTGTCCGCGTCGAACAGTACGCATGCCTCCAGAGTTTTGGGAGCGTGCTTGCCCCGGAACCGGTGGGTTCGGATGCAGTGGATGATGTTTTTTTTACGCTCCGCCGAAAGCGGCAACCCCCCGATCACGGGCCATGCGAAAGCCGCACCCTTCTGCGCATGGCAGACCGCACCGTTCAGCCGATCCTGATGGCTGCGTCCGATGTCGTGCAGATAGGCGGCGCTCATCAGCACCGTCAGATCGCCCCCCTCGGCCTTTCCGATCCGCCGGCAGAGCCGCGCCACGCGCAGCGTGTGCTCCCAGTCGTGGCTGCCCCTGGAGCCTGAAAAGTAGCCCTCGGCGATTCTTTTTACCGCAATGACGATTTCCTCGCCGGAATCGAGCCCCATCGTGCTATCCGGACCTTTTTCCGGTCATCTCTTCGATATCGACCCGAATGACGAGGGTGTTTTTCAGCTTGCTCTCCACATATTGAAAACGCCCGTCGGCATACTGACTCAGGATGACATCCAGCGCTTTGCGTTTGGAATCCCCCTCTTGCACGAAAACGGCTCTTCCGGATCCGATGACGCTTTGGTATCGAATCCCCCAGTCGCAGCCGTCTTCCCCTTTCCGGACCAATTCCGGGTCGATCACGAAGACAAAACAGACACGGTCGTTATGCTTCAGCACATCGATTTTTCTCCCCGAAAGCGCGGAGTGAAAGTAGAGTACGCCTTTATCGTAGCCGAAACAGAGCGGTACGGTATACGGCCGGTCGCCGTCGCACATCGAAAGATAACAGACAGTCGATTTGGAAATGACGGATTCGATTTCCGCCCGGTCGGTGATTTCCTTCTCTTTTCTTCTCATCCGGTCTCCTTTTAGAGTGTTCAGCGTTCAGTGTTCAGTGTTCAGCGTTCAGCGTTTCCCGCCATGGCGGTCAGTCCTGCCGTTTGCCGCTTCGGCGTCCTGTGCCCCTGAATCCCGATCTGCGAAAGATCCCTGAACCCTGAACGCTGAACACTGCGAGCGAAGCGAGCCTAGTCGATCGCCATGATCGACTCCCATCGTTCAATCTCGGAGCCCACCGGAAGCCCTTTCTTTTCCAGGAACGAGATGACGCTTGGCTCATTGAATCGGAGGTAGGGGTTGACTTTCCTTTCATCCGAGAGGCTCGAAAAGACGTGATCGGGGGAGTAGCCGGACAGGAACCGATCGATATCCGGATTGCCCGGCTCGATCCGTCTTGCAGCCGTCATGGCGTCTTTCACGTAGTCGTGACCCGCATA
>QZKK01000252.1 GCA_003599475.1 Desulfobacteraceae bacterium
CCGGTTTCGAGGTTGTAGTCCTCGTCATCGACTCCATCAGGCACCAAGTTGAAGTCCTCAAGCGATGTTCTTTTCAAAGTACCTTGAAGCCAAGGATCTTGCGTCACCGATCGGTTTGCCATTCGCGAGATCACCGTGCAGGCGGTATGCAAGGGGTTTCGCACAAAAAGCCTTGTCCTTGTGACCACATTGATCGATCCGAAGCTGTTCCCGAAAGAGGCTTTTGCCGAGTCGCTTCGCGCACTGGGCATCGATATCCAAGCCGACCGGATCTGGCCGATTTATTTCGCATCAGGCGATCCTTACCGGGCGCTTGCCGCACAGGGCGGTTTCAACAGCTTCCTGCAAACCATCGAAAAGGAGCTTTCGGGCACATCCGCGGTGCGGATCAGGACCGGGCAACGCGTCCATCGGGCCGTGGAGTTGAAGGAAAAGACCGAGCGACTGATCGGGCTTCTTGAGAAGGAGAGAGAGGCGGGTCGCAGATGGGGGCGGCAGTTGGAACGCTTCTTCGAGATGGCGAGTGCGGAGTTGATCGAAAGCGAGACGCGGCGGTTCGATCAGAGAAGCCGTGAGTATATCCGTTCGGAGGTTCGAAAGCTGTTTGTCCGATACGATGTCCTCGCAAAACCCCGGCAGATCATCAGGGAGATCATTTCGACTCCTTTTCGACTCCTCGGGTTCGGGAAGGCGAATCCGGAGGCGCTTCACAAGGAAGTGCTTTTCAAAGCCCGGCAGAGGATGGATTTTTCCCCCATCGAATCGGCGATGGAAAATTTCAATCGCTTCGTTTTCGAAGCCCTGCATTCCAAGGACTCCGCTTCTCCTCTCCTTCGAAAACTGCAGGAGCCGGGTGTGATCCTGACCGAGAGTGAAATCCACGATCACATCTGGAATTCACAGGAAAGCCTCGCCGAATGGCTGGAACAGACGTTCCGTTCGCTTTCCGAAGGACTCCCTAAGCGGAAGCGGTGGGGGATCTATTCGACTTCGATCCTCTGGGGAATTCTCATCATTTCCTTCGAGGCCGTCCTCGGTGGAGGGTTCTCGGTGCTGAACATGGTTCTGGATTCCGCGCTCGCCCCCTTCCTGACCCGGGGAACCGTTGAGCTTTTTGCATATGGGGAAATCCAGAAGATCGCTCAGGAGATGGCGAATCGGTACAGGGAAGGACTGCTGTCCGCACTTCGCAGCCAGAAAGACCGGTACAGGGAATGTCTGGAAAGCCTTACGACCGGACAGAAGACATTCAATACTTTGAAGGAGCTCCAAACCGAGATCCAAAGATTTGCCGATTCATCGAAAAAAAGCGAAAACGGAACCGATCGGTTGCAGGGATGGATACCTTAGAGCAGATTCAAAGCAGATTGAAGACAGCCCGCCTTCTTTTAGAAGAAGACAGCCCCTTTTCGTTTTCACGTCAGGAGCGGGTACGCCTCTCGGAAGAGGGAGAGCGTCTCCTTCGGAAACTGGATGCCGTCGAAGGATCCTATCTGATGATCGGTCTGATCGGCGGAACCGGGGTCGGAAAATCGACACTCATGAACGCGTTGGCCGGCCAGGAGATTTCGGAAGCCAGCCACCGCAGGCCGTATACGAATCAAATCCTTATTTATCGGCATTCGGAGGCTTTCCCCTCCTCGGGGAATTTTTCGGATCGACTCGGCAGCATCCCTTGGAGAGAGATCCTGCACCAAAGCGAGCCCATCCGAAGCATCATCCTCTGCGACCTGCCGGATTTCGACAGTGTGATCGAAGCACACCGGCAGCATGTTTTCCGTTTCATGGAGCACCTGGATATCCTGGTATGGGTAAGCTCTCCTGAAAAGTACGCAGACGGAAAGTTCTATGCTTTCCTGGAATCGGTTCCGAAATCGAACCAGAATTTCTATTTCGTATTGAACAAGGCCGACCTGCTCTTCGAATCGGAGGCTCCCGCGGGCGGTCACGAAAGCTACGAAAGGGTGCTTCGCCATTTTCAACGGCACATCGAAAACAGCGGCATTAAAAAGCCTGTCCTTTTCGGGGTCTCGGCCCTGGAGGCGGGAAAGGGCGGAAACATTCCCTCCTGGAACCAGTTTCCCTTTTTCAGCCGGGAAATCTTTCAACAGCGAGATCTGAAAACGGTATCTGCTGTAAAGGCTGCGAATCTCGACGTCCAAGTCCGGCAGTACCTGTCCGTTTTCCAGGAGGAGCGAAGCGATCTGATTTCGTTTGAAAAAATCCTTGATTCCGCGCTGGATGACCTCCGAGAGCGGAAGCCCTCCTGGGGGCAGTCGGCCCGCGAGGCGGTATCGCTCTGGTTGGAGCGGGACCTCGGACCGGAAATGATCGAGCGGCAAAACGATGTCTCCGTGCTGATCGGTTCCGGGTATGGAATTTCTCTGTTGCTGGACCGACGGCGCTTCGGAGAAACAAAGAACATGCGTCCGGTATCGCCGAAGGATAAAATTCCTCCGGATCTGGAAGAATTCTTCAGGCGCCGACTGGAGTGGCTGGAGTCGAAGATCATCCGTCGAATCTCCGCAAGCCGGCTGCCTGCGGAATTCGAAAAAAAGATCGAAGAGGTTCTGGATATGAGAACCCGGATGGAAACTCTCAACGAGCAGTTCTCCACAGAACTTTCCAAGCAGCTCTTGCAGCCTGCATTTTCTCCCTCACTGCTGTTCGGATTCTGCCAGCGGATCGTCTATGCGGCGCTTTTTGCGTTTTTTTTCCTTGCCGTCGGCGGCGAAGCCGCCTGGCGGGAGGCGATCGATACGCCTGGAGCCATGAGCATCCTGCAGCTATTGGTATCTGTTACAGGCAATTTATTCAGCTCCAGGGGGTTTTACGCGGTGATTACTTTCATCCTGATCAACCTTTATACCGGATTTTTGTTCTATCGCCGTTTCCGGAACAGGCGGAACCGCTTCCTGCAAAGACGGTTGACATCGATGATTGCCTCGCTGGTAAGGGTCTGGGAGGTTGAGATCGAGGGTATCGACCGCCTTCTGAAGGATCTGAAGGGAAAAATCCGGCAACGGGTTCAAACAATCGATGATTTCAAGTGATCCGAACCCGCGGATGGTGGACAGTAGACGGCAGACGGGTTCGGTGGTCGGAAAACCCGCAACCCGTGACCCGCAACCCAGCCACCCGGCTTGCCTTTTCCGAAGGACGGATTACCATATTCCCATGGAGCCTGAAAAATTCGTCCTTTCTCGGCATTCCACAGATTGGAGGGAGCATGTCAAAGAGACAGTGGGTCGTTCTCTGGATTTTGCTGTTGACCGTTTACAGTTGCTCGGGGGTTCGCGTCAGCCGGATTATCAGCCCGGAACCCCTTTTTCGGGGCTCGAAACATTCGACTGGCAGGTGAAGCAGGAAAAATCCGGAGATGCAGAGATAGAAGATCCGCTGATGGAGACGCGAATCCGCAAAGCCGTCGAAGAGACGCTTTCATCCAAGGGCTTCAGAAAGAAAACCCAACCCCTGCCGGATTTCTACGTCGATTACAGGTATATCGTCCGACAGAGAATCGAATCCGACGGCGCGCGGACGCACGTCGGTATCGGGACATGGGGTAGCGGCACTTTCGGAGGGATCGGAATCGGCCCCGGATATGGAGTCGATGCTTATGACGAAGGCCTGATGTACATCGATATCATCGATCCGAAAGATGGTAAATTGCTCTGGCGCGGGAAAGGGACCTATCGGGCCGAGCAGCACCTGAAACCGGAAGAGGCCACCCGACGGGTAAATGAGGTGGTCGATAAGATTCTGTCGCAATTTCCGCCATGACCGGTTGATTCCGCCATCCAATTCAACGAATCCGTATAGAGTATTCAGGGGGGGACCGCAGCCGGTTTCGAAAATGAACCTTTCTCCACTTGAAATCGATCAACCGCGGAAGCCGGTGAGAACCTTCAGACAATTCCGCCCGTTCTTGCTGATTCTGGTCGGGGTGGCGCTGATTCTGGTCCTGATCCTGCTCAGCACGTTTATCAGTTCGGTCGTATTCGCCGTCGTTCTGGCCATCATCTGTTCTCCCCTTCAGGATCGTCTCGAAAGGCTTTTCCGCGGGCGGGATACGCTTGCGGCCCTGGTGACCACCTTTTTGGCGGCTCTGATCGTTGTCATCCCGATTCTGCTGCTCCTTTCAGCCCTGACGTCCCAGACGGTTCAGCTTTTCCAGGATTTGCAGGAATGGGTCACCGGGGGCGGGATGCAGAGGCTCGAAAGCCACCCGTTGGTCCACCGAATGGAGATGTGGATCTTCCGGCTGGCCCCGACATCCGGAATCAATCTCGATGACTTCAAGGAGCAGCTCGCCGAAATCAGCAAAACGCTTCCGGGCTCGGTCCTCGGACAGGGGGCGGAGATTATAGCAAACACGTTCGGCTTCATCTCCCGTTTTTTCATCATGATCTTTATCACCTTCTACCTGATGCGCGACGGCAAAAAGATGACGGCGCACTTTAAGCTTCTTCTTCCTCTCCGTGACCAGCAAAAGGACCAGATCGTCGATAAGATCCGGGCGGTGGCGAAATCTGTGGTGTTGGGGAGCTTTCTGACCGCAGTCAGTCAGGGGGTGGTCGGCGGGATAGGTCTATCGATTGCCGGCATACCGGGCATCTTCTGGGGAGCGATCACCGCCTTTGCCTCTCTCGTTCCGCTGGTTGGAACCGGTCTTGTCTATGCTCCGGCGAGTGTGTATCTGCTGATCCTCGGGAAATGGAAGTATGCCGTATTCTTGGCCGCTTGGGGGGTCTTCGTCTTGAATCCGATCGACAATTTCGTCCGGCCCTACTTCATGCAGGGCACGGCCAAGATGTCCCCCTTTCTTCTCTTCCTTGCGATCGTCGGGGGTATCTTCTATTTCGGGCTGGCCGGAATCGTTTACGGACCCCTGATCTTCGCATTTGCGGTGGTCGTGCTTCACATCTACAAGGAGGAGTTCGTCGATCCTGACATCATCAAATAACCGAACGCGTATTCAGCGGGCCGTACCGTTTTTCCCCCGGATCCTCCATACCCCCGAACCTTCGGCACTTCAGGTAAAGTTTTCCGCCGTCCAGAAGGTTGCCTGCAGCCTGTTCGGGGCGCCGATCTTGAAAAAGATTCTTGCAAGCCGGTTCCTGACTGCCCGATTTGTGATTGAAAAAGCACTGCCGATATCTTCATCGGAGGCGCCGGAAGCCGCCATGTACAGAATCTTTTTTTCATGCGGGGTCAGAGGACCCGAACCATCCCTGCCTTCGTCCGAAGATTGCCTGCCGGACGATCCGGAGTCGCCCCTGCAAACCTCCCGAATTCCTTTCAGAAGCGATTCGGCGGATGCATTCTCAAAGAAGATTTCCCGGATTCCCCTGTTCGCGATTTCTTTGCGCAACTCGCTCCTTCCGCTTGAACGGAAGTTGAAAGCAACGACAAAGCAGTTGGGCGGCAATCGTTCGAACTGCCGCGGATCGGCGGACAGATCCTCTATGGATTTTCCATTCCCGTCCAGAAGAACGATCGATCGGCGGTCCGATTCAAACCGGGAGGGTACGAACTCATCGATGCAGAAGCAGGGAATTCCCGCCTCCTCTCGAATCATAAAGGTCAGCAATGAATTTTGAAGATTCACCGGCCCGACGAGATAAACCTCGCAGCTTTCGGTGTCGAGGATCGGTTTCATTCCCTTACGCGTGTTTTCGATCATTAAGCCTCCTTTTTGTTCTCCATGTATCTTCTATATGCCGGTCCAGGAGAGGCTTAAATAGGGTGAATGCTTGATTTTATGTACTCCCAAGCGGTACATGGCATCAGAAAAGATCTATGCCTTCCTCAGGAATTGGAATATCGCCGTGCATCCGTGTCTCCTGCGTCATTTCCTCGGGAATGCGGGCGGTGCCAGAAGTTTGGTTCGCTCGCGGGTCTTGTAACGGATGGTCACTTTCGGTTCCGGATCGTTTAAAAGCTGCAGGGAAGGAGGCTTTAGCGCAAGACCGGCCTGGATTACGCCTTCATCTTCAAGCCGGTCCGTCGAGACCTTTTCCGTGTAGATGGTTTCGATGGATTCCAGCATCTGTTTTCCTCCCTTCACCGGGACTGAATCCGGTTCGATAACGGCATCCGTGACGATCCGGTCGCCCGGCATTTTTCCTGTCCAATCGACCTGTACCGGAAGTCTCTTTTCGATGATGACGTCCAGAACGGTTCTGACTTCGTAAGGGTAGACGTTTACCAGGGCAAAACCGGGCGGCAGGAATACATTTCTGGAGGTGATCCGGTAGTTATTCTCCCCCAGCTTGGCGTCTCGCAGATCGACCTGGATTTGAACCGCCTCCGGTTGCAGGCTCCTGGCCAGGTGGGCGCTTCCGCTCAGCTCGACATTGACCCTGTGGTTTGAAGTCTGAACGATTTCCATCCCGGGTTTACGGTTCACGTATTGAACGGGGACTTCCAAGTTTACGATTGACTCCTGCCCCTTTGAGAGGCTGAACCAGACCGCGCTGATGAAAAGTACGGAAACAAGAGCGGCCGCGACGATCTCGAGTCGGTTTTTGGAAAGCATCCGATTCTCGGGCGCATCGATGCTGAAGTGCTCTTCGAGCTCTTTTTTGAGGATGTCGGGTTCTGCGATCTTTTGGAGTCGGGCTCCCTTTGCAATCATGATTTCGCCCCGTTCCTCGGAGACGACGACTGCGATTGCGTCGGTCGGTTCGGAAATACCGAGGGCCGCTCGATGGCGGGTGCCGAAGTGTGAGGGGAGATCGTCCCCTCGACTCAATGGAAGAAACGCGGAAACCCTTGAAATCCGATCGCCCTCGACCACCGCCGCCCCATCGTGGACCGGACTTTTCGGAGAGAAGATGCTCAGGATCATTTCGACCGATATCTTTCCGTTCCAGGCGATTCCGTTCTGAAGCAGTTCTCCGATGTCTTCCCTGCCCGGAAATACGAGTAGGGCACCGATTTTTTCTTCCGCCAGATGAAACACCGCATTTGTGATGTGATCCAAAGGGGATGGCTTGAGTTTCATAGAAATTCCCCAGAGGATCGTTTTGAGGCTCTGTATCTGCATCGCTCTGCGAATTTCGTTTCGGAAAACCACGATGATGATGAACGCGGACAAAGCCAGAACCGCGCGCAGGATCCAGGTGGTGACGATCAGACCGATCGAGAATGCAGCCTGCTGGGCGACCCAAAGGGAAATGAGGCTGATCAGCACCCTGAAAACATAGGTACCTCTGAATAGAACATACAGGCGGAAAAGTACATAACTGGTCAGACCGATGTCCAACACGTCCTGCCAGCGCAAAGCGGAGAGAAACTGGTTCATTACGGCTTATTCCACGACACTGAAACGAAGGATGTGAAATACATGGCCCTCTGAATCGGCAATTTCCACCCTCCAGGCGCCTTTATCGGTTGCCCGCAGGTGAAGCGTGCTGTGTGCCCCCCATCGCGGCGGGCGCACCGGGATCCAGATTCGCTCCATCAGCCGATCGTAATAATACCAATGGTGAATGAGGGTCACCGGTTCGGGCACCGGATCGAAAAAGGTGAAGCAGGACAGCTCACCGATGCGGATGGGAAAAACAACTCCGGAATTGATCGCTTTCAGATCGATGACCTTCTCGCAGATGGCGGCCTGCGTCAGATGAGGAACTCCGGTATCATTTTCATCTGCCTGAAGAAAAGATGGAGCGCCCGCAAGAACAGACGATAGAAGAAGAATGCTCAAGACGGAATGCGGTTTGAAAGCCGGAGTGAAAGCAAACATAAGATCTCCGAAGTGCATTAGGAATAGCAAAGAATGAGAACGATGCGTAAGACAATATCCCAGGATGTACAAAATGAAATGGGGTGAATCACCGATTGTTGCTTCTTGAAGGCTGTATTTGCCAAAAAGCCCATAAAGTTCTTTCATCTGATTTGGGGGCCTGGTCGGGCCTGGAATTTACATCTCCTTTAACATTTGAATTCGGGTTTTGCCCCATTAGTTTTGCCGGAGGTAAGCTGTAACATGTGGACCATAGCACCGGATTGCCCGCAGTTTAGGCGACCGGAAATTCAACGATCGGAGGACAAGGCTTATGAAAATCAGGAAAAAATTTATCGTGTTTCTATCGATTTTGTTCCTGGGAACGGGAGTATTGATGGGTTGTGAAGGCGAGGGGGACCAGGACGCCGTACCGCCTGCCGGTCAAGAAGCGGCACCGCCGGGAGCGGCAGCCCCCGGGTCAGCGCCGGTAGAGCCGCAGGACCAGGCCGCAACCGAGCCGGCGCCGGAGCAGAGCCGGGAACAAGCGACCGCTGAGCCGACAAAGGAACCACCGGCTGCGACTTCCGGTGACCAACAGCCCGCGGATCAAGGTTCTGCCGGAGGAAGCGGGACAATGGCCCAGTCCGGGACTCAGGACCAGCAGGCCGGACAGACCCAGGCCGGTGAAAATTGGGTCGGCAAACAAGTCGTCAGCCAAGACGGGAAGGAACTCGGCACGGTTGCCGCCTTGCACGATTCAGGCTACATCATGATCAAAGGCGAAGGGGACAAGCTGCACCCGGTCCCGGCAAACCTTTTGAAAGAAGATTCTCAGGGAGACAGGCTGACCGCTGAATTCGATCAGAACACCTTCAATGAGGCCCCTTCCTTTTCGGAAGCGGAACAGCAGCAGCTATCCGATTCCCAACTGGAACAGGTCAGAGGCTATTACGAGAATAAAGCCCAGGGTGGCCAGCAGATGCCGTCGGACCAGTCCCAGAATCAATCCCAGAGCCAGGATTCCCAGGTCCAAAAGCCGCAGGATCAATCCCAGGGGCAGGATCAACCTCAGGGAACAGAAACCCAAAAGCAGGGATCCTAAGGCTCCAGCGGGGTTCCCCAATCAACGGCGGTTGCTTTCTGTTGAGCGGACAGGAACATACTCGAATGAGGAAGCTCAAACATCGGAGTGGATTCGTTCCGGCCTGGCTGTGACGAAGTCCACTCCGTTCTTGATAAGGAAATCAAATCACATGCTGAAAGGAGTCTGAAAAAATGAAACGCGCACTCATCGTTTTGCTGGTTTTACTGGCCGTATCTTCACTGGCCCTGATGGGTTGTGAAAGCAGGGCGGGTACAGCCGGTCTCGGAGCCATCGGAGGAGCGGCCGCGGGAGCGGGGGGTTATGAGTTCAAAATGAATCAGGAAATAAATCGGATTGAGGATGCCCGCGCGGCAGGAACAATGAGCCAGGAAGAATACAATATCCGCAAGGATCAGATCAACCGGATGTCGATTCTAAAGTAGGCCCGTTTCGCATTCTTCTATTCACAAAATCGAAAGTCTGCTCGGGCCGACCGAGACGGCCTTTTTCCCTCCGCTTGCCTGCGGAGGGAAAATTTTTTAAGAACTCAAATTTAAAAGAAATTCTCCCTCTTGGCTGCGCAATATTTCAGGCCGGCATTTCGGCTGTACGCACATCCGATTTTCGCGTTTTTTGCAGCATATAAACGACCACGAGCAGGATGGCGCCGAGAAAATCGCTATACAGACCCGGTTTGATCAGCAGCAGCGCCGCAGCAAGGAGCATCGCCCGTTCGAAGAATCTTGCCTCCTTTATAAACCATCCCATCAAGCCGGCGGACAGGGCGATTACACCGATCGATGCGGAGATGATCGTGAGCACGATGCTCCCGGGGGAGCCGATCATAAGCAGCGACGGACCGTATACGAACATGAAGGGAACGATAAACCCGGCGGCTCCGATTTTCATTGCGGCGATGCCGGTTTGCCATATGTTGGAGCCGCTGATCCCCGCCGCGGCGTAGACGGCCATGGCCACCGGAGGGGTGATGGCGGAGATGATGGCAAAATAGAAGACGAAAAGATGCGCGCCGATGACCGGCACTCCCAGCTCGATCAAGGCAGGGATGAGCAGCGCCGCCTGCACGATGTAGGCGGCCGTGGTAGGAAGCCCCATCCCCAGGATGATTCCGGCACACATAGTGAAGACGAGCGCAGGTGCAAGCGAATCTCCGGCGATATAGAGGATGAGGCCGGTAAATTTCAAGCCGAGGCCGGTCAGGTTGATCACCCCGACCACGATTCCTGCACAGGCGCATGCGGCGGCAACCGGCAGCATGTTCTGAGCCCCCTGCTCCAAGGAGCGGAGGATCTTTCGGATTCCCATACGCGTGTCGGCGCGAACGACGGAGACCAGCAAAACGGATCCGATCGCATACAGGCACGCATACATCGGGGTGTATCCGTTCAGCATGAAATAGATGATGACGGCAAGCGGGGTCATCAGGTGCCCCTTGGACAGCATGACTTCGACAAACCGGGGCCTCTCCGCTCTGGGGATTCCCACGAGCCCCGTTCTTGAGGCTTCAAAATGGATGGCCATGAAGAGCGCCAGATAGTAGAGAAGAGCCGGGATCAGGGCGTGCTTGCAGATGGTGATATAGGGGATCCCGGTAAATTCGCTGATAACAAAGGCGGCGGCTCCCATGACCGGAGGCATGATCTGCCCGCCGGTAGAAGCGGTAGCCTCGACGGCGGCGGCAAATTCGTGTCTGAACCCGGTCCGCTTCATCAGCGGAATCGTCAGCCATCCGTCCACCATGACGTTCGCCACGGCACTTCCGGAGATGGTTCCGAAGAGACCTGAAGAAACACACGATATCTTGCCCGGCCCTCCTCTGGCGCCCCCTACGACGGAAGTGGCGAAATCCATGAAGAACTGTCCGGTGCCCGACTGCTCGAGAAAAGCCCCGAAAATGACAAAAAGGATTACATATGTAGCCGAAACCCCGGCCGGGATGCCGAAAATCCCCTCGGTGGTCATGTAGAGCTGGTCGACGATTGTTTCGATTGTGAATCCGGTGTGGCGGATGATATCCGGAAGCAGATGCCCGAAGGCGGCGTACACCAGAAAGCAGATGGAAGTCAGCGGAAGAGCCCAGCCGATCGATCTTCTAGATGCCTCTAAAAGTATCAAGATAAACACGATTCCGAGGGTGAAATCCCAGAAGCTCAAGGGGTGAATGTAGGCATACCGGGTGATCATGTAGTCGTAGTTGACGAAAATGTACCCGATGCAGACGATCGACAGGCCGATCAGAACGAAATTGAAAATGACGGCCGAACCTTTTTTAAAGCCCCGGGTGACTTCCAGAAGATAGATCAGCACCAGTGTGAAGATCAAGTGGATGGACCGGTGCATCAACGCTTCCGGCAGCCCAAAGGCGGCCGTATAAAGATGATAGAGAGACATCGCAATAGAGATGGCGATCATCGCTCGCTTCAAGACGCTGACCGTACTTTCCATTAGGCTCTCCCTGGAAAAGATGCGGTATGCTGCCGGTGCATCCGCAACGGCAGCATACCGGTTGTATCATCTCCCTATTTGATCGCTCCGATCTCCTTGTAGTACTTCATGGCGCCGGGGTGAAACGGGATTCCGATATCGAGAGCCAGATCCTTGGCGGTCAGCCCCTTCATGTCCTTTACGATGTTTTCAAACCGGGGCAGGTTGTCCACCATGACCTTGGTCATCTTAAAGACCAGGTCATCGGGCAGTTTGGCGCTGACGACCAGATGGGTGAAGAAACCGAAGCCCTGCACATCATAATCGACTCCCGGGTAGGTCCCCTTGGGGATCATTCGCTGAATGTAGCCAGCATTGAGCTTCCGCATCGCCGCGATCTTTTCCTCGGGAAGACTGAGGAGCCGGATCTTGCGGTTCGTCGCAAGATCGAGGATGGAAGAGGCCGGGGTCGTGGTGCAGAGCAGCCAGCCGTCGCAATGCCCGTCTTTCATCAGCGAGACCGAATCGTTGTAGCTTACGTGGTGAACTTTCGACATATCCTTATAGGACAACCCGTAGATTTCAAGAACCTGCCTGGCGGCAAACTCTCCCGTTTGCCCTTTGGGCCCCGGAGCGATGCTTTTTCCCTTAAGATCGGCAACAGATTTGATGCCGGAGTCCTCGAGCACAACCATCTGAAAATACTGCGGATAGAGGTTGGCCATCTGCCGGACCTCGGTCAATTTTTCCTTGAACGGCGGGCGTCCGAGGATGCCGTCCACACCGGAGCTTGAGTTCGAGAAGCCGAGCTCACATTTTCCGAACTGGACCCCCTCCATGTTGGCGACACCGCCGCCGGGCGTGACGGCGAGCGTGACTCCCGGAATCGCTTTCTGCATGGCATCGGAAATGGCCCCGCCCAGCGGGTACCAGGAGCCGCCCATCGGGCCTGTCATCAGCTTAAGATCGACTTTCTGCTGCGCCCAGGCCGGTAAACAAAGGAGCGTCAAGACAAGGGCAAAAACGATGATCACGTACCGACTGCTTTTCATGGAAACCTCCTGCTTTTGGGTTTAGGAAAAGAATCGATTCAAACGGGAAGGATAAAAAAAAACTCAAAAACATATAGATGAGCCTGTGCAGGATGTCAAACGGAAATCGAGCCGTGTTCAAAGCGGATGCTTGATCATTCAGCGCGCGCATCAGAACGGGGCGGCGGCGCGAATCGATCCGGGCTACTCTTTTTCCATCTGCAGGATGAATCTTTCGGCCTGCTGGATGGAGGCCGTCATTTCCCGGATCAGGGCGCCGACTTCCGATCTCACCCCTTCCACTTCGTTTTTCAGCGAGGCGACGGCCCGGGCGTTCAGGTTGTGCTTCAAATAGAGCACCTGATCGTTGAACGCAGTCAGCACAGGAGGGATCTTCTTCTCGGCCCGCTTCATGGCCTCGATCAACCCCTTGTACCGGCTGCGCGTTTCGGACAGCTTCTGGCGGCTGACTTGGCGAAGCCGGTTGTCGCCGTATTGATCGATTTCCTTTTCCCATTCCTCAAACAGCGCTCCGGCGACATCTGAGACAGCCTCGATCCTCTGTTGAACCGCCTCCGCCCTCGTTTTCGATTCCTCGTACTCCGAACTGAGAGACCTGTAGAGATCTTCGAGATCGCCCCCCTCGTACCCCGCCACGGCGCTGAAGCGCTCGAGCGCGGATTCGAACTGGTCTTTGGCTTCCTTTTGGGAATCGCGCGCTTTCTCGACTTCACGGACCAGCAGGTCCCGCTTGGGATATCCCAGTTTTTCCATGGTTTGATAATAAACCTTCTGGCACCCGGAAAAGAGAATCAGCAGGGCGGCCACGCATGTGAGATGAAAGATGCTCTTCATTTCTCGGCTCCTATTCGAATCGTCATCTGCATCATTTTTCGATATCAATTGATAACACGAGAGGTATCAAAAAGACAGTTGCGGAAAGCGAAAGGCACTGGCTTTCGACGAAATCCGGACATGAGGGCGATCCGGCGGAGAATTGCCGGGTGAAAGGTAGTCAACCGCCCGGGCTCTGATTTCGCTTGGCTGATTTCCCAAGCGGGATTTCCGCTGCTCTCCGACAAACTCTGCGCCGGAAATGCACCCGCTGCTGTCGTTGAAAATACGGGTTTTACCTTATGGCCGTCCATGCGATTCGTCCCTAGAATTTTTTGATGGATGCCGTAGCATCCAAATACTGTACGAGGTGCGATCATATGAAAAGCATTGGTATTTTCTTCATTGCTGTAACACTGGTATCTTCGGTTTTCATCGGCACGGCTGCAGCCGGCGCCGGGATCCGGACTGCAGGATCAAAGCAGTTAGCAGCGCGTCGAAGGCAAGCCTGACGCTCATAGAATTCAAAGTCATTCCGGCGAGCCGGACACCGGGCCGTTGATGCCAGCGGCCCGGTGATTCAGATCGGTAACCAGAGGAGAAAACGGTATGCACAGCATCTTTTATATCATCGGCGTTATCGTTGTCGTTCTGGCGGTCCTTTCGCTGATCGGCCTGATCTGACCCTTCTCATTCTTTCTGCGAACCTTCGTAAATTGCGGACAGAATCGCATCGGTTCTGCCGCTTTTCGGGAGGTAGGCGAAAGCACCGGCTTTTGCCATTGCGGCGGCCATATCCGATTCTTCGTACATCGAAAGGCCGATGATCCGGATGTGGGGAAGCTCCGATTTGATGATCCGGGTCGCCTCAAGGCCGTTCATCTTCGGCATATTGACATCCATCAGGATCACCCGGGGGTTGAGCGCCCTGGCTTTTTCGATGGCCGCAAGGCCGTTTTCAGCCTCCCCCACGACTTCGATGTCATGGTAGTGCGAGAGCAGGGATGAAAGTCCCTTCCGCATCACCGTATGGTCATCGACAAGAAGCACACGGATCTTTCCTTCCGGAGCCGGGAGGTTTTCGGCCGGAATCCCCTCATGAGCACGCGTCGGGGCGGGAACGCCCCCCTCTTTTTCACGGACCGGTGCGATCAGGGTGAATCTCGCCCCGCTCCCGGGTGCGCTTTCCACCTCCAGGCGCCCCCCCATCAATTCCAGCCTCTCCTTGATGGTAATCAGGCCGTATCCGGAACCTTCGGCATTCTTCCACAACCATTCGGGCGAAAACCCCGTTCCTTCATCGCTGACCACGATTCGCAGATTGTCCGAATCTCTATCCATTCGGATATGGGAAGCGTTCACCCCGGCGTGCTTGACCGTATTGAACAGCAGTTCACGGACCGCCTGAAAAAGGAGGATAACCATGTTTTCCTGGCGGATCGCGGCTCCGGGTGCGATCTCCAGCCTGACGGAAAATTCGAATCTTTCCTTCATCCATCTCGCCAGCCACTCCAGCGCCGCGGCCAGCCCCCGTTCATAGAGAATCGGCGGGGAAAGCTCGGCCGTTAGAGAACGGGAGGTCTGAATCGATTTTGCTATCAAGTCCAGAACGCTTTTTACGGCATCCCGCTGTTCCTGCGGAACATGGAGAGATAAGACTTCAAGGTTGAT
>QZKK01000268.1 GCA_003599475.1 Desulfobacteraceae bacterium
CTCCCCAGATGCCCCGGGGTTTGTTCAGATGGGCTGCCGCAGCCGGTCCGCCGTCTCCCGAAAAGCCGGAGACGCCGCCGGTTCCGGCCACGGTGGAGATGAGACCTCCAGTCGCATTGACTTTTCGGATGCAGTGGTTTTCGGTATCTGCGATATAGATGTTTTTTGCGGCATCCACCCAAACCCCGTGGGGTCTGTTCAGGAGTGCCGCCACGGCTTGCCGACCGTCCCCGGAGAACCCGGCGGTACCTCCGACGCCGGCCACCTTATCGATTTTCCCATCCGATGCATCGATCTTCCGGATGCAGTGGTTTTCGGTATCTGCGATATAGATGTTTCCGTCCGCATCCACCCAGATGCCCTTGGGTTTATTGAGCAATGAATCGACAGCCGGCCCCTTGTCACCCGAAAAACCTGCCGTACCGCCTGTTCCGGCAATGGTTGCAATCGTGCCGCTCGATGCATCGATTTTCCGGATGCAGTGGTTTTCGGTATCTGCGATGTAGATATCCTGATTTTCGGACTCCACGCTCAAGCGGAAGGATGCGCTCACCGCCCTATATCCATCCGGAGCCGTTACCCGGACGATAACCGCATCCCCGTAGCCCGGCAATGCGGCATCGATCACTTTCACATTGTACGGAATTCCGTTATAGGCAGCCGATTGTCCGTCGGGGCCTGTCCTCCAGCCGGGTTCCATCTTCAGCTTCCAGCCCGCGTGTTCCACCGCAGCCAACTGACCCAGGGACAATCGGGAGCGGTATGTCTGATTGGCTCCGATTCGATCCTGGAGAGCCGCCTGTCGGTTGATGCCCACGGCTGTGACCGCCATCAGCACCATGACAAAAACCATGCCCAGGAGAATAAACCCGCTCTGTTTTTTTGCGGAAACCTTCATGTTTTCTTAGATTTGCAATTGGAATGTCAGCCTCGAACCTCGGCTTTTTTTCGCTTTGAGCTTTGAACCTTCGAGCTATTCTATGTACATCGACTTGACCCGAGTCTTTAAGCTGACTGCACTCTGCCCATCGTTCAGCGTCAGCCGCAACTCCACCAGGCTGTCGGAAAGGCCGATTGCCAGAAACTCGGCGACATACTGGCAGAGCACTAGCGGCTGCAGGATATCGCCAGTGTCAGGCGTCCTGTAGTCGGGCCGCTTTTCTGTGAGCTTCCAGTTGCCCTCGATGGTCTTATCCAGATCGAAGCGGATGTATTCTCTGGGATCCGACGCGTCTTCGTTGACCAGCCCGTCACCGTCATTGTCTGAATCCAGGAATCCGTCTCCCTCAGCCGTATAGGACTGATCCGAATTATTGTAGGTATCGAGCGCCCGTTCACTTAAGACCAGCCATTGTTTCTGCTGCCCTGCGGACGGGTCTTTGATCTCATCGGTCGATCCGGCGAACAGGGTCATCCGGTCCATGGCATAGTGGGCCTGTGACAGCAGATCCTGTTTGCGCCGGCCGGCATCGTAGGAGGACAGCGCATTTGCGATGATCTGATGAAAGCCGATCATGAGGATGCCCAGAATGAAGAGACCGACCAGCATTTCGATCATGGTCAACCCGCTGGAACGGAAAAATGGATCTGGGAAGCTGTATTGGGGATTTCGGTTCGCTCTGTGGGGATTCTGCATGAAGTCCTTCCGTCGATATTCAATGCTATAGGTTCGCCTTCAGCGTACTGAGCACCACATTTTCCAGGGTGACGGTAAGTTCCAGCAGCCCTTCGGGTCCGCCTCCCGCATCGGCTATGGAGAGCTTGGGCGTATAGCTTCTTCCATTGAGCATGAAAGTTTCCTTGGCCGCCTCGGCTCCGGAGCCGAAAAGGGAGGAAAGATCGGCCGGATCCCCCAGGTTTGCATTCAGCGTAGCATAATCGAGCGCCAACAGCCGGTAGAGCGTCCCCCGGGCCTGATTGGCAAAAACAACCATCTCCTCCTTTCCCGTTGTCGAAGAAAGGGCAGGTGCATAGGCCTTGATCATCGGGACAATAGCCACCGCCAGGATAAAAAGTGCGGCGACAATTTCGATGAGGCTGAAGCCACTATCGGTCAAATGGTTAAGTGGTTGAGTAGTTGAATGCTCTCTGCTCTTTGCTGCCATCAGCCCTCCGACCTCCGACCTCTGACTTCCGACTTCTGTCACTTTGCTAATCTTCTCATCCTCTAAACTTCTCAACTTCTGCTCTTCGCGCTCTGTTCTTACTCGACCGTGATCCGCCCGGTCGCGCCGTTCACTCGAATGGTTCGCTGCTGATCTCCGCAACTCAGGACGAAAGCATGGTCGGACTCGGAAGAGTGGCCGTCCGGGTAGAAGCAGATATTGGCGGCTGCCGTCATCTGCACCCTTTCGGCATCGTCCGATTCATCGAAATCTTTGAAGTACCATTTTTTGTCTGCAGGGTTCAGTACGACACCGTAGCCTGCAACCGGTGGATTGGAATCGTGATGAGAGGCCGGGTCGTTCCGGTATCTGTAATCGACGACTTTGAACCAGTTTCCGGCTGCATCGGAAAACAGGGCAAACGGCCGCTGAAGGGTAACCGTGGTATCGGCTGCATACTGAAGGGCAGTGATCAACTCGGTGCTTGCTTCGTTCAATCTCGTGTGCGTCAGCGCGGACTGAAACTGAGGAACTGCGATCATCGAAAAGAGCCCCAGCAGCAAGGATGCGATCATCATGTCGATAAAGGTCAAGCCCCGATTGTTGATGGCAGGTCTTTTAAAAATACAAGAGGCATCCTGAGGGCCGATTCCCTCGGGATGCCGCCTGCGAGAAGGAGAGATTTCCGAATGAAAAATCGATAGGGCTCCCGCAGACCGCACTAGAGGGAATCGTGGTCTCCGTCGTCCGGCAGCAATACACCGGTTTTGGTGTAGAATTTCCACCCCTTGTCTGTCCCCGAATTTACCTTTGCGGTAATGTCGTTGGTTGCGATGTCGCATACGATATCGTTCGAATCGTTAAATGGATTTGTCGGCAGCCCTTCTTTCATATACGGCCCGTATTTGTAAGTACCGTCTTTGGCAACGGCCGTGGCTCCGGCTGCGCTGGTATATGTGGTTAGCTGGGCCTTGAATGCTGCGGCAGCAGCCGCTGCGTCGGCGGGCGCCCCCGAGCCGTCCGTCTCGACTTCGCCCGGGTACTTGTTGGAGTGCTGATAATAATAAAGCTCCACCGCGCCGCGGATGTTGTTGAGGCTGGTCTTCAACGTGTTGAGCTTCGCATCATCGGTGGAGATACTGACCTGGGGAATGATGATTGTGGCTAAAATCCCAAGCAGGATGACGACAATCAGGATCTCGATCAGGGTAAAGCCTGCCTGACTTTCCGGGTAAATTTCGTTGAATTTTTTCCTCTTCCGCATGACGCATCTCCTTCTGACAGTTGAGCACATCTGTTGTGCAAGAACAGGATCCGTACTTCTAGAATCGGATAAAGCAGGAAAACCTTAAGTCATTCCACCGTTTCCCGTCACTGAACCACATGGGCCAATCTGAACATCGGCAAAATGACCGATGAGACGATCAGGCCGACAACCGCCCCCATAACAATCAGTGCGACCGGTTCGATCAGTGCGGCAAAACCCCTCAATTCCCGATCCAGTTCCGCATCATAGAACTCCGCCAACCTGAGCATCACCCTGGGCAGATTGCCCGCCTCTTCACCGGTTGCAACCATCTGTTTCACCGAGTCCAGCGTATACGGATAGTCCGCGAAGGGCCGCGAAAAACGCCCTCCTTCCCGGACATGAACCGTGACTCGGTCGATGAAATCGCGAAAATAGCGATTGGCTATCGTTCCGCGCGTGACCTCCAGCGCTTCGATCAGGGGGACATGATTTTCCATCAGATTTCCCAGTGTCCGGAGGAGCTGGCAATTGAAGAGTTTCTTCGACAAGCTTCCAATTACAGGGGCGTTTACCGCCAGCCAGTCGACAAAAGCCGCACCGGGCCTGCTTTTTAAAAACATGCGGCCTCCGATCAAAAGGGCGATCAGGGCAACTGCATAGAGATACCAGTACCCTTGTAAAGACCGGCTCATCTCCATCAGAAAGCGGGTGGTCAACGGCAGGATGGCTTCTTTTCCCTCAAAGAAGGTCATGAACTTGGGTAAGACACCGACCAGAACGAAGATGATCACCAGAGAGGCGAGGACGCACAATACCGCCGGGTAGGTCAGTGCGGATTTTATCTGGGTCTTCAGCGACTGGCGCCTTTCCTCCATCTCCACCAGGCGATCCAGGATCTGTTTGAGCAGCCCGACCGTCTCGCCGGCCTTTACCATGCTGCAGAATACCTTGTCGAATACCCGGGGCTGGTTTTTCATGGCGTCCGATAGCTGCCGCCCGTCTTCAACCTCCTGGCGCAGCTTTTCCAGAATTTCTTTGAAAAAAGGATTCCGGGTCTGGTTTGTAATGGCGACCAGCGCCCGATTGATGGGGGTATCGATTTCCAGCATCAATGAGAGCTGCGATGAGAAAAACAGCAGTTCCTTCGGGTGAACCCCGCGGGAAAATAGAAGTGAAAACCCTCCGCTTATCCCTGCCTTGGGGGTGTCTGCAGAATGTTTCGGCTGCACTCTCTTTCGCGTTGCCTGTTCGATGCCGATGGCCATAATGATTCCTGAATCGTCAGAAAAGTGACGGATAGGTCGCAACATTCTGCAGGGTCTGCAAGCTATATGCCAACCCAACAATCTGTCTTTCGACCGACATGGAGCGTAATTTACTAGGAAGGCAGGACGGATACCCGCTTTACTTCTTCGATGGTCGTAAGCCCCTGAAGCACTTTTCGGTATCCGGAAACCTGAAGGTTATGGCAGCCTTTCTCGGTGGCATAGGTCTTCAACATTTCCAGAGAGGGGTTTTTCAGAATCAGCCGCTGGAGGCTTTCATCCACTTCCAGCAGTTCGATGATGGGGACACGGCCTTTGTACCCCGAATCGTAGCAGCTCGGACATCCCTTTCCCCTGGACAGGCGGGTGACGCTTTCGTCTTCGACCCCGATCTCCGCCAGCACTTCCTTGGGGGGATAGTAGTAGGTTTTGCATTCCTGGCATATGGTCCTCACCAGGCGCTGTGCCAGGCAGGCCATCAGAGAAGATGACAGAAGATAGGGTTCCACCCCCATCTCCAGAAGACGGGTGATCGTGCTGGGGCTGTCATTGGTATGCAGGGTCGAAAGCACCAGATGTCCGGTCAGCGACGCCTGAATGGCGATTTCTGCCGTTTCCCTGTCTCGGATTTCTCCCACGAGAACGATGTCCGGGTCCTGGCGAAGAGAATGTTTCAGAAATTTCGCAAAAGTCAGGCCGATGCGGTCCTTGACCTGATTCTGATTGATATTTTCGAGCTGGTACTCGACTGGATCTTCGATGGTGATAATGTTCTGATCGACCGTGTTCATCATGGTAATGGCGGAGTACAAAGTGGTGGTCTTGCCGCTTCCGGTGGGGCCGCAAACGAGTATCAGGCCGTGCGGTCTTCGAAGCAGGTACTTGAACCGGTCCAGTACATCCGCATCGAAGCCCAACCGGTTAATATCCAGAATCGCCCTGATCTTGTCAAGGATTCTGAGCACCACCTTCTCTCCATGGATTCCCGGCATGGAAGAAAACCGAAGGTCCACCGTTCGGCCATCCACATGGACCTGAATGCGGCCGTCCTGCGGCATCCGACGCTCTGCGATATCCAGATTGGCCATGATCTTGAGCCTTGAGACAACCAGCGGGTGCATTTCAATTTTCGGAGACATCAGCTCATAGAGCATCCCATCGATTCGAGCGCGGATCCGGAATCTGCCCGGCTGCGGTTCCAGATGAATGTCGCTGGCCCCATCCCGGATGGCCTTGAGCAGGATCATGTTGGTCAGGTTGATGACCGGGCTCCCCTCTGCCATTTCGGCCAGTTCCCTGATTTCCCGGTCGGGCGCAGCCTGTACGAATTCGAGCTCGGTTTCATCGATGCTGCTCATGACCTCATCGATATCGACTTCGCTCTGGTAATAGGTGTGGATGGCTTCTTCGATGTCTTCTGCCCGGCAAAGCACGGGCTGGACCTCGCATCGGGTGATCTTTGAGACTTCATCGAAGGTAAAAATCGCGTTCGGTTCGCTGGTTGCCAGCGTCAGAACATTCTGTACGCGGAACATGGGGATCACTTTGAACAGGACCGCCTTGTCTTTGGGCAGGATACGGACGATTTTGGGATCGACCAGCCCTTTTCTCAGCCAAATATGGGGGATACCGAGCTGTTCTCCCAAGGTGGTCTGCAGCTCTTCATCGGAAATGATTCCTTCTTCGATGAAAATCCGTCCCAGCGGTTTCCCGGATTTTTTCTGAAGCTCGAGGCAGCGTTCGAGCTCTTCGGGAGTGATCCGGTTCTGTGAGAGGAGAATTTCTCCCAGGCGTTTTCTTTTCCGGATGAACTCGCGATTCAAGGCCATTTTCGGATGGCTCCGTGGATGTCTTTATAGATGTTGAGGAAGTTGATCAACCGGGTGGCCGTCAGGATGTCTCTGCAGACGTCGTTCAACCCGATCATCCGCAGCGCCCCACCGCTTTTCTTAAGATCTTCGTGCATTCGAACCAGAAGCTCAAGCACCTTGCTGTCTATAAAAGTGAGCGCTTTGCAGTCCAGGATGATCTCGCTCCTGTTGTTTTGGATTGCCTCTTCGAATGCCGTTTCCAATGCCGCGCAGTTCTGGTAGGTGAGGGCATCTTTCAGCGGGATGATGGTTCGGCTTCCGCCTTTTATCGGTACATCCTTTGAGGAATTGATTTCAACGATGTTTGAACTCATTCAAAATCATCTCCGATCCGGACCGGTTCCGATTGATTCCGAGAAAAGAGCGAGTATCGCAGGGTCCAGCTGGGTCCCGGACGCATCCTTCATGATTTTTAACGCGGCTTCTGCTCCAATTCCGGACCGATAGGCACGGTCGGTGGTCAGGGCATCGAAGGTGTCTGCAACTGCGATGATCCGCGAAATGAGCGGGATGTTTTCTCCCTTGAGCCCGGCCGGGTACCCGTTCCCATCGCATCTTTCATGGTGGTGAAGAATGCCCTCCAGCGTTCCGGCAAGCTGATCGATCGGTTTCAGGATATCGACCCCTCTTTGGGAATGGCTTTTGATGAGTCCGTACTCCTCGGGGTCGAGCCTGGTCGGCTTGTTCAAAATGGTCTCCGGAATGCCGATTTTGCCCACATCGTGCAGGATCGAGGCCCAATGAAGAATTTCCTTTTCGGATTTGCTCAACGAGAGCCCTTCCGCCATCTGCATGCAGTATCGGTTGACCCTTTCGGAATGTCCCCGGGTATAGTAGTCTTTGGCCTCGATGGCATGGACAAGGGAACGCACCACATTGATGACGAAGCGCTCCATCTCCCGATAGAGATCGGCGTTTGCGATGACCACGGCAACCTGGTCGGCCATGGAGGTCAACAGGTTCAGCTCGCTGTGTCTGAAGATTTCATCGACGTTCAGGGAAACCATCCCCAGCCAGCCGAATTCAGTTTGGTTGTGATGCATGGGAACGGCCAGGAACCGGAAAGGCACAGGATTCAAGGCCGAAAATTCAGGGAGATCCAAGGAGTTGTTCACAATGAAATAGGGGGTTGGAAGCCGTCTCGGGATTTGACCGATCAACCTGTCGATGAACCGGCTTTTCGGATCGATGAGGGCGGAAAAATCGGGGCTCCCGATAAAGACATTGTATTCCGGACGATTCGGAAGGCTTGCGAAAACAAGATCCACCCGCATGGCATCGAAGATTTCCTGCATCAGGCCCCGGAGCCGGCTGCCGGAAAACTTCAGCGCCTTGATCTGCAATGCGATTTTTGTATAGAGGTGAATGTCTTCAAAACTTTGCGACAGCTCTTCCGTGAGCACTTCGGTCTCTTTCCGAGAGCTCCATGTGTCCTGAATGAGGCCGGCCAGATCGGTCAGGAATTTTTCGATATTCCTTCCATTGCCGTCGCCGTTTGGACCGAGTGCAATCAAAGAAGCGACAACTGTGCCTTCCGACTTGATCGGCACCCCGAAAACCCCCTCTCCGGTGCCGAAAGAGATCTGCTGGAATGCTTCTTTTCGAAGGATTCTTCGGGCAAGGTCTCGGATTTTAAACATCTCCGGTCTTGAATCGGAAAACCCCGACAGGGCAGATTCCGGATCCGCTGCCATCCAGATACCGAGCCGGTAAGGGGTAATCCGGTTCAGGCTGGACAATAGGTTTCCAATGGATGCAGTATCTTTCATGGCTAATGACGGAAATACAGTTCGATCCGGTCGACAAGCTTTGAGGGGCTGAAGGGCTTTTGCATGAATTCCGTATCCTTCATCTTCTCGATCCACTGCTTCTCGTCCGGTGAAATCCGGGCTGTGAGAACGATGGTCAAAAACCTCCGTTCTTGTTTCAGAGGATCGGATCTTTCGCAGAGGCTCTTCCCGTTCAAACAAGGCATATTGATGTCGGTGATCACCGCATCCGGTTTTTCTTCCTGAATCTTGCGGAGTCCCTCCAGTCCGTTTGAAGCTCCGACCACCTGAAAGCCCCTTTTTTTCAGCTTCAGTTCGACCACGCGCCGGATGGCAACCTCATCATCTACGATCAGGATCTTTTCATTGCGTTCCAAGGTAGAATTCCTCCCGGGGCAGCCGGACGGTAAAGTGAGTTCCTTTATTCAGCTCGCTTTGTACTTCGATTTTTCCGTTATGAAGCTGGATGATCTCCGAGGTCATGGCAAGCCCCAGCCCGCTTCCTTTCTGCTCCAGGATCTGTGGGCTCTTGGAACGGAAAAATTTCTCAAAAATATGGGGAAGCTCTTCTCCCGAAATGCCGTAGCCGGTATCGCTTATGTTGAAGACCACCTCCCCGTCCGATTCGGAAAGTGAAAATTGGATTCGGCCGTTTGGAGGCGTGTACTTCACCGAATTTCCGAGCAGGTTGATCAAAGCCGTCTTCAGAAGCTCCTTATCCCCGATAAGGGTCGGATAGTTGTCCGGCAGATCCTTATGGATCGTAATCTTTTTTTCCAAGGCCGCCTTTTCCACCGCCATCAGGCAGTCCGAGACGAGCCAGTCGCTTTTTACGAGCCCCGAATCGAGGGTCAACCCCCCCATTTCGATTTTGGACATGTTCAGCAGGTTTTGAATGAAGGTGCTGAGCCGGCTGACTTCTTCGCTGATGGTATTGTAAAACTCCTTTTGCAGCTCCCTGTCTCCGACTTCATCGTCGATGAGCATTTCCGTATATGAATTGATGGTGGTCAGCGGCGTCAGAAACTCATGCGCAACGTTTGCGATGAAATCGTGCTGTGTTTTTTCCGTCACTTTCTGCTGGGTAACGTCTCGAACCGAGATCATTTTGCTGACGACCGACCCCGCATTGTCTTTCAGATAGCTGAGAGAGATGCGAAACATTTCGCCCGGAGAATACAAGGGGAACTCGGTTTCGATGTGACTTTCAGCGGGAGCGGTCTTGATGGAATCCCGGTGGGCGATAAAATTCCGAAGATGTTCATCCGGAAGGACATCAAACAGCGCACGGTTGATCAGATCCTCCTTGTCTGTTTTCAGCAGATTTGCCATATAGGCATTGATGAAGCGGATATTATCCTGGATGTCGGTGATGACGATTCCAAAATCGACGGAATCGATGATTTTCGAGATCTGATTGCGTTCGAAAGTGGCCGCTCCAAGCTGTCCGGCGATTACAGCGTTTTCGGATTCCGTTTTCTTCAGTGTCTCCTTGATCTGGAAAAAGGACTGCTCCATGTCCTTGATGAGACTGACGAAACCCGCAGTTTTCTGGATTTCCGCACCCGCATTGCAGGAGTCTGGCTGAATCCCGAGTCCCTGATAGAGTTTTTTCAGAGGTTTTAAGGCAAGCGCCATTCCGTAATAGACGAATGTTCCGGTGGCAAATATAAAGAACGCAATCATCGCCAGGAGACTGATCCTGTCCGGAGAAGCAATCGAAATGACCGGTCCCTTGAAGCCGAGTCTGACGGTGCCCGTTTTTCCTCCGCTGTCGATGATCGGTTTGGCGAATTCGTAAACGACGTATTTCAAGCCATTCAGATTGTACGATTGCGTGGTCAACCCCATGGAATGGAGAGATCTCAACTGCACGTCTTTAGGAATGGCAGCCGGCAGCCCTTGCGGTGCAAGCACCATCAGAGGCTGTTCTTCCTTGTCGTGGATGAGACAGTAGAGCAGCCTTTCGGAAAACAGGTACTCGCTGAAGGTCCTAAGGAAGATTTCGCGTTTTTTTCCATTGAAATCCTCCAGTGGATGCAGCGCGATCAGGCTTGCAAGATAGTTTCCCTTGCTGATGATTTCCTGAGTTTCATACCGTTCTTCGTTTCGGACGATGAACTGCATGACCGCTGCGGTCCCAAGAATCGAAAATACAACGAGTGCAATGCCCACCCACCGAATTCGCATTGGATTGATCATTTTCGGTATCAACAGCCGCCTCCCTATGGGCCGATGCGGTTTTTAACGATCGGATTTCAATTCCGGATGTTCCGTCTATGAGTTAATCGGACGAGCGTGTTAAATGCTTTAGACATTTTGAATGTTCAGTTGTTTCGTTTAATGATATAGTTCCGGCCGAAAAACTTGGAACCGGAGGCGATGAGATGAAAAACCGAGGCTATTACGATCGATTCGGCGGCGCCTATCTTCCCGAAATCCTGGTGGCCACCTTCGATGAACTGGAGGAGGCCTTCGATTCGGCCAAAGTCGATCCAGAGTTCTGGCAGGAGTACGCAAGTCTCATGAGCACCTATTCCTGCCGGCCGACTCCGCTCACGTTCGCCGAAAACCTGACCCGTCACTTCGGGGGTGCGCGCATCTATATCAAGAGAGAGGATCTGAACCATACAGGCGCGCACAAGGCCAACAACGTCATGGGGCAGGGGCTTCTGGTGAAAAGAATGGGAAAGCGCCGGGTGATAGCGGAAACCGGCGCCGGACAGCACGGCGTGGCCACAGCGACCATGGCCGCCAAATTCGGCTTCGAATGCACCATTTACATGGGAGAGGTCGACGTGGAGCGCCAGCGCCCGAATGTCTTCTGGATGGAGCGACTCGGAGCAAGCGTGGTTCCGGTTCGGGATGGATCGCGTATTTTAAAGGACGCCATCAATGAAGCCTTCCGGGATTGGGTAAGCAATATGGATTCCACCCATTACGTGCTGGGAACCGCCTGCGGCCCGCATCCGTTTCCGGAAATGGTGACCTATTTTCAATCCATTATCGGCAAGGAGACCCGCAGGCAGATCATGGAGCGGGAACAGAAGCTCCCCAGCCGGATTTATGCGTGTGTCGGCGGCGGTTCCAACGCCATGGGCATATTCAAGGAGTTCTTGGAGGATCCGGTGGAACTTGTCGGCGTGGAGGCTGCCGGCATGGGGCTGGGTACCGGAAAACACGCCTCGCGGCTTGCCGGAAAAGACGGGCGAATCGGAGTGGCTCAGGGGTATAAGACGTACTTTCTCCAGGATCGAGACGGCCAGATGAAAGAAACTCACAGCGTTGCAGCGGGACTGGATTACGTGGGGGTATCGCCCATTTTAGCTCACCTGAAAGACTCCGGCCGCGTCCGGTTCGAGGCGGCCACGGATCGGGAAGTCATCGATGCGCTCTCGCTGACCATCCGGAAGGAAGGAGTCATCCCGGCCCTGGAATCCGCCCATGCATTTGTCCAGGCATTCAAGGAGGCCGCAGATCTTTCGAAATCTGAAAACATCGTGATCAACCAGTCCGGAAGGGGGGATAAGGATATCTTTACGGTGGCCGATGCATTCGAAGATCCGGAATGGAAAAGATTCATCATCCGGAAAGCGGAGGCATACCATGCTTGAAGCCTATCTTCGCACGCGTAGAGACAGGAAGGATATCCTTCTGATGACCCACATCGTGCTCGGTTATCCGAGCTTCGATGCATCTTTCAGGATCGTTGAGGAGATGGTGTCCGCCGGAGTCGATCTGATGGAACTGCAGATTCCGTTTTCAGAACCGATCGCAGACGGCCCGGTCATCCTGCATGCCAATCAGAAAGCATTGGCTGCCGGTTCCACCGTTTCCCGCTGCATCGATTTCGCCCATAAGGTCGGCGCCGCGTTCGATATCCCCTTTCTTTTCATGAGCTACTACAACATTCCTTTTCAGTACGGACTGGAGGCCTTTGCAGAACAGATGGTCGAGGCGGGCCTCAAAGGAGCCATCGTTCCCGATCTGCCCCCGGAAGAGGGGAGCGAATATCTTTCCGCTTTAAGGTGCCATGGACTGGCGCCTGTTTTCATCATCACTCCGACCACTCCTTTCGAAAGGATGAAGACTCTTGGCGCACTCGGAGAGGGGTTCGTCTACTGCATCGCCAGGAAGGGGATTACCGGTGCGGACACCGACTTTTCAGAAAGGCTGGACGCCTACCTTGCGCTCTGCCGGAAAGCGAGCCGTCTCCCGCTGGCGGTCGGTTTCGGGGTCAAGGATAAAGAAGATGTCGATTTTTTGAGGGGAAAGGTCGATATTGCCGTTATCGGTACCCAGACGATCCGCCTGATCGAGGAATCCGGAATCGAAGCCGTGGGTGGATTCATCCGGGGATTGCGGTAAGGCCGATTTCGATCCGCAGATTACGCAGATTCTCGCAGATTAAAAAATTTTCCGGAGCGGTCTTTCGATACGTGCCCGCTTCACGGCCTCGATAAGCGATTTTACCTTTTCGAGATCCTTCCGCCCCGGGCTCGATTCGACTCCCGAGCTCACATCGACGGCGTCCGGAAGAGCCGATTCGACTGCCCTGCCGATGTTATCGGGGGAGAGACCTCCGGCTATGACCAGGGGGTATATTTTCCCCAAGGGCCTGGCGGATTCCCAGTCCCACTTCATGGCGTTTCCTCCCGGAAGCGCCCCGCCTGCGCACTCCACCAGAAAAGCGGCGGCGTTGTATTCCGGAGCTGCGGAGATCTCAGGGGTGCCTCCGATAAACAGGGCCTTGATGACCGGAAGATTCCGGCGGGAGAGCTGCTCGACCAGCTCGGGGGATTCCTGCCCGTGAAGCTGAACGGCGCCAAGGCCGCAGCGCTCCACCGTTTCCATGATTTGATCAAAGACGGCGTTTACGAAAACACCGATCGCCTTGACGCGGCGGGGCAGGGCCGCTGCAATCTCGTATGCCTTGCCTGTCGTTATAAAACGAGGGCTTTTCGGGTAGAAGATAAACCCGATGGCGTCGACGCCCAACCCGGCACAGGCGGATGCCTGATGCGGATCGGTCAGGCCGCATATTTTTATCTGGGGAATTTGTGGGGGATTTATGTAAGCCAATTCAAGACCTGCAGGTTCCGACCACGTCGCCGACTGTGGTGCTCAATAGAATCGATTTGCTCGTCGCTGAGCCCCTCATATACTTGAGCCGCGAGTGCAAGTATGTCGTCGGGCTTCTCTATCGGTTTTACAACCAGGCGCACCTTCTGGCCCTCGCTAAGATTCAGATCAACCGGAGCAGTAGGGCGGAAGCCACCATGCTCATAGACGGCTTCTATCGTTTCAGTTTCCATGGAAATGCTCCTATCCGCCGGTTTTGCGGCCATCGGCGTTTAGGCTGTAGCAAATTCTCGGACATGGGTAAGGTCGCCCTGTTTCACCTCGCGCAATTGATTCGGAAGAATTGTTGCCACATTTCGCGCTTCTTTCAGCTTTCAGCTTTGAACTTTGAGCTTCCCCGCAGCTCGGTAATAAAGGCTCTCGGATCCGCAGACCGGACGATGCTCTCTCCAATCAAAAAATTGAAGATTCCTGTTTTTTTCAGCTCTTCGATATCCTCCCGTGTCCGAATGCCGCTTTCTGCTACGGCAATTTGATCGATTTCAAGCTTCTTTACCATTTGAGCGGCCCTCTGAATGTCGGTTTCGAAAGACTTCAGATTGCGGTTGTTGATTCCGATCAGTTTCGCACCTGCCCGGGAGGCCCTCTCAAGATCGGCTTCGGTGTGCACCTCCACCAGGGCGTCCAAGCCGACCTCCAGCGACAGGGCCAAGTAGTCTTTGAGCTGGTTGTCGGAGAGAATGGAAACGATCAGCAAAACCGCGTCTGCTCCCCGGACGGCCGATTCGAAGATCTGATAGGAGGAGATGATGAAGTCCTTTCGAAGGACGGGTAGACGAACGGCTTTTCTCACCGTTTCGAGATCCTGCAGGCTTCCCTGGAAGAAAGATCGATCGGTCAAAACAGAGATGGCGGAGGCTCCGCCGGCTTCATAAGCCTCCGCATAAGCCAGCGGATCAAGATTCGATCGGATGACCCCCTTCGAAGGGGAGGCGCGCTTGATTTCTGCGATGATATTGATCCCGTATGGTCCGGGGTTCTCCAAAGATCCGAAAAAAGATCTCCTTTCTCTCGGCAGCGCTGCGTCGCGCCGCAGATCCGCCTCCGGAATCCTCTCCCTTGCCGCAGCGACCTCCTGCTTTTTTCTCTCGACGATCTTATCCAGGATGTTCATGTCTTCAAGATTCAGAATTCATAATTCAAAGATTCAAGCGAATCTTCCCAACTCCCCAACTTCTCTCCTTCTTTCCCTCTCTCCCTCTGCTCAATGCTCTATGCCCTTTCTGATCTTCTTAACTTCTGCTCTCAGCCGACTTCTGTCTCCTGTCCACCGTCTACCGTCTACCGCCTACTGCTTCGTATAG
>QZKK01000263.1 GCA_003599475.1 Desulfobacteraceae bacterium
GAGGGCCGGCCGGCCCTCTCCCCTCTTTGCCGTAATCCATCAGGCGACCCGATGATGAAAGAAAAAAACTACGGATTCCTGTTTACCCTGCCGGCAATCGTGCTCTTCATCGTCGTGCTTGGAATCCCTGTGATCATGACGGTGATAAACAGCTTCACGCCGCTGTGGGCGGGCGATTATTCCTCCTTCACCCTGGCAAACTATGCCCGGCTGACAAAAGATTCCGCCTTCCGGACAACATTTTCAAACACGCTTATCTTCGTGTCCTTTACAGTCGGGTTTCATCTCATTCTGGGGATGATCGTAGCGCTTGCCCTCAATACGGATATTCGCTTCATTCGATTCTTCAGGGTCGTCGCCATTTTGCCCTGGACCATTCCGGATTCCGTCAGCGGCTTGATATGGAGGTTTCTGTTCGATCCTATGCACGGCGCAATCAACCAGATGTTGATGCTTTTCAACTTGATTCAGGAGCCCATCGAGTGGCTGAGCGTCCCCGGGCTCTCATTGCCCAGTGTGATCTTTGCAGATGTCTGGAGAGGATATCCGTTTGTCATGCTGATCCTGCTGGCCGGTATGCAGTCGATTCCCGAGGACCTCTATGAGGCCGCAAAGGTAGACGGGGCATCGGCAGTGAGAAAGTTTGTTCACATCACGATCCCTCAACTGCAGACCATTATCGTCATCGCGCTTGCACTGGATACGGTCTGGCAGTTCAGGCGCTTCGGGCTCATCTATACCATGACAGGCGGCGGCCCGGGGCGCCAGACCGAAATATTGGCAACCCTGGTTCAGAAACAATATTTCGAATTTTTCAATTTCGAGTATGCGGCAGCGATGGCCCTCTTCACCGCGCTGGTCATGCTCGTCATCACCTTGCCGTATGTCAGAATTATGGTGCGCGGAAACTAGCAGGCGACAATGACCAGACGATCTCAATTTTCTTCCATTTTCTGTTACATCATTTTAGCCGGAATCGTCGTCTACAGCATCACTCCGTTCATGTGGATGCTCATGAGTTCCTTCAAGACGGATTCGGAGATCCTGAAATTTCCGCCCACATGGCTTCCTGCTCAGCCCACCCTGTCCGCATACGGGGAGATCCTGACCGAGGGAAATTTCCCGATTTATTATCTCAACAGCGTCATCGTGGCTTCATCTGCGGCGGCTCTATCGGCGATCATCGGACTGATGGCCGGGTACGGATTTTCGAGGTTCTTCTTTGTCGGAAGAGGCCTCCTGCTGACCGTCTTTCTGGCATCCCAGATGCTGCCGGGGGTGCTTTTGGTCGGACCTTATTTCAAGGTGCTGAGCTTTTTGCATTTATATAATACCCGCATCGGCCTTATCATCGGACTTACGACCATCACGCTGCCCTTCAGCACCTGGATGCTGAAGGGGTATGCCGATTCGATTCCGAAAGACATGGATGAAGCGGCTAAGATGGATGGATGCGGTAAAACCGGAACGCTCTTTAGAATCATACTTCCGAGTATGGCGCCGGGACTGGTTACCACCACGCTTTTTGCATTTCTGCTGGCCTGGGGAGATCTTCTCTGGGCACTTTGCTTGACGACAACGGACTCGATGTATACGATTCCGGTCGCATTGGCCAGATTGGTGGGAGAGTTTCGGATCCAATGGGCACAAATCATGGCGGGCTCCACCATCGGCCTCATACCGCCTGTGATTCTCTATTCCCTGATGTCCGCCCTGCTCGTGAAGGGGCTGACAAAAGGGGCCGTAAAGTAAGGAAAGTAAGACAGGACATTAACCGGATTGTACAGGAGTTCGCATTTTTGGAGGTTTCGGGTGTCAGGTTTCAGGTGTCAGAGGTTTCGGACTGGGCACGCCTGAACACTGAACGCTGAACACTCTAACCGGAAAGGAGGGATCGAACCATTTTTAACCATACCAGCATAACGGATGAAATTTATCTCTTGCTCAAGGGAAAAATCATCAAAGGAGATATACAAGCGGGGACAAAGCTTGTCGAAAACGAAATCGCAGCGCAGTTCAATATCAGCCGAACCCCCGTGCGGGAAGCGATCAATCGCTTGAAAGCGGAAGGCCTTGCGACCGCCAATCCAAGGAAAAGCGTAATCGTAGAAGAATTCAACGATAAGGACATCGGTCATATCTGCAAGCTGAGGGCGGCCTTGGAGAAACTGGCCCTCGAAAGTGCTCTGGAGAATTGGACCGATACGGATACGCAATTCCTGAAAGAAGCGGCGGAGAAGGCATGGGTCGCCTACCTGGAAGGGAAAACCGAAGTCAGCTATGAATTCGACAACATGTTTCACCTCTACATTGCAGAACGCTCGGAAAACAAGTTTCTTTTATCTACGCTGAAAGGAATCATCGATTATATTCAACTTTCCAGGTATCGGGGCTGCATCACCAAGGAGCATGTCAGCACCTCCATGAAAGAGCATATGGATATCGTATCGGCCTTTAAGGAAAAATCTTTCGATAAGATCTGGGATCTTTTGTGCCGGCATATTCACCGGGCTTTAAAAAAGGAGTGATCCGCGTGCGAGGCCATAAAGGAAGCGCCGGTTGTACATGAAACGACTATCGATCCTGATGCTGCTTCTTGCGGCCTTTATCCCTTGTGCCGACGGGCTGGAGATTCACGACGGCGAATTTCTGGTGCTGTTGGAGAAAAGTGCAAACAGCGGCAGCCGTAAAGGTCTGGACGATCTGCAGGTCCTGAAGGTATCGATCGTCAACTTGGGTTCTACTCCCCTCGAGGATGTTCTGATACGGATCTTTCTAGACGATTCCCTGCGGTATTCTCCCGGTTCTTCGTGGAATCCGGGGGTGGCCTATCAGGACGATCTCCACATGCTCACCCTGGAGTTTGATCCGATAGAGGCGAAAGAGGTCCGGTCCGGGCTGCTTCGTGTGCGCTTCGATGGGACCCAGGATCCGGAAAGCTTCAAGATTACGGCCACCGGCTCGGCAAACAGAAGAATCGGAAACACATCCGCCCATGTCACGAACTGGTCCGAGACGCTTCGTTGGAGAAAAGAATGAATACTGGAACGATGGAGCACTGGATTACTGGAATGAACTCTCAGATTAATTCTGTAAGAGTAAGAATCTAAAATCTAAAATCTAAAATGGGGGCATGTCCATGACACATCGAGAGAGAGTGCTTTCTGCATTGAGGCTTGTCGAACCGGATCACGTACCATATTGCGAAGTTGCAGTGGACGTCGGTTTGGCGCAGAAGCTTCTTAAATGGAAGGAATCCAAGGATATCGGTTTCAGCAGCCAGACGGAAAACCCGTATACCCCTGAACAGTCGAAAGCGATTTCACAGAGGCTGGGTTTGGATAACATCAACTTCATGCTGCGGGCGCCCACCTACGTCAACACCCATGTCGGAATCGATGGGCGCACTTTTATCGGCAAGGGAATGATTAAAGGTGAAGGCGATCTCGATATGATCCGTCTTCCGGACCCGTTTGACGATGCTCTCTACGTCGAGGCCGAGAAATTCATCGAAAAAAAGGAAGACTATGCGGCATGTTTCGTGACCCGCATCGGCTTCTTCCAGGTGGTCCTGAGCCTTGGAATCGAGAATTTTTCAATCGTTCTCTATGACAACCTGCCGATGATCGAAAAAATGCTCGACATGTACTTCGATTGGATGGAGGTGGTGGCCCAGCGCATGTGCAAAATCGGATTCGATATTTTCTGGACCACCGATGACTTCGCGTTTAAATCCGGGCTGATGTTTTCCCCGCGCGTATTCGAAGAGGTGCTTGCTCCGCGCTACCGAAGAGTGGTCGAAAAAGTGACGATCCCATGGATTCTTCATTCCGACGGCAACATCGGAGAGGTGCTCGATCTTTTCATCGAGCTCGGCGTCTCCGGCATCCATCCCGTGGAGAAGGGTGCGATGGATATTGTCGAGGTGAAGAAAAAATACGGGGACCGGGTCTGTCTGCTCGGAAATTTAGATATGGATATTTTAGGAAGGGGAACCGTCGAAGAAACGGAAAATGAGGTAAAGATGCTTATCCGCCAGGTCGCCCCGGGAGGAGGCTATATATTGACAAGCGGCAACAGCCTGGCTTCCTACCTGAAGCCGGAATGCGTCCTGGCCATGGCCGATACGGTAAGAAAATACGGGGCGTACCCGATTTCCCTATAGGTTATGATTTCCTTTGGGACACGGATCAACGCAGATGAGCGCGGATAGAAAGAGTTTTACGCAAAGCCGCGGGGGACGCTAGGAAAAGGGATAAAATTTAACGGCTTATAGCAAGGATCGCCGAGACATGCATATATTTGCGAAAATCTGCGGCTGATTTGGCTTGACGTTTTTTTCATGAATCGATAACCAGGAGGAAAGAGAAATTGCTGAATGAAATTAAGGAAGCCACTGTCTCCGGAAATAGAGAGAAAGTCTTGACCCTGATCGATCAGGCCTGCGCACAGGGAATAAAACCCGAGACCATCATCGAAAAGAGCCTGATAGATGCGATGACGATCGTCGGCGAGCGATTCAAAACCAACGAAATCTATGTGCCCGAGATGCTGATTGCCGCCAGGGCGATGAAGGCGGGACTTGAAAAACTGAAGCCGATGTTGATCGGCGGAGACCTTCGATTTATCACAAAGGTCGTTATCGGCACCGTAAGAGGCGATTTGCACGATATCGGGAAAAACCTGGTTTGCATCATGATGGAAGGAGCCGGTATCGAGGTGCACGATTTGGGAGTAGACATCGGTCCGGAAAAATTCGTCGAAGCGGTGGCCAACCACAAGCCCCGGTTCATCGGGCTTTCTGCTCTGTTGACCACAACGATGCCGGTCATGAAAGACACCATCCGGGCACTGGAGGTTGCAGGTCTTCGGGAAAAGGTCAAAGTTCTCATCGGTGGTGCTCCGATTACACAGAAATATGCGGATGAGATCGGAGCAGACGGCTATGCCGCCAATGCAGCGGAAGGCGTCGAAATCATAAAAAAATTTCTGTGATCGGATCGTTATCGTCCACAGTATCTTAATTTGCCGGTTCAAGGAGATGCCATGCAACCCTATCGCGTCGACCATATTCATTTGATCAGCCCCGATATCGATAAAACAAAAAACTGGTACTGCGAGGTCTTGGGGGGGAAAGAGACCTTCAAAGGAGAATTCAAGGGAAACAGAGTCTATTATGTCGATCTGAATGGTTTCAACATTATCCTGATCGAAAAACTTCCGGGCGAGGAACCCATGCCGCCGGATCTTCGAACCCGTGTGGGGCTTGACCATTTTGGTCTGGCGGTCGAAGACATGGATGCAGCGGCTGCGGAATTGAAGTCGAAGAAGGTAAAGTTCGTTGTGGAGCCGATGCAGGTTCGTCCCGGTATCCGCATCGCCTACATCGAAGCGCCCGACCGGGTCCGAATCGAACTGAGTGAGCGTCGGTAAGCACAGCTTGCGCCCTAGCCGAAAAGGCGACAACGGCGGCATTGCCCGGAGAAAGAGGAGCGCAGTCTCGGAGGGGAAACGGTGCCATGTCGTTTGCTTCTGAAGCCGCCGAAAAAGCCTGCTTCTGGCATGCCGAAGATATCGGACATCTGGAGCTGCTGAAGGCCGTTTATGTCCGGCATGTGTTTTCGCGCCATGCCCACGAGGGGTATGCCATCGGGGTGATCGAAGCCGGCACCGAAGCCTTCTACTATCGGGGGAAGCTCCATGTGGCGCCGACCGGCAGTATCGTTGCCATCAATCCGGATACGGTGCATACAGGCCATGCAGCGGAGAAGTCCGGATGGGCCTACCGCATGCTGTACCCTTCAAAGGATCTCGTTTTGGACGTCTCCGCCCAGGGAAAGGGCGGAGCGGCGGAGCTTCCCTATTTCCCGGATCCGGTAATCCGGGATGACGATCTGGCCCGGCGAATTCAGAAGCTGCATCGCACACTTGAAACCTCCGTTTCCACCCTGGAACGGGAAACCCAGTTTCTTCTCGTCATCGGACAACTGATCTCACGCCATGTCCGCAACCGGTTCCAGCCGAAAGAGACCGGCCGCGATCACCGTGCCGTCATCAGGATCAAAGACTACATCCATGCCTGCAGCACCGAAAACATCTCCCTCCACCAGCTTGCGGATCTTGCGGGCTTAAGCCCTTATTACCTGACGCGCCTGTTTACCCGGATTGAGGGACTTCCTCCCCATGCATACCTCACCCAGGTCCGCATCGGCCGCGCCAAGGCTTTCATCCGACAGGGGATGTCCCTTTCCGAAGTCGCCGTCGCCGCCGGATTTACCGATCAGAGCCATTTTACCCGCCACTTCAAACGGCTGGTCGGTGTCACTCCCGGAAAGTTCAGCGGGACTTGATTGTACTGGAATCCGGATTTCTAACCACGAAACACACGGAATACACGAAAGAACATCAAAAGAACTCCCCGATATCGCTTGAGCCGCTGCATCGATTTTCCTACATGAGCAAAACCATCCTATACAGACGGATTCCGACCTGATATCCCACTCCATCGAGAGGCATTCAACAGCCGCAGCGAACTCTAAACGTACAAGTCATGGGCGAATGAATGCCTGAAAGGAACTCTCTATCATTTTTCGTGTGTTTCGTGTGTTTCGTGGTTAAAAATGCCTTCGATGAAAGGAAGTCTTTCCATGGAAACGACGATTCCCGCGGGGAGCCCACCCCCGCTCGATTCGCCCGGAAATGAGATGTCGGCCGGCGCCAGGGACACGATTCCGCTGATCGTCGGAGCCATCCCCTTCGGGATCATTTTTGGTACACTGGCCGAGGCGAGCGGAATTTCCTTTTACGCCGCGATGGCCATGTCCGTTTTCGTGTTTGCGGGCTCATCCCAATTCATCGCCCTCGGGATGCTTTCCGCGGGCACCGGCTGGCCGCTGATCGTTCTGACCACCCTGGTGGTCAATCTTCGCCACCTGCTCTATACCGCTACCCTGCTGCCTTACTTGAGCCGTCTGAGCGGAGGCTGGAAGGCGGCTCTTGCCTTTTGGCTGACCGATGAGACCTTTGTCGTCGCCGTCAAACGCTACGTTGCAGCGGACCGGTCCGCGAACAAGCATTGGTACCAGTTGGGTTCCTCCCTTGCCATGTATGTCAACTGGAATGCCTGCACCCTGATCGGACTGACCGCCGGCCAGATGATCCCCGGGATCCGGTCCTGGGGCCTGGAATTCGCCATGTCGGCAACCTTTATCGGCATGGTCATTCCGTATCTGAAGACGCGGCCGATGGGAGCGGCGGTGTGTGTGGCCGGAGCGACGGCCCTTTGGGCAAACGATCTTTCCTATAAACTCGGCCTGATCCTGGCGGCCTTGGCAGGGGTTGCCGCCGGGGCGGCTGCGGAAACCATCCTGAAAGAAAGCGATCAAGAAGCATGAACGAGCTGTGGCTCATCTTCGGAATGGCGGCCGTAACCTACGGGATCCGGGCAATCCTGCTGCCCGGGTCAAATCGGAGAGGTTTTTCTCCTTTCTGGGAGCGGGCGCTGCGCTATGTCCCACCGGCGGTGCTCACGGCGATCATCTTCCCGGCGGTATTTATCCCCCGGGGGAAGGGGTTGGAACTTCATTTAGACAACCCCCATCTGGCCGGCGCGGCGGCGGCCGCGCTTGTGGGCTGGTTTTCCGGCAACCTGCTGCTGACGATCGTTTCCGGCATGACCGGATTCTGGCTGTGGCGCTGGATCACCGGGTGAGTCCGCCAATTCTCAGGTGCGCGACTTAAATTCCGGATGCCCGGCAAACCCGCACGATGCCATTCCCTGAAATCTGCCGGTGAGATCCGGCAAAAATTCACGCAATTGAAAACTTTCTTCCATTATGGTATTTCCATTATTAACTTTCCAAAATGAGAGTCCAACATGGCCTCGCGCAACCCCTTCTATCTCTATACGCTGCTGATCTCGTTTATGTTCCTGCTTTCTTAGCAGCACGCTGCATATCTTTTTCCATCCCCTTTCTAACCCGGAAATAAGACGTGATCATGATAAAGAGGCCGATAAAAATGAAGGCGGCGCTGATGGGACGGGTCAAGAAAATTGTGGGATCTCCATTGGATATAACCAGCGATCTTCGCAGATTCTGCTCGACCATCGGGCCGAGAATGATCGAAAGCAGGATGGGGGATCCGGGGTACCCGTAGTAATTCATGAAATATGCGATGATGCCGATGATCAGAGAAACCCCGACATCGAAGAAACTGAAGCGCATGGAGTAGGAGCCGACGATACAGAGCAAAAAGATGATCGGCGTGAGCATCTTCCGATCGATATTGATGAGCCGTGCAAAGAATCTTGCACCCCCCAGCCCGACAAACAGCATGACAAACTGGGCCAGAATCATGGCTGCAAAGATCGGGTAGACAATCTCCGGATGCTCGGCAAACAGCATCGGACCCGGCTGATAGTTGTGAATGGTAAGGGCACCCATCAAAACAGCGGTCACCGCATCTCCGGGTACCCCCAGGGTGAGCATGGGAACCATCGCGCCGCCGGCCGCCGCATTGTTTCCGCTTTCGGGCGCGGCGATCCCTTCCAGAAAACCCGTGCCGAACTTTTCAGGATATCTGGATGATCTCTTCGCTTCGCCGTAGGAGACAAAGGCGGCAATATCGGTGCCGGTTCCTGGAACCGCTCCGATAAAAACGCCGATTACCGATGATTTGACCATGGTCCAAAAGACGCTTTTGAGCTCGGAAAGCTTCGGGATCATATTTTTCAGCTCGGTCTTTGCAGACGGCAGGATGAGGATCTTTTCGATGCCCTGAAAAACTTGAGAGTAGCCGAACAGACCGATCAAGGCGGGAATCAGAGTGATTCCTCCAAGCAACTCCATCGAACCGAAGGTAAAGCGGGGGGCACCCGAGATCGGATCGAAGCCGATGAGCGGGAGCATGAGTCCGAAGACCCCTGAAATCAATCCTTTTAAAATCGATCTTCCGGAAATGGTAATGATGATTCCAAGGCCGAAAAAGGCCAGGGCAAAAAATTCCGGAGGTCCGAACTTCAGCGCCACCTTCGCGATCTGAGGGGATGCAAAGGTCATCACCAGTGCCCCGATGGTTCCCCCGAACCAGGAAGCGATCACCGCCATGCCCATCGCTTTTCCGGCCATCCCCTTTTGCTGGTTCATCGGGTACCCGTCCAAGAGCGTTGCAGCCCCTGCAGGAGTTCCCGGAATGCCGATCAGAATGGAGGATATGCAGGCACCATAGATACCGCCCGAGAAAAGTCCGAGAAGCATCACAAGACCTTGAATCGGATCCAGGCCGAAGGTAAAAGGGATCAACAGGGCAACGCCCATGGTTGCGGTAAGACCGGGCAGAGCACCCACGATGATGCCGGCCGTTACACCGATGAAGACAAAGAGGAAATTGATGGGATCGAACAAAACCTTTCCAAATGCCGAAAGGAGAAGATACCAGTCCATCCTTTTTACCTTTCCCTTCGCGTCAGATGAATACACCTTCAGGCAAAGGAATCACCAGAAAGTATCTGAAAATCGCCCAGACTGCGATTGTAACGCCGAGCGACGTTCCGATTCGAAGAAAAATCCCCTTCTGCTTCAACAGCCCCATCAAAACAAAGAGGAAGAGAAACGTTGAGGTGGCAAAACCCAGGATGTTCGTCAAAACGAGGTAAACGATGCAGATCCCGATCGCGACAAGGACCCGCAGAAACCCTCCGGGATCGATATGGTCCTCTTTTTTCAGACACTTTCCCCGAAGGGCATTGACGATTAATAGAATTGCCAGGATGATCATCGCGGCGGCGAGGATCCTGGGGAAAAGGTCCGGTCCGTATCGATGAACCGCAACCTCCTGATACGTTCCTGAATACCAGAATAAGAGTACACTAAAAATAAACAGTACCGCTCCCACTCCGATATCGGCTCTTTTCATCGTGGAAACCTTTCCGGACCGAGGGGCGATAGAGACTGCATCGCCCCTCGATTCAGGTGTCATTTTTCCTTCAGCAATCCCACGGCTTCAAGTGCGGGACGATGGTACGATTCCATATCCGAAAGAAATTTTTCCAGCGCGGCTGCGTCCATATAGACGGTGGCAAGCCCCAGTTCATATGCCATTTTCTGAAACTCGGGATCGTCGAAACACTTCTTGAAACCCTCCACCAGAATCTTCATCCGATCCTCGGGAACCCCCTTCGGAGCGGCCAGTGCACGCCAGTCATAAATAATTCTCTGGTTGGGATATCCGGCCTCGGCAATCGTGGGAACATCCGGATAGAGCCAATGCCGCTTGGTATCTTCGGTGTAGAGGACCTTGAGCATCTTTCCGCGGTACATTTGAAGCACTTCGCTGATGGTCGTGACAGCCACCGTCACATGCCCGCCCACAACCGCCGTTCGCGCCGGAGCAGAGCCGTCAAAGGGAACATGGGCAAATTTCACGTTTTCCCTCAGCCCAAGGGCGGCAAGGGACAAGTGCTGAACACTTCCTGCGCCGGCATGCCCCGCCGTTACGACTCCCGGATTTTTCTTCGCATATTCGAGCAGGTCTTTTAATGTCTTGAACTGCGAGTTGGCGGCAACGCTGGCGGCTGCCCCCTCCTGGTTGATCATCTGAATCAGGGAATAATCCCTGAACGAAAGGTTGGCCAATCCCATCATTTTGTAATTGCTCAAATGGAACGTAATCACCCCCACGGTATACCCGTCCGGAGGCGCAGTCGCCACAGACCCCATTCCGATGGCGCCCAGGCCGCCTGTCTTGTTGACGACATTGACATTTACCCCGAAATAATTCTTCGCGTTCTTGACCAGGGTCCTGGCGATGGTATCGGTTCCGCCTCCGGCCGCCCATGGGACGACAAGCGTGATGTCTTTGGCAGGAAACTTCTGGGCGAAAGCACCCGTTGCGCACAAGCTGAGAGCGACCGCAACGACAATGAAAAGCAATCCGGTTTTTCTTCGCATCACAACCTCCCTCCTTTTCTGAAGATCAGTCGTCTTTGTTCGTTTCTACCCGAATGTGTTAAATTTCCTATTTTTTTCTCCACCTCCTTTCTTTCTCCCGGATCGGCGATGAAAAAGATGCAAATCGACGGAACGCGCTCTCCGATGATCCATGAAAAGAAGGATTTATCGGATATAAGGATAGCGCCCGGGGGATGTCTTCTGCTTCGTGAGTCGAAAAAAGAAGTGTTTCGCTGCAAACCCAATCGGATTTCCGTTTGAAGCTCCATTCCGATAAAGCGTCAACCGATCTCTTCTCTCGGGCATCCATCTCTATTGGAGCCTTTTGAAGGCTTCAGGATTTCTGGGGTATTCGAGGCTGGATTAACAAACCGGATCAGGATTGTCAATTCCAAACCGGAATTGCGAATACGCAGCGATTCCGTACCCCAGAGCGCGCTTTTTCCTATCGTCCTGATGGCCTGTATTGTCGGCTCCTTCGCGATCAACAACACGGTGTTCGATGTCGGTGTCATGATGGGGATGGGACTCGTGGGATGGTTTATGGAAGAAAACGGCTTTCCGGTGGCTCCGGCCATCCTGGGCATCGTGCTCGGGGATATGGTAGAAACGAATTTCGTAACCACCATGATCAAGGCAAAAGGGGACTTGTTCGCCTTTTTCGGACGCCCGATCGCAGCCGCTCTCGGTGTGGTTACCATCCTCGTCTGGCTTTCGCAGGTGCTACTCCCGTTGCTGCGTCGATATCGGAAAGGGCTTCGATTTTATCCGTCAAAAGATCGGGAAGCTCGTTTTTGAGCAAAACGCCCTCATTGACGGCATGGTAGAGCACCTCCGGATCCGCCTGCGCGAGATCGAAGAGAAGAATATCCACTTTGTCCGCTTCGATTCTCAGAAACTCCGAAACCCGGCGGGTAAGTTGCCAGATGGCATTCTCCGTATCGGCCTTAGGTCGGACCAGAATCAACAGGTCGAGGTCGTTTACAACCTCTTCCTGTTTTGCTGCGGAGCCGAACAGGTTACATGCTGCGATTTCCGGGACTTCCGCAACGGCTCTTTTGATTTCTTTTAAATTTAGAGACATGCTGTTTTCCTATACAAACACCGCGGGAGAAACATGGAAACGTTTGCTCAAAAGCTTGATTTGGCGGACATTCAGCAGACGTTTGCCGGATAGAATTTCCGAGACGACTCCCTGGCTTCCAATTTCGGGCAAATCCGATTGCCTGATGCCATGCTCTTCCATCAACGTCTTGATCGTATCGATCGGATTGCCATCCATTTCCGCGACATTACGCGCTTCATAGGTTTCAATCAGACTCCCGAGAGTCTCCATCAATGAAGACAAGGGATGAGAATCATCATTGCCGACTTCATCGACCAGATGATCGATAAGACCGACCAATTTCTTATAGGCTGTTTCATTGTGCGGTACAGAAAAGACATCCTGTATGTCCGGCCAGACTTTGGCAATTTCTTTTAGCTGGGTATTCATTGTTTCCTCCAAAATCCTCGGTCATATTCCTGATGAGTAAGAACATGTCGAACATAAATCCGACGGGTGTTGTAATGAAATGCTGCAATCAATCGGGCTTTGTTTCCACCGATATTAAAAACGGTTAATCGGCCTATGATATCGGCACTTGGAAAAGCATGGCGAAGCTCGACAAAAGAATGAAAATCCGTGTGCTTAACGATTCTATACCAGGATTCAAGGGCGGTCGCACAATCCGGATGCTTCTTGGCAAATTCGAGTAAGCGTTTCCGGGTGATGACGTGCATGGATGCATATTATCTCGCCTTGAGATAAAGGTCAACAAAAATATGGCATATTGGATTCAAACCGGATTCAAATTGCTTGCGATCGAGCCCATTGGATGGTATAGGCCCAACGATCGCATGGACTTTCTCCTCACCTGACTTTGTCTCCGGCGCGCGCCGGTTTACGTTTGCAGGAACCGACCTCAAGCTCAAGGGGAGCCGGCCATGGGCGGTCTACTGATGCTGGAACGGTTCGTCTGGTTCGACCGGAATGCGAGGTGCGGAAGCTTTCCAAACGCCGCCCGCCTGGCCCGGCAGTTTGAAATCTCCACCAAAACCGCCCAGCGGACCATCGATTTCATGCGCGACCGGCTGAGCGCACCGCTGGAGTACGATTCCTCGCGAAAGGGGTACTTCTACCCTGAGGAGGGCATCGAGCTTCCCCACCTTCAGGCCACGCAGGAAGAAATCCTGGCCATTCTTCTATCGCGAAACCTGCTGTCGCATTCGGCAGGAGGGATGATCAGCCGGGAAATCGACCGGTTCGGCCGCAAGCTCTTTACCGCCTTTAAACCTGGGGGCTTGACCGCAGAGCGACTGGCGAAGGGCTTTTCCGCCTCATGGCACGGATACTCGCCGGCCCAGGGGGAATCGTTTCAAAAAGCGGCCCGAGCCCTTCTGGAAAACCGGCTGCTCGAATTCGCCTACCGGAGTCCTGCAAAAGACCGCATCACCCGCCGGACAGTGGAGCCCCATCACATGCAGCACTACATGGCGAGCTGGGTGCTGATCGCGTTTTGCCGTCTGCGAAGCCGCTGGCGGACCTTTTTCCTCTCCCGCATGGAGGATCTTCAAATTGCAGACGAACACTTCCGCCCGCGTCCTGCAGAAGAGTGGCTCAGCCACATCGACGGGGCGTTCGGCATCTTCCAGGGCGGGCGAAGCACGACCGTCGTTTTACGCTTCACACCCTTCCGGGCCCGCTGGATCCGGGAGCAGGTCTGGCACCCAAAACAAGGCATTCGGATTTTCGATGATGGAAGCCTGGAACTTTCCTTTCCGGTCGTCGATCTGCGGGAAGTCAAGATGAAGGTGCTGCAGTTCGGGGCCGATGTCGAGGTCATCCAACCGATCGAGCTGCGCGAACAAGTCCGCGACGAGATATCAAGGACGGCCGCGATGTACCGTTGAGTTCCGCCGGAGGGGGGTTCCAGGTTCAACGTTCCAGGTTCAACGTTCAATGTAATTGGACACGGATTTGCACGGATAAGAACAGGCCGTATCGCTTGATCCTGTCCATCCCTCAGACAATGAATTATCGTAGTTCGAGTTTTTGTTACAATATCTCCCCTTTCCAGAGCATTTCCAGGAAGCTGCTCCAGGGAAGAATCTCGATTTTGTCGTCGGTCATTCGGGGGCGGGCATCCAGGGAAACCAGGATGGTGCGACGGACCTGATATTCTTCCCGGAATCGACGCAATCCTTTCAGATGACTCGAATTGGCCTGATCAGTGGCTTTTACTTCCACCGCGACCTCATGGTCTCCCAAAATGAAATCGATCTCGATGCCGGAGGCCGTCCGCCAGTAAGAAACCGGATAGAATTTTTCTGAATAACTGGAGTGGGCTGTTATTTCCATGAACAGATAGTGCTCGAAGGCCCGGCCGAAAAGTTCGGAGCCTGGAGATATAGGTCCGCGACGGGTAAAATGGATGACAGGGGCGAGATCGAAGAAAAAAAATTTGGGGCTCATCACGAGGCGCCGCTTTCGGCGCATCCGGAAGGCCGGAAGAAACCGACCGATCAGTGTGTCTTCCAGGATCTGGAAGTACTCTTTAACACCGATTTTCGCGCCGGTTTTAACCGTCAATTCATATAATAATTTGAGGCCATGTGTCAGCTGAACCTAAGCTCCAAATCTACCCCATCGAG
>QZKK01000009.1 GCA_003599475.1 Desulfobacteraceae bacterium
TTCAGCCCGGCGGATCGGATCGATCTCGATGCTCTCCAGCGCCTGCCTCGCCATCTCGGCATCCTTGAAAAATTTGGAGCCCGCAAGAGCGTTTTTAAGGGTTTTTCGTCTGCTGGAAAATGCGGCTTTGACAACCGAGAAGAAAACGGTTTCATCTTCTGCCCGTTTCTCGAGCGGGCGGAATCGGATTTCCAATATTTGGGAGTCCACCTTCGGTCTGGGATAGAACTGTGAAGCCTTCACTTGCATCAGTGGGCGGCTTTCCGCACAATACCTAAGCGCCACGGTAATTCTTCCGTACTCCTTATTTCCGGGGGGAGCGGTAATCCTTTGCGCCAGCTCTTTTTGAAACATCAAAACGGCATGGCTTACGATATCTCTTACCCCGATCAGTCCGATCAGGACCTGTGATGAAATATTATAGGGCAGATTGCCTAAAACAACGATTTTCCGAGACTCCGCAGAAAGGAGAGTTCTGAAATCGACAGCGAGTGCATTTCCGGCGATCACTTCCACGTTGCCGATTCCCTGAGAGGCCAGTTCGGCCCTCAGCAGTAAGACAAGATCCCGGTCGATTTCAACGGCATACACTTTTTTTACGGCCTGCGCCAGCGGCAGCGTCAGTGCACCGAGCCCGGCTCCGATCTCGACCGCAACGTCGTCGGACCCGACCCCTGAAAGCTCGACCATTTTTTCCGCCGTACGGGGATCGGCCAGGAAATGCTGCCCCAGTCGATGTTTGGGGAAAATTTTAGAGGCTGCAAGGAGTCTTTTTGCGGATGTGCCCATATCTGTCAGCCGGATTTCCTGTTTCCTGTTCTGCCGTAAATCTTCCAGGTGAGGATGTAGGTAATCAAACCAAATGGGGCTGCAAGCAGAATACCGCCGATGATCATCGCAATCGTGATCTCGAGCCCCAATTCCAGAAATTGAGTGAGTGAGCAGATCATTTGAGAGTCAAATGGGGTGGAGATCCCAAGCAGCATCGTTCCGATCTCATAACTTGCAAAGTAGAAAAATGGAATAGTCAGCGGATTGCCGGCCCAGACTCCAAGTATGGCCGCAGGTCTGCTGCCGTGAAAAAGAAAGGCAAGGGATACGGCGAGAATCGTATGGAAAGGCATGGTCGGGGTCACTCCGATAAAGACCCCGATGGCCAGTCCACGTGCAATATAATGCGGCTCCCCCTCCAGTCTTCTTATCTGTATCAGCCATGTCCGGATTTTCTGCCTCAACGGTATTCGAGCCGGAAGCGGTTTATTCGTATCTTTTTCCAGTAGATCCTCCATGCGCTTTTCACTCTGTTGCGAAGGACAGGTCTAAATTTTTTCCGGGTACCGTAGCACAGCCGGCATTTCTTTTCAATGCGGACAATGCGACGCTGCCGGAGAAATCCCGCTGCCGCTTTTTCACCAGCATCCGTTTGCTTCCGCCGATCATCAGAGAAGTTGATCGGTTGATAATGAACACCCAGCCAAAAAATGAGGTATCCAAAAACGCCGGCCTTCTTCATGGCCGAAAGGGTGCGGATTCCTTTTGCTTGACTTTTACTTAATTATTCAATACTTTTTTCTACAAGTGGAAGCGAATCGTCTCTTCAATCAACGGTTCCAAAGGGAGGAATTCTTATGGCAAGAAAAAAAGGGAAATCCGTCAGCTTCGATGCCATGGTAAAGTTTTTCATGCAGTCCTATGGTATTCCAACCAAGAAAGACGTAGAAAAAGTTATCGACCGGCTGGATCGACTAGAGATTTTAGTAAAAAAGAGCTCGTCTGCTTCCGTGCGGCAGCCCTTCCCGGACAAGAAAAGAACTGCCGGGCAAACGGGTCAGAAGGGGGCGGGCACAACCGCTTCGGATCAAGTAATGGGCATCATCAAGCGATCCAAAAACGGTGTAGGGTTTTCCGATATACAGAAAAAGACCGGGTATCCCGAGAAGAAGCTCCGGAACATCATCTTCCGGCTCAACCGGCTCCAGAAAATCACTCGAAAAGAAAGAGGCATCTACACTACCTTGTGAAGCTGTAGAAGGATGATCAAGGGGATAGACAATGAATTTTCACATGTTGGAAGGAGACAAGGTATCCGGCTATACCGTGCGAAGGGTGGCGGAGCTTTCCATTCAGGATTCGACTTATTACGAGCTCGAGCATATCGCAACCGGTGCTCGCCATATCCATATCCGGAACGACATCGCCGAGAATACATTTGCCGTCGCGTTTAAAACGGTTCCAAAAGATTCTACCGGAGTGGCCCACATCCTGGAGCACACCGTACTCTGCGGGTCCCGGAAGTATCCGGTAAGGGATCCTTTTTTTTCGATGCTGAAACGGAGCTTGAGTTCCTTTATGAACGCCTTCACGGCTTCAGACTGGACCATGTATCCTTTTTCCACTCAGAATCGGAAGGATTTCTTTAATTTGATGGCGGTTTACCTGGATGCCGCATTCTTCCCCGTTCTGGATGCTCTCAATTTCAAGCAGGAAGGACATCGTATCGAGTTCGAGGTTGCAGACGGGGGTAAAGACACTTTACGGCTTGCCTATAAGGGAATCGTATACAATGAAATGAAAGGCGCCATGTCTTCCCCGGAGCAGGTCATGAACCGGTCGATCTTACATGCCCTGTTCCCGGAAACGACCTATTCGGAAAATTCCGGCGGTGATCCAAGACAGATTCCGCGATTGACTCACCGGCAGCTAGTCGAATTTCATCGCAAGCATTACCATCCTAGCAATGCTTTTTTTTACACATACGGAGACATTCCTCTCGATGAAATCCTGCTTTATATCGAAGAAAATGCATTGAACGGATTCAGCCGCATCGATCCGGAAACGGAAGTCGATGCACATCGCCGCTGGAATCGGCCGAAGAGAAAAATTTACCGGTATCCGCTTTCGAAAGAGGAGGTTCCGGCTCGAAAATGCCAGTCTTGCGTCGCCTGGCTCACTGCCGACATCAGGGATTCCTTTGAAACCCTCTGTTTTACGATGCTCGAGCAGATCCTTCTCGGAAATTCCGGATCACCGATCAGAAAAGCGCTGATCGATTCAGGTTTGGGCGCATCCCTTTCCGATGGGACCGGGTTCTATTCGGACCTGAGGGATACGGTCTTTTGCTGCGGATTGAAAGAAATCGAAAAAGAGGCGGCATCGGAAGTCGAAGGAATTATCTTCAGGGTCCTTAAGGATCTCGTCTCCCGGGGGATAGATAAAGCTCTGATCGAATCGGCCATCCACCAGATCGAATTTCACAGGAAAGAAGTAACCAACCACCCCTACCCCTATGGGCTGAAGATGCTTGTCTCCTTTGCCGGAAGCTGGTTCCATGGGGGGGATCCGCTCCGAATCCTCAACTTCAGCAATGATATCGAAAAGATCCGTCAATCGGTAAACGAAGGACCTTTCTTCGAAAATCGGATACGGGAAAATTTGTTGAACAATCCACACCGGGTGCGGGTGACGCTGGTTCCGGACCAGACAATGGAAGAAAAGGAAACCCGCCGGGTCTCAAGGGAACTCAAATCGATTCTGCGGAGCATGGGACCTTCCGATGTCGAGAAAATTAAAGCCGATGCGCAATCGTTGATGCGCCTCCAGGAGTCCGATGAGGACCTTTCATGCCTGCCGACGCTTGAACTCAAAGAGATCCCTCCGTCTGTTCATACGGTTGCAGAGAACGGCTTCTGTCCCGGCCCGGCTTCATGCTACCGGCAGCCGACCTCCGGCATTTTCTATTTGACTGCCGCCATCGGCTGCGGAACGCTGGGCCCGGAACAGATGCCGTATGTTCCTTTTTTCTGTTATGCATTTTCAAGGATCGGAACCCGGCTTCGCGGGTATGAGGATATGGCGAGGCGAATCGATGCATACACCGGCGGAATCGGCCTGTCCGCGCATGCACGGACCCGGTTTGGCCCCGACAGCAGGTGCCTGCCGCATATTTCTTTCAGTGGAAAATGCCTCTACCGGAATGAGGACCGGATATTCGAGATCGTCGAAGAGCTTCTTTTTCAATACGACCTGTCGGACCTGACCCGGCTCAGGCACCTCCTGCTTCAATATCGCGCCGGGCTGGAATCCGGAATCGTTCCCCAGGGGCACCGCCTGGCCATGCTTCTGGCGGCGAGAAACTTTTCCGTTGCATCTGCACTGGAGGAAACCTGGAACGGTGTTCACCAGTTCCGGTTTCTGAAAAGCCTCACCGAAAAGCTCACCGATTCCGATCTCGAGCAGATTGCTGAAAACCTTCGAGCGGTGGGAAAGGTCCTTTTCCGGCGGTCCGGTTTCAAATCCGCCCTCATCGGAGAATCGCCGGCGGTTTCACAGGCGATTCCGCCGATCGAGAAGATTCATGGGCGGCTGGACAGCGGCGAGGCGGACGCATTTGCAGAGCCTGCCATTCCGATCGAAAACAGGCTTCCGCGGGAAGCCTGGACGACGGCATCTGCAGTGTCTTTTGTCGCCCGGTCTTTTCAGACGGTTCGCATGGATCATCCGGACTCACCGGCTCTTCTTGTCATCAGCAAGCTGCTCCGATCGCTCTATCTGCACCGTGAAATCCGGGAAAAGGGGGGTGCCTACGGCGGATTTGCCGTGTACCAGCCGGAAAGCGGTATTTTTTCCATGGCTTCCTATCGGGATCCTCACATCGTATCCACCCTGAAAACATACGATGCGGCGACGCGATTCATTCAATCGGGAACTTTTACCGATGAAGACATTCGGGAGGCCGTCCTGCAGATCTGCTCCGATATCGACAAGCCCGATCCACCCGGAACGGCGGCCAAGAAGGCATTCTATCGAAAGATCGTGGGGCAGGATGATGATGACAGAAAACGATACAAACTCAAGGTCCTTTCCATGTCCCGGGATGAGGTGATCTCGATCGCCAAGCGCTATTTTGACCCGGCTCCTCCATCTGCGGTCGCCGTCATCACGGGGGACCGGAAACTGGAGGAGGCCAATCGTCAGATGTCCGATGCCCCTTTGAGTCTCAACAGGATCTGAAACCCGGAACGCGTAACTCGCTTTTATCTTGACTTCCTCGGGCATCGCGGGATAAATAAAAAATTTGTGTCCGAAAAACAAACGTTCAAAAGCATATACCGATGATACAACTTGTAAGAGGATTCAAGGATATCCTTCCGGGAGAAGTCGAGCTCTGGCAGCATATCGAGAAGGTGGCGCGGTCTCTGTTTGAAGACTTCGGTTTCGAGGAAATCCGCGTTCCGATCCTGGAGCGAACCGAGCTGTTTGCAAGAAGCATCGGCGAGGACACCGATATCGTCGAAAAGGAGATGTACACCTTTGCCGACCGAAGCGGCGATCTGCTCACGCTTCGTCCGGAAGCCACCGCTTCGATCGTCCGTGCCTACAACCAGCATCGACTGTTTGCATCGGATCCCGTTCAAAAGCTTTATCTGATCGGGCCTATGTTCCGAAGGGAACGTCCCCAGAAAGGACGATATCGCCAATTCTACCAAATCGATGCGGAAATCTTCGGAGTGGCGTCTCCCCTGGTCGACGTGCAACTGATCTTCATGCTGGTCACTCTTTTTAAACGGCTCGATGTCCAGGATCTCGAAACCCATATCAATTCGCTCGGCTGCCCGGCCTGCCGTCCGGCTTTTCGAGCCGCTCTGGTCGAGATGCTCTCTACGGTGGCCGAACAGCTCTGTGAGAACTGCAACCGCCGCAGGGAGCGAAACCCCCTTCGGGTATTGGATTGCAAGGTGCCTTCATGCCGTGAAGCATTGACCCACGCGCCTTCGATTTCGGATTACCTGTGCAGCGACTGTCGAGAAGATTTCGAAAAGGTGCAGCGGAACCTGGTGAGGCTCAATATTCGCTTTGTGGTCGATAAGCGTCTGGTTCGGGGTCTGGACTACTATACGCGGACCACTTTTGAAGTGCAGACCGGTTCCATCGAGGCGCAGAGCGCGATTGCAGGCGGCGGACGCTATGACGGGCTGGTGAAAATGCTTGACGGCCCGGATCAACCGGCTACGGGTTTTGCAATCGGCTTCGACCGGCTCGCCGAAGTGACTTCTTTGACATCCGGCGATTTCACTCGAAAGCCGCAGATTTTTATTGCGGCCCTGGGCGAGAAAAGCCGGTCTGCAGCATTCGAGTGGATCTGCGCCTTGGGATTGGAAGGGATGCGGGCGGAGATGGATTTCGGAGACAAGAACCTGAAGAGCCAGATGAAAAGAGCGGACCGGCTCGGTGCCGAGTACGTGCTGATCGTCGGGGATAAGGAGCTCGATGAAGGATCCGCCGTTTTCCGGGACATGAAAACCAAGGAGCAGGATGTCATTCAAATCGAGGGCATCCTGGAGAGAATGAAGAAGCGGATCGGGCAAAAATCGGGTGAGTGAGGAAGGAGCTGTTCCGTTGCTGGATAAATTGGAGAACATGCGGAGGACGCATCATTGCGGCGAGCTGCGCAGCGGTGATATCGGTTCGGAAGTGACCCTGACGGGTTGGGTCCAGAGAAGACGCGATCATGGCGGAGTGATCTTTGTCGACTTGAGGGATAAGTGGGGAATCACTCAGGTCGTTTTCAACCCAGAATTCGATCCGGAGGTGCACCGAAAAGCGCACGATTTGAGAAACGAGTTCGTCATCGGTGTTCGCGGCCGTGTCGATCCGAGGCCGGAGGGGATGATCAATCCGAACCTGGGCACCGGTGAAATCGAGGTCATGGTGATCGAACTGAAGATATTAAACCAGGCCCAGACCCCTCCTTTCATGATCGAAGACAATCTGGATGCATCCGAAGCGGTCCGCCTCAAGTATCGACACTTGGACCTGCGTCGGCCATCTCTCCAGGCGAATATCATCCGCCGCCATCATGCAGCCGCATCGATCCGAAATTTCTTGAACCGCAACGGGTTTCTTGAAATCGAAACCCCTGTGCTGACCCGCAGCACTCCTGAAGGAGCAAGAGACTATCTGGTGCCCAGCCGGGTAAATCCGGGAAAATTCTATGCACTGCCGCAGTCGCCTCAGATTTTCAAACAACTGCTGATGATTTCGGGATTCGATCGATACTACCAGATTGTTCGCTGCTTTCGGGATGAAGACCTCAGAGCGGACCGTCAGCCGGAGTTTACCCAGATCGATATAGAGATGTCTTTCATCGGTGAGGAAGACATCATGGCGATGGCGGAAGGGATGATCGCCTCTTTGTTCAAAGATGTCCTCGACATCACCCTGAAAAGGCCGTTTCCCCGCATCTCCTATCCGGAGGCGTTGGATCGCTACGGCCTGGACAAACCGGATACCCGGTTCGGTCTGGAGCTGAGAGATGTATCGGATATCGTCGAGAACTCGGGATTCAAGCTCTTTTCAGAAGCCGTAAAAAAGGGCGGAAAGGTCAAGGCCCTGAATGCAAAGGGGTGCATCGACTTTTCTCGAAAGGAAATCGACGACCTGACCGGATTTGTTGCCGTTTACCGGGCGCGCGGCCTTGCCTGGATCAAAATCCGAGAGGGAAGCTGGCAGTCCCCCATCGAGAAATTTTTCACCGAAGCCGAAAAGAGCGCCATGACGGAACGTTTGCAGATTGCACCGGGGGACCTTGTCTTTTTCCTGGCGGATCAGCCGAAGGTCGTCAACGAATCCCTGGGGCATCTCAGGAACCATTTGGGAAGGATGCTCAACCTCATCGATGAGAGTCGATTCAATTTCTTGTGGGTAACGCGTTTCCCGCTGCTCGAATACGATGAAAATGAAAAACGGTTTCAAGCCCTCCATCATCCCTTTACCTCTCCTTTCGAGGAGGATTATCAACGCCTGGGCGAGGATCCCCTGTCCGTGCGCTCGCGGGCTTATGACCTGGTGCTGAACGGTTCCGAAATCGGAGGCGGCAGCATTCGAAATCATCAGCGGGCAATCCAGGAAGCGGTTTTCGAAGCGCTGGGGATGGAACGTGCCGAGTACGAAGAAAAGTTCGGGTTCCTGCTTTCCGCCCTGGATTCCGGTGCACCGCCCCATGGAGGAATTGCCTTCGGTTTCGACCGTCTGGTGATGCTTCTCTGCGGACAGAGCTCCATCCGGGACGTAATCGCCTTTCCAAAAACCCAAAAAGCCGCTTGTCTGCTGACAGACGCCCCTTCGGAGGCCTCCAAGGCACAACTCTCCGAGCTCAACATACGCGTCGCCCCGATATGAAGGAGTGTTCAACGTTCAGTGTTCAGCGTTCAGTGTTCAGTGTTCAGTGTTCAGCGTTCAGTGTTCAGCTGGGCCAAGGATAAGGTAATTTGGCATAATCCCACAGGTTCGTCCCTTGCCCCTTAGTGCTTCGACGCGCAATTATTGTGACGTGTTATCAGGCACTGGGTAGATATAATTGCTTGCTCGGCACTAAGTCCTGAGCAAGTAAATTCGTCACCGGATTTATGCGCCGATGGACTTAGCAACGGATAGAAAACGATGGATCCCGATTCTTCCGATAGACCGGATGGGCTTTCGAGACTGATTTCGATGACGCTCGATGGGCCGCTGCCGATGCTCATCCTCTTGATTGCTCTGATCGGGGGGATCGTTGCGCTCTGGATCACACCCAGAGAAGAGGAGCCCCAGATCGTCGTTCCGATCGCAGATGTCCTCGTATCGGCTCCGGGACTCGATTCCGCACAGATCGAACGCCAGATTGCAACCCCTCTGGAAAAACTCCTCTATCAGATCGACGGTGTCGAGGATGTCTATTCGATTTCGCGTCCGGAGCAGTGCGTCGTGACGGTCCGTTTTTTCGTCGGTGAGGATCGGGTCGATTCGCTGGTAAAGATCTACAACAAGCTGTACTCGGAAACGGACCGGATTCCGGCCGCCGTTGCCTCCTGGGTCGTCAAGCCGCTGGAGATCGACGATGTGCCCATCGTCGTTGCAGTGCTCTGGAGTGAAGCGCCAGAACTGACGACAGACCATGAACTGAGGCGGCTGGCCGAAGAAATCGAGCACGTGCTCCAATCGATTGAAGACACAAACAAAATTGCGGTTGTCGGGGGGCGACCCAGGCAGATCCGGGTGGAATTGGATCCGGAAGCGCTGGCCTCCCGGGGAACGGCCCCTCTGGAGGTGGCCTGGGCCATCGACGTATCCAACAAGCTGCTGCCCGCAGGCGAACTTCAGGTTATCAATCGGAATATCGTACTGGATGCCGGCGGTTTCATCCGCAGCCCGGATGAATTGAAAAAGCTGGTCATCAACGTGGTCGACGGTGTGCCCGTCTATCTGGAGGATGTGGCCCGAATTCTTGACGGACCGGCCGAACCGGCCAGCTATACATGGATCGGATTCGGGCCGGCTTCCGAGCGGGCCGGGGATCCGACCGAAGCCTATCCGGCCGTCGCCATCTCCATTGCCAAGAAAAAAGGTGCCAACGCGGTATGGGTGGCAGACGAGATCGAAGCCATTTTTTCGAGACTGGAGCGGGACATCTTCCCGAGAGAGGTCCGGTACCGGATCATCCGGAATTACGGGCTGACCGCAAACGATAAAATCAACAACCTGGTATCCAGCCTTCTTGCCGCCATGCTGACCGTGGTCGTCTTTATCGGGATCTTTTTAAAATGGCGTGCGGCGCTGGTCGTTGGCTTGGCCGTGCCGGTCTGCTACGGGATCACGCTTCTGCTCGATTACTTTGCAGGCTATACCATAAACCGGGTTACCCTCTTTGCCCTCATCCTGGCCCTGGGCCTTCTGGTAGACGATCCGATCACCGGAGTGGATAACATCGATCGCTACCTTCAGACTGGAAAATACTCCCGGCGCCGGAGCGTGATCTTGGCGATGGGCGAAATCCGAAGTGCGCTGATCATGTCGACCATCGCGATTATTCTCGCGTTTGCTCCCCTGAGTTTCATCACGGGCATGATGGGGCCCTATATGGCGCCGATGGCCTTTAACGTTCCGGTCAGCGTGACGATCAGCACCGTGGTGGCCTTTCTGATCACCCCATGGCTTTCCTTCAAGCTGCTCAAGAGCTCCGGCGAACAGGCCGCCGGCGATATCACCGGGACCGGCGTCTACCGGCTATACGGCTGGTCTCTGAAGCCGATGATCCGATCCCGTGCGGTTTCCCTCCTGTTCCTTGCGGCCATTGCGCTCCTTTTTCTGCTTTCGATGGTCTTTCCGGTGCTTCGGTGGGTGCCGCTCAAGCTTCTTCCCTACGACAATAAAGACGAGTTCCAGGTGGTCGTCAACATGGCCGAGGGGACAACCCTGGAAAAAACCCAGGGGGTTGTCTCCACGCTGGGCCGGTATCTGAAAACGGTTTCCGAAGTGCGCGATTACACGGCCTTTGTAGGCGCACCCTCCCCAATGGACTTCAACAGCATGGTCCGCCACTACTACCTGCGCACAGGGGCACACTACGCCGATATCCGCGTGACCCTGGCCGAGCGGAGCCGCCGGAGCCGGCAGTCCCATGAGATTCTTCTGCGCATTCGGAAGGATCTGGAAAAGATTGCCGGTGCCATGAACGCCCGAATCAGCCTGGTGGAGACCCCTCCCGGGCCGCCGGTGATTTCGACAGTTACGGCGGAAATCTATGGGAGGGAATCGACCCCTTACGGCGATCTGCAAACGGCCGCCCGCACACTGGAAGAACGTCTCAAGAAGGAGCCGTTTGTCGTCGATGTGGATACCTCGGATGAGGACGAGCAGGAGAGGATCGTTTTTCGTCCGGACAGGGAAAAGGCCGCTCTGTCGGGAGTCGGAACCGAAGATATCGCCCGCACGATTCAACTGGCAAACCACGGCATCGTCTCCGGATACATGCAGATCCAGGACGAAGTCAATCCGCTTCCGGTGGTCCTTCGCCTTCCCTACCCCCTGAGAAGTTCCGCCCATGCCTTCTCCACCCTGCGGGTCAAGGGGCGTCCGGGAATCGCCAAAATTCGTGAAAAGACCGGCATTCGGGATGCGCCCCAGCCGATCGTTCCGCTTGCCGAACTCGGGGAAATCGATTGGACGGTCCAGAACAAAGCCATCTATCACAAGAACCTCAAACGTGTGGCTTATGTCTTTGCCGACGTGATCGGACGCACCCCGGCCGAGATCGTTCTGGACGTCGGAAATGATTCTGAAAATGCGGTTGATACCGGTGAACCTGTCCCGCTCGAGCAGCGGACATTTCTGAATTCCGGCGGCGGGCTCCCCTGGAGGCTGCCAGACGGCATACGGGTGGTATGGGACGGGGAAGGAGAGTGGCAGATCACCCTGAGGGTGTTTCGGGATCTGGGAATCGCCTTCGGTGCAGCACTTTTAGGAATCTTTATCGTGCTCCGCATCCAGACCGGCCTTTCGGTCATCACCCTGATCATCATGCTGGCCATCCCGCTTTCCATGATCGGTATCATGCCCGGATTCTGGATTCTGAATCTGATCGGAACCCGGACAATCGACGGATATCCCAATCCGGTTCTTTTTACCGCGACCGCAATGATCGGTATGATCGCTTTGGCCGGAATCGTTGTGCGAAATTCTCTGATCCTCATCGAATTCATCCATATGGCCCTTCGCGAAGGGATGGATCTGGACGAGGCGCTGGTTCAGGCCGGAGCGGTTCGAATGCGCCCCATTTTCCTGACGGCCGGCACAACGCTGCTCGGAAACGTGGTCATCACCCTGGATCCGATCTTCAGCGGGCTGGCCTGGACGATCATCTTCGGGATCGCGGCATCGACGGTGTTTACACTCTATGTCGTTCCGGTTCTCTACCGGCTCGTCTACGGTCATCGACCGGGGCACGGACTTCCCCCAAGGAGAAGCATCGAGACGTGAAACTCATCATGAAAGTTGCCGGAGTCGGGCTCGCCTTTGCGCTGCTGGCAGGTGTGATGGCGTATCTGGCCGGATTTTTCGAGGAAAAAATCCCGGATCGATCGGTCGGGATCGTTTCCTCCAAAGATTCGGGATCGACCTACACCGTACAGCTCAGCCGGGAGGTGCTCACCGAACAGGCGGCCGGAACCCTGAGAGCCAAAATCGAGACCGTCATCTCCCCGCTGATTACGGCGGCCGTTTCATCCATTGCCGTCCGTCCCGGAGACGAGGTCAAAGAAGGGGATGTGCTGGTCAAGCTCGATTCCCGCGAACTGAAAGCCCGCCTGGACCAGGCTCATCAAGGGGTTGCTGCCGCGAAGGCCGGTTTCGAGCAGGCCGAAAAGGACTACCAACGCGTCCAGAGGATCTACAAAGCCGATCCGGGAGCGATATCGAAAGCCGAACTCGATCGGATCGGTGCTGCCATGGAGACGGCGCGCGCCGACCTCATGCGGTTGCAGCGTCAGGAGGACGAGGTGAAAACGGCTTTCGGGTTCAGCACGATTTCGGCTCCGATTTCCGGTCGGATCGTAAACCGGTATGCGGATCCCGGTGACACGGCGCGCAAGGGAGAACCTCTGCTCGGAATGTACGATCCGGGTTCGCTCCGCCTGGAAGCCAGCGTCCGGGAATCGGTAGCCTCCAGCCTGTCGAAGGCTCAGGAGCTGATCGCAGAGGTGGATGCCGTCAACCGCCGGTTCGACGGGGTTGTGGATGAAATCGTTCCATCGGCGGACCCCGGCTCCCGCTCTTTTATTGTAAAAGTCAGGCTGAAGGGTGAGTACAGCCTCTACCCGGGAATGTTCGGAAGGCTCCTGATTCCGACCGGCCATATCGAAAAAATGTATATTCCGGAAAAGGCGGTTACAAACGTCGGTCAACTCGACTTCGTCATGGTGAAATCACATCAGGGTCCGACGCGCCGGTTCGTTCGGCTGGGCGGCCGTAAGGGGGAAGACCGCATCGAGGTGATCAGCGGCTTGTCTCCGGGTGACATCATCTTTGTGCGATGACAATATTTCTTCATACTTTCCACGTAAGCGTTCAGAGGTTCAAGGTTCCAGGTTCAGAGGTTAAGAACTGCGCTGGTATCTTATGAATTTTTCGATTGAGGATCGTCAAAAAAATGGCGTACGATTCCATTTTAGATTTCAGATCGCAGATTTCAGGTTTTGATACATGGAGAGGAATGGCCTCAAATCCCCTGAATATCCCCTCTTCCGATCGTTGGCATGTTTCCTGCTATATTCCGTATCGTCTGTAGCCTGGACCTTTTTTTAAGAACAGGTCAGCGCGGCGAATGGAGATGAACGGAATGAGCAGCAAACCGGCTTTGAATACGGAAAGACCCGGCGCCGATCCCCTGAGATCCCACCAGAAGGATAGATACCGGTCGATTATCGAGAATCTGCCGAATCCGGTGATTGTCTTAGACAGTGACAACCGAGTCGATGCATTGAGCCGTACGGCTGCGGCATTCGCCTGCGCATCGGCAGGATGCGGGAAAAGCTCCGGCGGATATGACAGTGGCAAACCCTTCCAATATCTGCTTCGAAAACCGGTGGGCATGGTGTTTCCCTGGATTTCAGGAGATATTCAGTCCCTCGACCGGTTCCGTGCAGGAGACAACGGGTTCGAAAAACGGATCGAACTCGATGGCGTCGCCAGAAATTTCAGGGTTCTTGTCTCGGAGGTATTGGATGCGTTCGGTAAGCGCCGGGGTTCTGTCATCGCCTTGGACGACATTACAGAGAAAAGACAGGCGGAAATCGCTCTCAGGGAAACCACAGAGAATCTCAGGAAAAATATCGACGAGCTCCAACGGGCAAACCAGAAAATTTTAAAGCAGCAAAAGGCGGTCATCGAGGAAGAACGCCTGAAAGTGCTTTTACAGATGGCCGGGGCTACGGCTCACGAATTGAATCAGCCGCTGATGGCGCTTCTTGGTAACATCGAACTGATGACCTGGGAGAAAGACGATTCAGAAAAGCTGGTGGACCGGGCCAAAAAAATAGAAAAGGCAGGTAAACGGATCGCCGATATGGTGAAAAAGATTCAGACCATCCGGCATTACGAATTGAAGCCCTACGCCGGGGATTCTCATCTCCTCGAGTTCGACCGGAAGGTCCATATACTGGCCGTGGATGACTCGGATTCGGACATCGACCATTTGGAGGCTCTCCTGGCCGATCGGAAACAGGTCCATCTGTCCAGGGCTCATGATATCCGTGAGGTGTTCCGCTTTATTTCCAAAACCCCCGTAGATCTCATCTTTCTCGACTATCTGCTCCCCTCCGGGACGGGGCTCGATGTTTTAAAAAAGCTCAGGGAGGAAGGCCGCGATGTTCCGGTAATTTTCATCACGGGGCAGGGTGACGAAATGATTGCCTCCCAGGCGATCAACAGCGGCGCCTACGATTATCTGCCGAAAGTAAACGTCACCAGAGAGTCGCTCAACCGCGTGATCAAAAATACTCTGGATAAGTTCCGTCTCAAGAAAGAAGTCGAAGCGATGATGGAAAAGCTGGCCGAAATGACCATCCGGGACGAGCTGACACATCTTTACAATCGCAGGTATTTCATGGAGGTATTCGAACGGGAGACCGCCGCCTTTCAACGCTACGATACGCAGTTGGTCTTGTGTATGATGGATCTGGATCATTTCAAGAATATCAACGACACTTACGGGCATCCGGCAGGCGAG
>QZKK01000027.1 GCA_003599475.1 Desulfobacteraceae bacterium
CTGCCGGGCCCCGCCCGTGCAGGGACATGACCATATCGCAGTCAAACTGACGCCAGTTTCGAACCGAACATCCGGCCGAGGTAATCCCGACCGCCCGTTTTATGATCTTAAGCTCATCCATCGCCTCGGCAACCAACCGGTGAATCGTGCCGTGGGAGCAGCCCGGGCAATAGGGAAACGGGATCTCGGTCATGGCCGCAGGCCTCTGGTATACGATTTCCATCTCTTCCATATGCAACACCTTATTAGAAACGCTTTTGAAACGTTGTCGCTGCCTGATAACGGGAAAGTCAGAGCTCCGCTAAACCCATTCTTCCAACATCCCCGTATTCCATCGTACCGATTCCTTCCTCAATACCGGCGGCGGATTTCCTCGTAGATCTCGTCCGGGCTCAGGATGTGGCCTCCGCCGAAGCCGTAGTGAAACACCTCGGCATCCCCGCAGGCGGCCAACCGGACATCTTCGACCATCTGCCCGTTGTTGGCTTCGATGACCAGCAGTTTTCGAACTCCAGCCCGCAATATCTCCCTGAGTCCGTCTTGCGGATACGGCCAAAGCGATATCGGCCTGAAAAGCCCGACCGAACGATTCTCCTTCCGCGCCCGGTTCAAGGCATCGAGTGAAATCCTGGCGGAGCTGCCGAATGCGACCACCACGAGCGAAGCGTCCTCGGTCCCGATCGCCTCGAATCGCTGCTCTTTTCTTCTCATTTCCTCATATTTCAATTTCAGCCGGCGGTTCAACGCGATCAGCTCTTCATCGAGATGGGGGGCCGCCTTGATGACCTTTCGGGGAGAATCTCCCTTTCCCCGGACCGCCCATGCTTTTTCCGGCGGCTCGATTGCAGGCAGTGCATCGAATCGGACCGGCTCCATCATCTGCCCCAGGATGGCATCCGACAGGATGATGACCGGATTTCGATACCGGTCCGCCAGCTCGAATGCCTCATAGGTCGACTCGAAGAGCTCCTGTGCGCTGGCGGGACCGAATACCAGGCACTGATAGTCGCCGTGCCCGCCGCCCCGGGTCGCCAGGCGGTAGTCGGCTTGTGACGACGCGATCCGTCCCAGCCCGGGCCCCGCCCGCGAGACGCATACGAGGACCGCCGGAAGCTCTGCGGTCGCAAGCGTCGTCAACCCTTCCCCCATGAGGGTAAACCCGGGCCCGGAGGAAGAGGACATGCAGCGGCGGCCCCCGGCGGACGCGCCCATGATCATGTGGATTCCGGAAAGCTCGCTTTCGCTCTGGAGAAAGGTCCCTCCCAGCTCGGGAAGCCGCTTGGCCATGTATTCGAACAGCTCGTTTTGCGGCGTGATCGGGTACCCGAAAAAAAAGCGGCACCCGGCCCGTACGGCCCCCTCGCCAACCGCCTGATTCCCCCTCAGCAGGATTTTCTCCCCGTCCGTTTCGATTCTCTTTTTCAATCCCTGCATCTATTTCGATCCTCCAAGCAGCTCTGTCACTTCGTCCATGTTTTCGATATCCTGTATTTCTCTTATGATTCCGATGATCTCATCCTGCCTGGACGGCTCGAACACGGCATCGGTGTGCCTGCGGAAACGCTCCACCAGCTCCTCCCACGGGAGCGGGTTTTCCACGTCTCCTCTGGGGCAGTCCACAAGGCGTTCCAGCCGCCGTCCGTCTTTGGTCTGAATGACCACGCGGGTTGGCCACCGCTTCGGGAAATGAGGATCGAGCTGCGGATCGTTGTGGACTTCCACCCGGTTCATCAGTTCTCTGACTTCAGGGTCCTCAAGAACGTTCCGGTCGAATTCTTCGAAGGAAACCCTCCCTTTTGCGATCGCAACCGCCACCGTGTAGGGAAGGCTGAACTGGGCCTGCACGTCGGTTCGGGGGTTCATCTTCTCCTCCCACGGTTCCACCACCAGGGGATAGGCCGATTTGAAAATCTCGACCCGAATGCTTTCCACATCGGCCGCCCGAACCGCGCATTCCTTCGCAATCGCCAGACAGGCATCGATCGCGGACTGATTGTAGCGGCAGCAGGCGTGAAGTTTCAATCCGGTATCGAGGATCCGCGGCCTTCCGCCAAGTCCGCCGACCAGCCGCTTGCGGTCGGCGGAGTTCGATGCGGCGGAGAGAAACCCCCATTTCCCCTCCAGAACCGCCTTCGGGCCCTTGAACCCCTCTTGCGCCAGGTAGGCCGCCTGGATCCCCCGCTGGGCGGAAAGCCCCGGGTGAAGGCGCTTGGTCCAGGAGCCGTCCTGCATAAATGCCATCAAGCCTGCGGCCATGCTCCCGGCGATTCCGAGTGCGTCGGCGGACGAATCGGCATTCAGCCCCAGGATCCGGCTCACCGCGGCCGTCGCCCCGAAAGTACCGCAGGTGGCGGTGGGATGATACCCGAAGGCATAGTGGCTTTTCGCGTCGATCGCATCGGCGACCCTCAAGGTAGTCTCATACCCTGCCACGACCCCCTCCAGAAACCGCCTCCCGCTCGCCTTCACGGCCTCCGAGGCCGACATGGCCGCGGCAAAAATGGCGGACCCCGGGTGAATGGATGCCGGCGTATAGATGTCGTCGAGGCTCATGGAGTGGGACGAAGCGGCGTTTGCCAAGGCCGCATACTGGGGCATCGGCTTCAACCGGCACCCGATGACGGTTCCCGGCCCTGAACCGCCGATCCGCCGGATCATTCCATGCACCTTTCGGGTGGATTCCAATGAAAGTCCTTTTGCAGCCAGCCCCAAAAAATCGAGGAAAAGGTAGCGGGCGTACGCCGGGACGTCGGGCGAAAGGCTTTCCATATCGAGCTTTGAGCAGTACTCTGCCAGAAGACAGGTATATTTTTTTTCCATGAACGTTCTCCGCGCTTCCGGTTTGCCTGTCATTACGGCTCGCCTTTTTTTCCTGAATACCGAACACTGAACCCCTGAACACTCTCGTTCATCCAAGCACTTCCGGATTCAAGACATCTTCCGGGATTTCATTCCGGACGACATACCGGATGACTTTTTCCGCACAGCCCATGGACATATTGATCAAGGCATTCTGGCTCACACCGGCCATGTGAGGGGTCGTCACCACATTTTCCAAACGGTGAAGCGCGAGCGAAACGGGCGGCTCTTTCTCGTGCACATCGGCTCCGTATCCGTAGAGCCGGCCGGAGGCAAGCGCCGCATAGAGCGCTCTTTCATCGATGAGTCCTCCCCTGGCCGTATTCACCAGGACGGCACCTTCTTTCATCCTCCCGATCCTTTTCTCATCGAGCATGTTTCGGGTGCTGTCATCCAGCGGGACATGCAGCGTAACGAAATCCGATGTTTCGAGCAGCGGATCGAGCGCAACTTTCTGAAGATCGTGCCTGCGGGCAAAGTCGCCGTAATCGATGACGTCGTGATAGACGATCTCCATCTCAAAGCCCTTCGCACGCAGGGCGACGGTTTTCCCGATTCGGCCCAAGCCGATGATGCCGAGCCTTTTTCCGTACAGATCGAGAGTCACCACGCGCAGCTCGGGATATTTGCCTTCGCGCAGGCCGCGATCCATCCAGGCGATTCTTCTGGATACGGCCAGCATCAACCCGAAAGCCATGTCGGCAACCGCCTTGGTGTTGGTTTCCGGATTCCGGGTCACCAGGATGCGCCGCTCGGTGGCTGCGGCGAGATCCACCCCGTCGAAGCCCGCCCCCCGGACCGCGATCATCCTCAGCCGCCCGGCGCTCTCGATCACCGCGCGCGGCACCTTTTCAGCCCCGGAGACGATCAGCACGTCGACATCTTCGATGATGCGGCAAAATTCCCCGACATCGTCGTTGAGCTCGCCGGGTTTGTAATCCGGCTCCCGCACGGTGAAACCGGCCTCGGCCATCAGTTCAATCGGTTTTCGGCCGGCGATGGCGAAACCGGCGCAGCCAATCAGCACGATGGGCATCGGACGCCTCCGTTTAAAATCGGGTCAGATCGCTTTGGCTTCGCGCAGTTTCTCGATCTTCTCCGGGGCGTACCCCAGAAGATCTTCGTAGATCACCGTGTTGGCCGATCCGTGCGGAAGACCCGGAAATCGAATCCTGCCCGGCGAACCCGACAGCCGGAAGGGGACATCGGGCATCCGCAACCGGGTGCCGGTGGCCGGATCCTCGATCTCCATCAGACTCCCCCTTTCCTTGTAATGGGGGTCCTGGTCGATGTCTTTCATGGTGGTAATCGGTCCCACGGTGACCTCCAGGCGGTCGCAGGTTTCCAGCACATCTTTCAAGTCCCGGGTTCCGATCCAATCCGAGATGACCTCGTTTAACACCGCCCGATTCTCCGGCTTGCTCCGAATGTCGTTGCTCAGAAACCGCGGATCCTTGATGAGATCCGGACGTCCTACGCAATCCATCAGGCGTTCAAACGGTTTCTGCGCCGAACAGGACATGGCCGCCCACTGTTGATCCTGTGTTCTATAGGTATTTCGCGGAGCCGCATAGCTCAGCTCATTCCCCGTGGCCTGCGGTACGTTTCCCGTCAAAAAATAGGACAAGAAATCCGGTCCCAAAAGACCGAACAGAGGCTCATATAGGGAAACATCGATCACCTGCCCCCCCTTTTCCCCCCTTTTCTGATTTTTCAGCGCCACGGCTACGGCAAAGGTCAGGTGCAGTCCCGCAATGTAGTCTGCAAGCGCCATCGGCGGATTGGTCGGAACACCGCCGGGTTGAGCGTTCAAATAAGTAAATCCGCTGTATGCCTCGGCAAGTGTGCCAAAGCCCGGCCGCTGAGAGTAGGGGCCTGTCTGGCCGTAGCCGGAAATCTTTCCGACGATAAGGCCAGGGTTCAGCCGCAGCAGGGTGTCGATATTGAACCCGAGCTTGTCCAGGGTACCCGGGCGCATGTTGTCGATGAGAACATCGCTTTTTTCGACCAGTCGGGTGAGGATCTCCTTGCCCTCCGGGGCCTTGAGATTGATCGTAACGGGGAATTTGTTCCGGCCGATCACCGACCAGAAAGGTTGAATCCCTTTCTCGGGGATGACCCCCCAGGCCCGCAGCGCATCGGGCATGGTGGGGTTTTCCACCTTGATGACTTCGGCCCCCATGTCGCCCAAGAGGGTGGCTGCAAACGGGGCGGCCACCACGGTGGAAAGATCGATCACCCGAATATCCGACAGGGGGAGGTCTTCCGATTTTGCCCGATTCCGTTGCTCGCGGATAAACCGTGTCAGCTTTTCATTGTCTGTCTTTGTCATCGTCAGCTCCATCTTGACTCTGATCCGGCGATAAATGATTCCGCCGGGCTTTCCTCATTGATTGTCTTTATCCGATTCTTGCTCTGAAAATTGTCTGTCTCTTCGAGTATATTCCTTTCCCCATGCTTTCAGCTCCTGCGCAGGATCGACGAAAACGATGCGATGTCATCGACCTGATCGAGGGCTCTGACACGCCCGACGATCCGATCCATGTGTTCGGAATCGAATACCGGCGCCGCCAGGCCTTTAAACTTTTCGATCAGTTCGTCCCAGGTCAGTGGATTTTCAGGATCCCCCTTCGGGAATTCGACGCGCGCGGAAAAAACCTTTCCGTTCTTTGTCCGAAGCGTAGCGGTGGCCTGCCATTTTTTTGGAAACTCGTCCTCGATGCTCGGATCCTCCGTGCATCGGATCCGCCGCATCATTTCACTCACCTGTGGGGATGCGATCTTTTCGGGCGTGTACTCGTCCAGCGTCGCTTTTCCGTAGAGAATGGCGACCGCAGCGCCGAAAGGCATGCTGAATTGAGCGTCCACGATCGATTCCGGGCGGTACTTCAACTCCCGGGGAACGACAACCAAGGCATGGCCGGTTTTGAGAACCGCAACTTCGGCGGATTCCACATCCTCCGGGCTCAGCCTGTTTTCTCTCATGATTTTCAGCACCGCATCGATGGGTCCCTGCTTGTAACGGCAGCAGGAATGGGGCTTGATGCTGGTCCGCATCACCTGATAGGGGGCTGCCCAGTTCTCGAGCAGCTTTTGCGGCTCCGACTTGGGCGAATAGGCATGGAAGAAGCCGAATTTGCCTTCCAGAATGGTTGCCGGGCCCGTAAACCCCTCTCTTGCCAGCAGCCCGGCCAAAAGGCCGCTGTGGGCCGCCCAACCCGCATGAAAACGCTTCGTAAACGACCCGTCGGAAAGAAACTCCATGGAGGCGGCCGCCTGGCTGCCTGCAATTCCCAGGGCGCGGATCGTCTTTTCGGTGTTCAGCTTCAAAACCTTTGCCGCCGTAACGGCTGCAGCCAGGGTACCGCAGGTGCCTGTGGGATGAAATCCCTGAGCGTAATGTGCCGACGGGTTCAGCGCGATGCCCAACCGGCTGGTGACCTCATAGCCGGCAACGACGGCTTCGATGAATTCTTTCCCCGTACAGGGGTTCAGGTGCGCGGCGGCAAGGGCTGCGGGCATGACGGCCACGCCCGGGTGCAGGGAAGCGGCATTGACCACGTCGTCCAACTCGAGGGAATGGGCGGCGGTGCCGTTTGCAAGCGCGGCATAAGGGGGCTCCAGTTTCCGATCCGTTCCGATCACCACCGCGCCGTCCTTCCGTACTCCAAGGGTGCGAAAGAGATTGTGGACCGGCACGCTGGAGTCGCTCAACGCCCCCCTTGCGGCGACTCCGATAAAATCGAGAAAAAGATACTTGGTCCGATCCACGACCTCCTTGGGCAAGTTGTCGAAGTTGAGATCGTAACATTTTTGCGCCAGATTCCTGGTCTCTTCCATGGTACCTCCTAGTGGAGTGTTCAGTGTTCAGTGTTCAGCCGGGCCGGGTCGGGCCGCTTGCGGCATTTGATCGGATAAAAACTACAAATGATCTTGTTCCTTATTCGATGTTGGACGTTCGATGTTCGACGTTCAGTTTCATACGAGGTTCTGCCATCGAGCGGCCTCTATGCTCCAACCCCCTTGGACATTGGAGTTTCTACATTTTACATTCTACATTCTGTAGGCTTGGCTGCCGGACTCGTACAGGTCGCCGCCTCTGCAGTCGTTTGCGACAATCAACGGAAAGTCTTGAACCACCATTTTACGGACTGCCTCCGTCCCCAGTTCCGGATAGGCGACGACTTCAGCCGAAATAATGCATTTGGAAATCAGTGCGCCTGCCCCTCCGATGGCAGCAAAATAGACCGCCGGATACCTTTTCATTGCGTCTTTTACCGCCTGGCTCCTGGCTCCCTTTCCGATCATTCCTTTGAGCCCCATTTCCATCAACAGCGGAGCATACGCGTCCATCCGATAGCTTGAGGTCGGGCCGGCCGCCCCGACGGCCTGCCCGGGCAGCGGCGGGCTGGGCCCGACATAATAGATCACCTGTCCTTTGAGTTCGAAAGGGAGCGGCTCGCTCCGGCGGATCAATGCGACCATCCGGTGATGAGCCGCGTCTCTCGCAGAATAGATCGGCCCGGAAAGCAGCACCCGGTCGCCGATTCGAAGGCGCTCGACGACCTCGCCGGAAAGGGGGGTTTGAATCCGGAGGACATCTTCACTCATTTCATTCATGCCTTTCTTCCTACAGGACGATTTCCTTGTGCCTGGACGAATGGCACTGGATATTTACGGCAACGGGGATGCTGGCGATGTGGCCCGCCATGGTCCCGATATGGACCGCAAGCGCCGTGGTGTTTCCGCCCAGCCCCTGGGGCCCGATGCCCGAGCGGTTGATCTCCTCCAGCCACTCTTTCTCGATCGCATCGAGCCTCGGATCCGGGTTGGCGCTTCCCACCGCCCGAAGCAGCGATCTCTTGGCAAGAAGCGCCGTTTTTTCGAGGGTACCCCCGATGCCGACGCCCACGATGATCGGAGGACACGGTTTTCCTCCCGATTCGATGACCCGCTGAACCACGTAATCCTTGACCCCCGTGATGCCTTCGGACGGGGAAAGCATCGTCACCCGGCTCATGTTTTCACCGCCGCCTCCTTTCGGGGCAACGGTGATCTTCAATTTCTCACCGGGGACGATTGCGTAGTGGATCATCGCCGGAGTATTGTCCCCGGTATTTTGCCTTGTAATCGGGTCGCAGAGGCTTTTTCGAAGATATCCTTTTTCATACCCCCTGCGGACCCCCTCGTTCACCGCTTCCTCCAGGGGGCCCCCCGTTACATGGACGTCCTGTCCGATCTCCAGATAGACCACCGCCATCCCGGTATCCTGGCACATGGGAATCCGTTCGTCGCAGGCAATGCGGGCGTTTTCGACAAGACGCCTCAGGATCTCCTTTCCGATTGGCGAGCTCTCCGTCTCGATCGACTGCTCCAGCGCACCGAGCACGTCTTCCCCGAGTTCGGTATTGGCTCGAATCGCAAGGTCGCAAACCGATTGTATGATCTTCGACACAGGTATTTCCCGCATTTCTTCTCCTTACCGAGTACACATTTTCCACGGAGAACACGAAGGGTACCAAGTTGGATTTATGATATTTTTATTTCTTCGTGTTCTTCGTGCCCTTCGTGGAAGAAACAACATCAGCCGTCTGTTTCGAGGGCCGTCTTCAGCGAGCGGTAGTAGCTGTCGATATTGTAGATGGCCGCAAGGGGGTTGTGGCCCAGAAGGCGATCTTTTACAGCAAAAACGGTGCAGGGGGCTTCCGCATATTTCAGAAACAGGGAATCGTGACCGACGCAGAGACCCATCATGATGTTGAACTCTGTTTTTGAAGCATTGACGACGAACGCCTGCGCAATCGGGTTGCACATGGATTCGAAAGAGCCGATACGGATCTTTTGCGCGTCGGTGACCCCGATGAACTCTTTGGGAGTCCTGCCGGTCTTGCAGACGGCAGAGACCACTTCAAATCCATTGTTTGTCAGGATGGACTCCACGGCTTTCGCTTCCTTGCGGAGGCCGATGCAAAACACGAACCCGAGCCGGCGATACTTCATCTTTTTGGCAAACTCGATGATCTCGATGATCCGGGGCTTCAAGGGCCTCGTTCTTTCGTATCCAAGCTCCCGATCGGTATACCCTTCCCCTTCCTGAATCGACGCCTGCCTGGCGAACATCGCGACTTCGGGATCTTTCAGCGCCTCGAGCGCCTTCCGAACCGATTCTTCATAATTGACGGTGGCGCAGAAGGACGGAGCATTTCCGTTCTCGTTGGTGCAGATGCGTTTGGGGGGGTCAAACGGGCATTTCGCACAACCTGCAAGCTCTTCTTTCATCATCGTGATCTCCTTCGAGTTCAGTGTTCAGTGTTCGGTGTTCAGGTTTCGGGTTTCAGCCACATCCCCGCGTCCACACGTCTCCGGGTCTCCGCGTCCTGCTCTTCCCGTCCCCGCGTCTCCTTGTCTTCCTATTCGCCGGAGCCGGAACCGGTTTTAAATCGCCCCTCTTTCGCCAGCGCGATGAAATGAGCGACATCGATTTCCTTCGGGCACACGAACGAGCATGCCATGGAGGAGTGGCAGCGGTAGACCCCCTGTTCGCTGTAAAGGATTTCTTCCCGCTCTTTCTTTTCCTCCTCCCTCGGATCCATCATCCGAACGATGCTGGCAAGCATCGCATTGGGGCCGAGAAATCCCTTGTGGCTGCTGATGCAGGCCGAAGCGCAGCAGAAGCAATTGATGCAACGTGTGGCGCTTACATAATGATCCATCTCGCCCGAGGTGATGGTGTAAGCCTCTCCCTGCTTCGATGACGGTGCCGGTCGGATGATGTAAGGCTTTGCCTGATTCACCCGGTCGTAAGCCTTTTCGAAATCGATCACCAGATCCCGGATCACGGGGGCAACCGGCAGTGGTTTGATTTCAAAGGTTTTCGTGTCGAAGTAGGAGATCGCATTTTCGACCAGCAGTTCACAGGCCAGCATCGGCTTTCCATTCACCACCACCGAACAGGTGCCGCACTGCCCGTGTTCGCAGGAGGAATTCCATGCGAACGTGGCATCCTGTTCATCGTTGATTTTGCGGAAGACATCGACAAACCGCAGGATCCGGCCGGCCTCGACCCGATAAGTCTGAATCCAGGAACGGCTCAGCTCCGGATCGTACCGATGAATTTTCAGTGTCAGTGCATAGGTCTGTTCCATTTTTCTCCTCTAATACTTTCTTGCGATCATCCCGAAGTGCTCGCGGTGCCCGCCCCCGGCCTGATAGATGCTCATATCCACGGGGCGACCCCCCGTTTCGATCTGACCGAAGACGGGCATCGAAATCAGGGTGTGATCGTTGAATGCATCCAGGCGTTCCGGGAAATCCTCCCGGTAGTGCGCACCTCTGGACTCTTTTCGATTCAGCGCAGCCTGGGCAATGACCAGAGAAACCGAAAGCAGGTTGTCCAGCTCCCAGCGTTGGATCAGTTCGGGGTTCATGGTCAGGCTTTTCTGCGAAAGCCCGGTGTTGCCGACCCGCTCCTTGAGATGCCGAATGGTTTCGATGGCTTCCGTCAACCCTTTTTCGGTCCTGAAAACCCCCACTTTTGCCGTCATGGTGGTTCTGAGGATCTCCCGAATCGTTCCGAGGTTCTCCCTTCCTCGGGCCTCCAGGTAGGCGGAAAACTTGGCTTCCGCAAACGACCCCTTGGGCTCCGGGGTCTTCCGGGATTTGTCGGATAGATATCCCAGAATTCTTTCTCCGGCAAATTTCCCCATCGTGATCAACTCGAGGATGGAGTTTGTCCCCAATCGGTTGAACCCGTGAAAACTGGCCGCCGCGCATTCTCCGACGGCAAAAAGCCCCGGAATGATTCCGAGCGTGCGGTCTTGAACTTCTCCGAATTCATTGGTGGGGATCCCGCCCATGTGGTAGTGGTTGCTGGGTCGGATCGGACACAGGTCGGTCTTCGGATTCAGGTTGACAAACTTCTTGAAAAAGCCGGAAACTTCCGGGATCTGCTCGTCATGGATGTTTTTCGGCAGATGGCGCAGATCGATCCATACGTGCTCGATTCTGTGATCCGGGTTTAAAACGCCCCGGCCTTCTCGAATTTCCGTCTCGATGGCACGCGCGACGAGATCCCGCGGGGCCAATTCCTTCATTTTGGGCGCATACCGTTCCATGAACGGTTCAAGTTCTCTGTTTCTGAGGATTCCCCCAACCGAACGCAGGGTCTCGCTGGCCAGTATTCCCGGTCCGACGATTCCCGTCGGGTGGAATTGAACGGCCTCCGGATCCATAACCGGAAGCCCGGCCTCTAGCACCAGAGAGAGCCCGTCGCCGGTGTTCTGACGGCAGTTGGTGGTTACCTTGAAGACCTGCCCGCTTCCGCCGCATGCAAACACCGTTGCCTTCGAAAGGATCCGGACGAATTCCCCTTCCTTTATGCGAAGTGCGATACAGCCTGCACAGAGGCCGTCTTTGAGCAGAAGTTCGGCCGCCACGGTCTGGTTCATGAAAGTGATGCCCCGCTTCAGGGTCTGCCCCCAATGGGTATCCATGATCCCTTTTCCGGTTCGGTCCGCCTCGAACACCGCCCGATAGGCAGAGGCCTCGCCGAAATTGACCGTATGCCCTCCGAAGGTCCGCTTGCCTAAACGGCCGAGATTGTCCCGGCTCAAATGCATCCCGCTATTTTCAAGCCATACGATCTGCTCCCAGGAAGCCTCGCTGATTTTCCGGACCACATTCTGATCCGCCATGCAATCGGACCCCTTCCAGGTATCGAACATGTGGTAGATCGGCTTGTCGGCAGGATCTTTCGGGTCAACGGCCGCAAGCCCTCCCTGGGCGGCGGCGGTGTGGGACTTTTGAGGATGAGGAACCTTGGTCAGAGCGATCACGCGGGTATGCGGCTGCTTCTCCAGAATCTCGGCTGCGCATCTCAGACCCGCACCTCCGGCTCCGATGATCAGCACATCGCAGCGCAGGGTAGCGGCCGTTTTAAGCAATTTTTTCATTGTCGAAACTCCCCATCGGGCAGGACGGCATGCGTTCAGAGGTTCAGCGTTCAAAAGTTCACCGTTAAGAAGTTCGACGTTTCGAGGTGTGCATCGCCCGTCGCAAAGTGGCAGTGGAACAGGGACTTTCCCTAAGCGCCATGCCTTGTTGCTTCAACCCTGAACCTTGGAACCCTGAACCCCTGAACGGTTGCTTCATATGGATATGGTCAGTTTGATCCCCACCCATGCAAACACGGCCATTACAACGGAGACAGCCAGGATGATGATGTTCCGCAGGGATCTCGACGAAACATAGTCCCTTGCGATGGAAACCAGGCCGTATCCGCCGTGAAACAGCACACTGAGCACAAGCCCGATATCGACGAGTTTAATGAAGGAGCTCTGCATTCTTGCCACAACTACGGAAGCCTCGTGCCCGGCACTCAAATTCAGGTGCATGAAAAGCATGTGAGAGGGAATCATCACCAGCATGAACGCCGCGGTGATTCTTTGAAGCTTCCATGCCGCAGAGGAAGCTGTCTTCCAGATTTTGGACCAAAGCGCCGTCATCAGGCTGGCGGCCACAATCACTGCGGTCAACCAGAAAAATCCCGCAGTCACCGTCTGATTGCCGAGAACCATCATCAATGCAAGAAGAAGCAAATAAGCCGTCGATAGGCCCAAGATCCATCTTCTGAGCGTTTCGTCCTGCCGGTTGCCGAAGCTCTCGTAAAGGATCAGGCGCCCCCCGTTGAAGGCGTGAAGAACGACCGGAACCGCGAGCGCCCATTCCAAAAAGACAAATATGAAAATCTGGAAAAACCTCATTTTGGCATCGTAGGCTTCCGGCACACGAAGAAACGTCAGCGTGTAGATGTGAAAGAGGACATACATCACCAACAAAATTCCGGTGATGCGATGAATCCATGCCAGGATAAACGGCCATCCCCGTGCTTTTGCATAGGACGAGACGACCGGTAGATTTTCCAGCCTTGGGAGCATGAATTTTTCAATTCTCTGAGACAGCGTATCCGTGGCCACTCCGATTTCCTCCTGTTCGCGGTCAATACGTTTCGTATGAGGGTTCCTGGGCTTCCAAATACTCGATGAATCGTTCAAACGCAACATCGATGTGGTTCTTGACCAAACCATCCAACACAGCCGGATCTGTATGGTCGTCCTGAAAAAGATCGTAGATCTTCTGATGGACGGAAAGCGACTTCTGTAAATCTTCCCTGTAGTACTGGTAGGAAAATTGAAACCACATGCTGTGCATGCGCAACGTCTTTAAAATCGTAATCAGCACTTCATTTCGCGATGCGGAGATGAAAACATCATGAAAGAGCAGATGATTTTTCCAGTAGATCTTTATCGCGCCCACTCGAACAGCCCTTTCCATGTTTCGAAGGGACTGCAGCATGCGCTTTTTGTCTTTACCACTCATTTTCCCGCAGGCTTGCCTCGCCGCGAGCCCCTCCAGAACCGATCGGACCGGAAAATTTTCTTCGATATCCTTGCGAGTGATCTTCCGGACACATGTACCCCTTCTCGGTACGATCGTGACCAGGCCCTTCTTTTCGAGGTCTCGATAGGCTTCGCGCAAGGGAGAACGACTGACGCCGAACTTTTTTTGAAGCTCGGTCTCAACCAGCCTGTCGCCCCCTTTCAGGATCCCTTCGAGAATGGCATCTGAAAGAATCTGAGACACCTGCTCGCCGAGAACGCGGTTTTTCAATCCAACCTGTTCGATCCCTTCCGTGGACATGATCCCCTTTGCTCCTGATGGAACGCTCGATGCTCGGGCGTGGGAGCACGATATCTTTTCAGAACTCTACTGCCGTATCGTATTTTGTCGACCGTCGACATCTTTAACGGCTCTTTGACTCGGTGTCAACACAAATGAGAACAACGGATCGAAACCGAATCCTCCGCTACGGCAGGATCGGTGAGCAGCCGGATGGAATCGAGAGCAAAAGAGACTCTCAATTTCTTCAGGTTTCGGTTGGCGGATCCCCGCATTTTGGATGCACTCCTGGGATGAACTGTCAAAACGCATGCCCGGATGGGCGGAGCGGCGGCGTTCAACGCCGCCTTCGCTTTGTCGAAAAAGATCTCGGAGAGGACGAGCTCGCCGAAAGACGGGTGATATGGTCCTGCAATCAGGCTTCCGCCGTCTTCAAACTCGCGGTTCGGCTGCAGCCCCATCCGAACCACCCGAATCGTGTTCGATTCGAAGAGAAGATAAAGCGACTTCGCACGAAAAACGGCCTCTTCGAGCGTCAACGGCAGGTATTCGCCTTTCCGGAACCACTCTGCAAGAAGGCTGCCGCTGATTACAACCGTCGGGTAGATCCGGACAAAATCCGGCGCCAGCCGTACCACCCGGTGCCCCGTGTCCAGGCAGGAAGTCCGGTCCTCGCCGGGAAGCCCGACCATGATTTGGAGCCCTACCCCGATGCGCCTCTCCTTCAGCAGATTCACCGCAGCATCTGTCTCAGCGGCACCGTGGCCCCGCCGGACCCGGACCAATACCGAATCATCCATCGACTGGGCACCGAGTTCGACTGTGTCGATCGGATATCCTTTCAGCCGGTCGAGAGAACCGGGTGTCACCGTATCGGGTCGGGTGGAGAATCGGATCCCGCTGATCTTTCCGGTTTCAAGCAGGGGTGCAAC
>QZKK01000093.1 GCA_003599475.1 Desulfobacteraceae bacterium
GCTCTTCCGATCTATTCATCAGATCGTGGAGGTCTTTAGCATAAAGGAGCTTTTCCTGATCCTGAAGCATCTTCAGGTGTTTGAGGGCGTAATCGAGCCGCTCTTCATTGGTTCGATAGAACTGAGAGATCCCGCCGGCATATTCATCCATCAGCCGCTGCATGCGTTCTTCCATCTCGAGCGGGGACACTCCGTCAAAGTCAGCTCCCCGCAAAATGGGGGCAAAGACCCGTTCCTTCTCTTTTTCGACCTGCTTTGTATCCAACTCGGGCAGAATAACCGAACCCAAGTATTCTACGGCACCGCGTGCGGCCAACTTTCCTTCGGCTGCACAGCCTCCAACAAACTTGTTAGGATTTCCGCCGGCCGATTCGCCGGCGGCAAAAAGGCCAGGGACGGTGGTCATTCGGCTGACTTCCACCCAGTAGCCGCTGCCGGTATGGCCTCCCACGACATACGGATCACTGCCGTAAATCTCAATGGGATCTTTGGTGATGTCCTGCCCCCTGCTGGCCAGGAACAACACAAAAGAGGGCCGTTCGTTCAGATAATCCGTTTTCAGTTCTTTGGCTTCCTCAGGGGACAGATGGGTGGTATCTGCAAACGTGGGCCCTCTGCCTTCCAGCCACTCTTCCATGGGGGCGTTTGCGCGAATATACCGCGGTGCTTTGTCCCCGCCTAAATGCGCATAACGCTTTTCCAGAATCCGATCGCCCCTGGCGTTTATGATATTGGATTTATACCCTACTGAAATCGTATCTACCGGGCCGCAGTGATCCTTGGTCCGGGTGGCCACCCATCGCTGTTCCAGAGATGTCATCTCAGCGCCGTTTCGAATTCCGACAGCATATCCGGATCCGACGTTAAATGGGCACATCCAAGTTTGATGGTGGGCGTTTGTCCCGTCGCTGGTATAGGATTTGTAGAGACCGCAGGCGCCGCCTGTTGAAACGATGACGGCCTTGGCGAGAAAGACATAAAACTTTCCGTCTCTGACCCCGAAACCCATGGCGCCGACGCACTTGTCGCCGTCCATCAGCAAATTGGTGGCGGTCATGCGATTATAAACTTCTGCACCCGCTTCCATGGCCTTTTCCGCCATGATGGGTTTGAGCTGCTCGCCGTGGATGGAAATGTCCCAGCCCCCGCGGTATTGGGGTTGCCCGTTTTCATCTCGGATGATGGGAAGACCCCAGGCGGCAAGATCCTCTACAGCCCCGTTCAGGGTCTGAGCATTGCTCAGTGCCAAATCCTCCCGAAGCGGTCCTCCGCCGACCTGTGAACGACTCCAACGGACGAGATCTTCCGGGGTTTTCCCGGGCGGGATATAGGTGTTGATGGCATCCATACCGGCAGCGGTTGCGCCGCTTCTGCTGATATGAGCCTTTTCCATGATAGTGACTTTGAGCTCAGGATTGAGCTTCTTGGCTTCGATTGCGGCAAAACAGCCGGCATTGCCTCCGCCTACGATCAATAAATCCGTTTCAATGACTTCCGTCGGGATCTCATCGATGGCTGCTGGTTGTTCTTTAGACATTATTTACTCCTTTCACCGACAAATGATGGTTTTTCCGGATCTATATCTATAAACGATAATTAAGGCCGGGACGCTCTCATCCCGTATTCATGGTGGTCATTCCTCCTTTTAAACGCATAAAAAAAACAAATCTATCGGATGGACGATAATAGCCAAGACATCAAGGAGTAGAAATCGCCTCGATTTGTTCCGGCTGCACGGAAATTCTACACGAAAAAAATAATCTCTGTTTATCGTCTGCACGATATTCGGCCGGTGTTTCAGGGGAATATATTCAATTTTAAAAATCATGAAAAAGACATTCACAGGAGTCTTACCATCATCGGGATTATCACCAACTTATTGAAAGGAGGTTGTTTATGAAGGAATATCGAGTTCCGAAAAACTTGATGCAGAAGGACGCAATTGGTACAGTGAACTGTCTTCGTCATGCCCCGCATACAAAAAATTCAGCCAAAGGGAGAAATAGCATGCGTTCCACCTTGACTCTGCTTTTATGTGCAGCCCTTGCCTGCTTGTGCGTTGCACAGCCGGCGCTTGCGGCAGGCTACCCCGAGCGCCCGATAAAGATGCTCACCATGGTAGGGCCTGGCGCCCAGATTGATTTATTGACCCGCGCTCTGGCGAATGCCATGAGTGCTGACCTGGGACAACCCGTCCTGGTGGCCAACACCCCGGGTGGTTCTCATGGCAGCGTTATGGCCATGGAGCTGAAAAGCGCCAAAGCCGATGGCTATACCTTGGGCGTATCGGCTACGGCTGCGTATACCTATTCACCGCATTATGTTAAAACCCAATACACGTTCGATGATTTCAGGTACATTTCCATGTTGGGGCTCAATCAAAGCGGCATCGTGTGCGCTCCCGGTCGTCCATGGAATACTCTGAAAGACGCCTTCGAGTGGGCCAGGAAGGAAAAGAAGGGCTTGACCTATATGTTTCAGGGTTCCGACGACCGGGATGCTCTGAAGCGCATCGCAGCCAAAGAAGGGGTAAACCTTTCGCTCATGCCAAGCACGGGTGGACCTTCGATCATATCTGCCGTTATGGGCGGCCATGCGGATATGGGGCATTTGGGCGCCATTTTGTTTGAATACGTAAAGGGTGGCAAATTGAAGCTGTTGGCCGCCACAATCCCGAATCGGCTCACCCCATTACCGGACGTACCTACCTTGCGGGAACAAGGCTGGGACGAAACGGCGGAAATGTATGTGGTGCTGGCCGCGCCAAAGGGCTTGCCCGATGCCACTATGGCTAGACTGGAAAAAATCATGGACAAACTTGCCAAGGATGCCGAGCTTCAAAAAACCATCACCGAAACCCTGAAAATGGCTCCGGTGACCTGGGGCGGCACCCATGCCGAAACCTATATGAAGCAGGCCAACGAGCGCTTTGGGCGTCAAGCTGGGAAAATGAAATAAGATCAGCAAAGCTTCAACCATGTTCGTTTGTCTTTTTCAGATTCGCTCGCATGACTCCGGGACGGAGTCATGCGAGCGCTGTCGCGGTTGAACGGAGAAGGATATGACGCGTAAGGACAATCTCATCTATGGCAGCATTGCTTTTGGCAGTGTCGTCTTTTTGTTGTGGATCATTCCGGCCTATACGCCTCCATATCCGGGCTACGGTGTTTCTGCATCGCTTTTGCCCAATGTGACCGTTGGCTTTATATTGGTTCTTTCGGTATTGGCGCTTGCTCGTAATTTCTTGCCGTACTTGCTATCAAAACCAGTCATCCCTGCAGAAAGCCCGTCAGAGCACAGTAGTGAAGCGAATCGGGTAAATTTATGGCATCTTGTCCGTTTCATGCTCCCTTGCGTCCTGCTGATGCCAGCCATGACGTGGATCGGCTTTATTCCGGCTGGGGTCGTGTTTATGCTGGTGATCCAGTACCTTTGCGGGCAGCGCAAGCCCGTTACAATGGCAATCGTGGCTCTTGGCACGGTGTTTTTCGTCTATGGGATCATGCGTTATGGACTCGGTGCCCCCATGCCGTGAACCGGCACATTTGCGAATGGAGTTAGTATGCTGGAAGTCATCATTGCAGGGTTAATAGATTCTCTGCATCCTTTCAATCTGCTGTTTGTGCTGGTGGGCGTCACTGCGGGTATGATTGCGGGGGCTATTCCGGGCGTGAACGGACCGATGGCCATTGCGCTGTGCATACCCATATCGTACTACATGACCCCTGTGGCGGCTATCGGCTTTCTTGTGGGTCTCAATAAGGGTGCTTTTTTCGGAGGCGCCATCTCCGGTGTATTGCTCAATACGCCGGGTACGCCCGAAGCGGCGGCCACCACCTGGGACGGCTATCCATTGGCTATGCAGGGCAAGGGCGAAAAGGCTTTGCGCATGGCGCTCTATGCGTCGGTTTCAGGGGATGCCTTTTCGAGCGTGGTGCTTATTTTGGTGGCCGCACCACTTGCAACGGTGGCCTTGTACATGGGTCCGCCGGAAATCTTTGCTTTGATTTGCCTGGCCATGACCATCATCGCAGGGCTGGGAACCCAATCTATTTCTCGCGGCCTTATAGCCGCCGCGGTTGGGGTTTTAATAGGCACCGTCGGCATGGAACCGGTATCCGCATTGCCACGTTTAACCTTTGGTATCTATCAGCTGGAAAGGGGCATATCACTGATTCCTATCGGCATCGGGATGTTGGCTTTTTCGGAAATCATCATCCAATTGGAGCGCCATATCAAACAAGGCGGCGCCGAATGCATATTGTCATTTTCCACTAAACCCGAAGATCGCTACATTTCTTGGACCGAGTATCGGGGCTGCATCAAAACGCTCGTGCGTGCATCCATTGCAGGCACGGTGGTCGGAGCCTTGCCCGGTCTCGGCGCCCCAGTGGCCTCGTTCTTTGCTTACGACCAGGAGAAGAAGAGATCAAGGAATCCTGAAGAATTCGGCAAAGGCAAGCTTGAGGGCATCGCCGCCTCGGAATCGGCCAACAGTGCGGTCGTCGGGGGCAGCCTTATTCCCTTGTTCACCCTGGGGATTCCAGGCAATGTCGCCGCGGCCCTGCTCATCGGTGCATTCGTAGTGCATGGCATGATCCCGGGGCCCTTGATGTTTGAGCAGAACGCACAGTTCATCTATGCCATCTACGGCAGTTTAATCCTGGCCAATATCTTTTTGCTTGGTGTCGGGCGCATCGGGTTAAAAACGTTTTGCAAGGTAGTGCAAACACCCGCGGCGATCCTTTATCCCATCATCATCTTCACTTGCATCATCGGCTCATATTTGTCGGCGTTTTCCGCATTCGATGTGATATTGACGTTGTTTTTTGCCTTTATTGCATACTTCATGAGAAAGTTTGATTTCAACCACATCTGTTTTATTATCGGCTTCATTCTTGCCCCAATGTGGGAAACGGCGCTTCAGCAGGTCATTATTTCATCAGAACAAAATCCTTTTATGATCCTCACTCGCCCTGTGGCGATGATTTTATTGGGGATCACACTTTATATCGTCATAAAGACGACCATCGGCACAATGAGGAGACAGGACGGCATGACACAGCCGTCCAAAAGCGTTGGATAGGTTTATGGTTTATCTTGAGTGGCCTGAGGAAAAGTCCGGCGACAATCATTTTTCCCGCTGGTTTCATCCGGGTTCGAACCTCTGCCTGGACTTTCACGGGGACCCGGTTAACGCCCAACTGGTGGTATTCTCAGACGGGAACCACCACATGGCTCTCAGGGACTGCCTTGAATTCTTTTCAAGACGGAACAAAGAGTTATCCGGGATATTCTACGCCACCACACCTCCGGGTCCCATTGTGAACATGCTCAGGACCGGGGGGCTTCAAATGGGCAATCTGATCATCAGCGTAACTCCCCATGTCTTTATCAGCCCTCCGGAAGTTCTGGATAAGCTTGTCGCAGACGGGTTTATGTCCGGCCATGTTCCGTTTGTCCGAAACCAGGGGAATGTCCTGCTGGTAAAAAAAGGGAACCCCAAACAAATTTTCAAGGGATCGGACCTCAGACGGGGGGATATCCGGCTCTTTTTATCCAATCCTGATACAGAGAAAGCCAGCTTTACGGCCTATTACAACACCCTGAAGGCCATGGCGTCAGGGCAGGCCGCCGACCGAAGCTTTCCGGACGATAAGATCAAACAGGGTCAGGTTCTTTTCGGAAAGCACATTCATCACCGGGAGGCGCCTCAGGCAGTGGCTGATGGTTGCGCCGACGTTGCGGTTGTCTATTATCACCTCGCATTGCGTTATATACGGATTTTCCCTTCCCTGTTTGAAATCGTTCCGCTTGGAGGAACTGCCTTGAATCCTCAACCGGATCCTGGAAATATCACCAGCAGGACGCATGCCGGAATCATTGGAGACGGAGGTCGCTGGGGAGCAAAATTCTTTCAGTTTTTATCTTCCGGCCCCGTAAGCGATATATATTCCTATCATGGTTTGTTGCGTGCGGATTAAATGCTCAGTTCGGCTGGATCATAACCCCCACCCGCAACCCGGCCTTGCTTGACAAGCAGATCGAAGGATTTACCATCTGATTGTAATGCATTGAGTGGAATCGATCAAAAGGAGAATGGACCATATGGTCCGAGAAGACATCGATGCCGGTTCCCGCCTCAAGTTTTATTTCCCGGATGCACGGGTGTTGACGCCTCAAGAGATCGCGGATTTGCCTCCGGAAAAAAAGAATGCAGTGGAGGCAAGCGGCAGGCCCGGGGTTTGGATGGAGGTCAATTGTCCGAAGGAGGCTTGCATCACCGATCAGGGTCAGGTGACGCTTTCAACCATCGGCGCCGGAGCGCCAAGGAAAAAGGGAGTCTTCCTGAATCTGTTCTGCCCGGAGGATAGCTGCGAGTTGACGCAGAGCACCGATCTTCCCTGACTCGCTGCGGATCGCACCTTTTCCTTTTAAACGGTTTTCGAAAGACTGCCCTGATTTCCGTGCAGGATCGAAACGCGCTGAAATAAATCCCTTCTTGACAATCCGAACCGATTTTTTAATAATCACGCAAACAGGTGCGACGCTTAATAGGGAATCCCGTTGAAATCGGGAGCGGTCCCGCCGCTGTAATCCCGCCCTGTAATCACAAGGGACCCTTTCAGCATGCGAGCCACTGTGCGGATGCATCCGCATGGGAAGGCGGCTGAAAGGGCGGGAAAGCCAGAAGACCTGCCTGTTTCAATCCTGTCGCTGCATTGCGGTTAACGGTGGTGGTGACACTTTTTTGAAAGGGACCAAGGAAGCTGGGTGCAGCCCTTCAATCCGAACCGGTTTGAAGGGCTTTTTTATTGTGGAGAACGATTGAAAAACGCTTCTTTTCTCATTCTTTCGTTTATTTCGTGTGTTTCGTGGTCTGACTGGTGAACCGGTGCTCAATGGTGCCAAACAGCCCTGAAAAATTTCCTGCGATGGGAACCCTGGGCATTCAGATCGTCCTTTCGGCGGCTGTTTTGATCTTTGTCATCGCGTTTTCGGCCGGAATGGGGTATCTGGACATCCCGGTCCGGGACGTGGTGAAAATCATTGCCGCCAGGGTATCCGGCCAGGATGAACTGCTTGCCGGCATGGATGCGCTTTTGCCGGTTGTGGTCTTTGACGTCCGCCTGCCGCGGATTCTGACCGCAGCCATCGTCGGCGCCGGCCTTGCCGTTTCTGGAACCGTGTTTCAGGGGATCCTGTTGAACCCCCTGGCGGACCCCTATACGCTCGGCGTATCTGCGGGCGCCGCTTTCGGGGCTTCGATCGCCATCCTGATGAATCTGGAGTTTCTGGGGGTCTATTCGGTCCCGCTCTTCGCCTTCCTGGGGGCCGCCGGCACCCTGGTTCTTGTCATCTATCTTTCGGCAAGCGGGGGGGGGATCTCCTCCGGCAACCTGATTCTTTCCGGCATCATCGTGGCTGCGATCCTTTCGGCAGGAATCAGCTTTCTGAAATACGTTGCCGACGAGCAGGTTTCGGTAATCGTTTTCTGGCTCATGGGGAGTTTCGGCTCCAAGACCTGGACGGATGTGGGGTTGACGCTTTCGCTGGTCTCTGCCGGATTCGCAGTTTTTGTCTTTTTCGCCAGGGATCTGAACCTGATGTCTCTCGGAGACCGCACGGCCGCCTCCCTGGGAGTCGATACCCGGAAGGTGACGATTCTGCTTCTCGTCACGGCCTCCCTGATTTCGGCCGTTTGCGTATCGGTTTCCGGCATCATCGGATTTGTGGGGCTGCTTGTCCCGCACATGATGCGATTCATGACAGGACCCGACAACCGCCGTCTGATCCCCGTTACGCTGATTGCCGGCGCGATCCTTCTGCTGTGCGCAGACACCGTGACCCGGACCGTCCTTCCGACCGAGATCCCGATCGGAGTCCTGACCGCCCTGATCGGGGGCCCGTTTTTCTGCTATATCTTCCGGAAGCGCCAGACGGCGGTGCGGGGGTGATGCGGGATGGCCTATCGGATCGAGAGCATATCATTTTCCTATGAGGATAAAAAGATCATCGACCGGTTGTCCCTTGAGATCGCGCCCGGAAGATTCTACGGCGTCATCGGACCGAACGGCTGTGGAAAGAGCACGCTTCTCGATCTTCTGGCAAGGCATCGGGAGCCGGCGGAAGGGTGTATCCGGTACAAGGGCAAGCGGCTGGAGGAATTTTCGAGGCGGCAGCTCTCCCGGGAAATCGCGCTGGTGCCCCAGAATTTCTACATCAACTTTCCCTTCACCTCAGAAGAAGTGGTGATGATGGGCCGCTACCCTCATATTCCGAGATTTTCACGTCCTGCCGCAAAAGATCTTAAGAAGGTGGAGGCGGTGATGAGGGAAACCGGCACCGATCGATTCAGGAAGCGTTACATCACGGAACTCAGCGGCGGAGAGCGGCAGCGGGTGGTCATCGCCCGGGCGTTGGCCCAGGACACCCCGTTTCTACTGCTGGACGAGGCGACCTCGAACCTCGATATCAACCATTCCCTGCGGCTTTTCAACATGGCAAAGGAGGGGATTCGGGGGGAGAGCAAAACGGTGGTTGCCGTCATGCAGGACGTAAATCTCGCCGCTCTTTTCTGCGACGCGCTCATCTTCATGCGCGACGGCCGGATCGTCGCCTGCGGCCCGGTCGCCGAGGTCTTGACCCCGGAGACCCTCCATTCCGTATTCGATGTGGAGGCCAAAGTCTATTTCGAACCCTATTCGCAGACCCATCAGGTCGCACTCAGAAGGTAAACGATGATCCGTTCGAAAAGGAGATTGCTTCTCGGTTCACTGCTCGCTGCGGGAATATTCATCTTTTCGGTACCTGTCGACTCCGCCCCCTTTGGAATCGAAAACGAAACGACCGTCATCGATCAGGGAGGGAGGCGGATCGAGGCGAAAGCCGGCTTCCGCAGGGTGATTTCGCTCTACGGTGCGCACACGGAAAATCTTTTTTCCCTGGGTGCCGATGACCGGATCTCCGGAGTGTCCAGAAACGAAGCCTACCCGGAGGCCGCACTCGCAAAACCGGTTTTTTCCTACCACGACGATCCGGAAAAATTTCTGGCCGCGCGGCCGGATCTTGTCCTGATTCGACCCATGATCGACCGCGGATATCCGCAGTTGATCCGGCGCCTCGAAAAAAGCGGGATCGTAGTTGCAAGCCTGCAGCCGGGCAGCGTGGACGAGATGTACCGCTACTGGAAAATTTTGGGCGTTTTGACCGGAAGATCCGATGCCGCGGAACAGATGGTGCAGTCATTCAAAAATTCGGTCTTGCGTCTCCGGCTTCTTACCGAGTCGCTTTCCGAAAAAAAGAGAGTCTATTTCGAGGCGATCCACCGCAAGATGAAGACCTTTTCTCCGGAATCGATGGCTGTCTTTGCGCTCGAGGCGGCCGGCGGAATCAACGCGGCCTCGGATGCGAAGCCGGTGCGCGGAACCAATATCGCCGCCTACGGGAAGGAGCGAATTTTGTCCCATGCGGATCGGATCGATGTGTACCTCGCCCAATCGGGGGCCATGAATCGACCGAGTGTATCCTCCATCCGGGAGGAGCCCGGGTTCACGCTCATCAAGGCGGTCAGGGAAAACCGGGTCCACATCATCGACGAGATGATCGTGTCCCGGCCGACATACCGTCTTCTCGAAGGCATCTTCGAGATCGGGTCGATCCTGTATCCGAATAAGTTCACCGATGGGGTTCGCGGGGAGCTGAAGGTGGGAGGAGAGACGACGCGGAGACGCGGGGACGGGGAGACACGGTGAGTGAGGCCAGAGGACAGGAGACAGACGACAGCGTCGGAAGACGAAAGATTCGCCCGGGCACTGGCCGCTTCAGTCATCCAGAATCCAGCATCAAGCATCCAGCGGCCAGCGGCTGGGCTCGTATGAAACTGTAAAAAGCCTTACGCGGAGGCGCGGAGACGCAGGTAGAAGAAATTCTCTGTGTTCTCTGCGCCCTCTGTGGTGAAAAAGCTTAGAGTTTACTGTTTGATCAAACGGGTGCTGCAGCGCAAGCGGCACGGTCCGTCTGAACACTGAGCGCTGAACGCTTTGAGAGGTACAAATGCAGAAAAAATCAGGAACCTTTTTCGGCATCGGGGTAGGCCCGGGAGACCCGGAGCTCATCACGATGAAGGCGATCCGCATCTTGCAAAAAGTGGATTGCGTCTATGCCGCTTCATCGACAAAAAACAGCCACAGCCTGGCCGTGGACATCGCCCGCGCCTATATCCCCGAGGGCACCCCGGTGGAAAGACTCCGGTTTCCGATGACGACGGATCCCAACGAGACGCAGGCAGCCTGGATGGAAAATGCGGCCCGCATCCACGAAACCCTTTCCGGAGGCTCGGATGCCGCTTTTTTGACCCTCGGCGATCCCATGACCTATTCCACTTACGGGTACGTCCTGCGCTATTTGAAGCGGATCGATCCTGAAATCGTTCCCGTGACCGTACCCGGTATTTCCTCCTATCAGGCCGCAGCAGCGAGGCTCAATGTACCTCTTGCGGAAGGAGAAGAAGCGCTCCTGGTGGTTTCGGGGGCTAGAGGAGGCGACCGGCTGCGCGAGCTTGCCGTCAAGCCCGAAACCATCGTTTTTCTAAAAGCCTATCGAAACGTGGCGGACATCCGCCGCGCCATCGAGGAGGCAGGATCCGGCTACCGGAGTATGGCGATTTCAAACTGCGGGCACACGGGCGAGACGATCGTAGAGGATCTCAAGGAGCTGGAGAACCGATCTCCGGACTACTGGACCCTGATCATCGCCAAACGGAAGAAATGAAAGCGGTGAAAATTCCGTATCGAGCCCTCCTGGTTTCGTCTGCCCTTTCTGCGATCGTCATCCTCTTCGGCCACCTGTCCGTCCACAGAGTCGATGCCGATGTCATCTTTTATCGGCTGCTCTGGCCGCTTTTCCGGTTGATGATCGTTATCGGCATCGGGCTTTTGGCGGGGCAGCTGATCGAGGCCACCGGCTGGGCCCGTTGGATGGGGATTCTGGCAGCCCCTGTTTTCAGGTTCGCGAACCTCAATCGCCGATGCAGTGCTGCATTTACCACCGCCTTTTTCTCCGGGGTCGCCGCAAACTCGATGCTTGTAGAATTTTACAGCGAAAACAGGATCACCCGGAAAGAGCTGTTTCTGACCAATCTGATCAACCAGCTCCCGGCCTATTTTCTGCATCTTCCCACCACCTTTTTCATCATCCTCCCGCTCACGGGGCGCGCCGGGGCCCTCTATATGGCCATCACGCTTCTTGCGGCGTTGCTGCGGACCCTTGCCGTCGTACTCTACGGTCACCTGGATCGTTCGCTCGACCGTCGTCCCGTTCATCCGGGCGATGACGACCGCCCGGCCTCCCCGGCTCCTGTGCCTGAAAAGAAGGATGCGATCCTGAGAAGCATCCGAAAAAAACTCCCGGCAAGATGGGCCGGCATCGCCGTTTACGTGATTCCGATCTACAGCCTTGTGTTTGTGCTCAATGCAGCGGGGGTTTTTTCGCTGCTTCGCACGTGGCTGGCCGGTCATCTCAGTTTCGACTTCCTGCCGGTCGCGTCGCTTTCGATCGTCGCGCTGAGCTTCACCGCCGAGTTTACCTCCGGATTTGCCGCCGCAGGCGCCCTTCTCGATGCCGGCGTGTTGAGCACCAAGCAGACGGTTCTGGCCCTTCTGATCGGCAACATGGCGGCTTTTCCCGTTCGCGCGCTCCGGCACCAACTGCCGCACTACATGGGGATCTTCGCACCCAAAATGGGAACCCAGCTTCTCCTGATGGGGCAGGGGATGCGGCTGATCAGCCTGGTTTTCGTCGGATACGCGTTTTACATCCTTTTCCCCTGATCCATGCCGAGCGGGCAATTCGAAGCAAGTTCAAACAGAAAAGAAGCCTTCCTGCCGATCCAGGCCATCCGCTATAGATATTCGATGAGAGGCCTTTTTAGCAGGCTGCCGCCGATTCGTCGGTATCTTCCATCATGGTCGAGGTGAACCGGCGTTTGTACATGGATGAGGCCACAGGGAAGAAATCAGCTCTCTTCGAGAATTGCCGCAAGCGCCTTGGATTTATCGTGGAGGGGCTGCGGAAGTTGCAGGACTGAACTATTCCAGAATAAATTCAAGTTCACGCCGCCAGCCTGACAACCGTGCTGATTTCGTCCCAGGGGACAAGGTAGAGTCCTTCTTCGTTCTTTTCGATCAGCCCGAGCATTTTTAAGTCCTTGACTTCGCTGTGAACATTCCGGTATTGGCGCTGCAAGGTTTTCGCCAGTGCATTGATGCTCGAAGGTCCGGTTTTTCGCAGGACGCTGAGCAACTCGAGCCGTTTAGGGGTAAGGTGGTGGAGAAGCGTCTGCAAGTCACCGAAATAAAGTCGTTCAATCGGTTTCTCAGGACGATGGCCTGCATCGAGCCCGTCGGCGATGGTCAGCGCTTCATCGAAAAATTCATTCGTAGATTTGATACCGATCTTTAAGTCTCTTTTTTTCTTCATGTTACCCCCTTCTCTCGGATGTCTCGCCTGAAATCTTCAATCAGGGTGCGGATATTCTTGAACTCGTAAGGGTATTGGGTTCCTTGGATATGTCTGTGGTCACCTTTTGCTCGTTCGTTGTCGTAACGCACCAAACCCGTGCCATCCTCCTTCCCGCAGAAGAGGCGGTACTTGTATGAATGTTTGCAGCCGGGCAACGGGTACGACAGCTCCCAAATCACAATTTCGATGATGATCCCGGCTACAAGTTGCTTCTCTCTTAGAAGCAGGGTAGCTGCCACCTTGCCTCCATTTTATATGTTAAATATAAACATATGTCTTCAAATAACATAGGATTCCGATGCAGTCAAGTTATGCAACCGAGTCAACTCCGGGACCGAACATGGGCCGCCACTGCAAGTTGGTGGCGCCTCTCTTTAACAATCCATCCGGGCCGTCCCCCAAAGCGATAAATCCAAGGGGGTTTGGGAGACAGCGTCCCTCAGGAAAAGCCTCTGTGAGCTCAACCCCTTTATATGATTATCGCATCTTAAACATTAGTTATCCGGGAACAACAGTTAATATTTAAGATTGGCAACCCCAAGGTCTTACTCTTTTCGCTTTCGCGCCTTTGCGTGAGAATCTTTAATTCGCCATCTCATCCGAACTGGCCCGGCCCCCGCTGAAGCCCGATCACTTTTCCCTGGATCAATATATCCCCGAATCCATAACGAACCGCCTGATACTTCTCGTTTTCAGGCCGCAGCTCGATGCAGTCCTTGTGCAGAAAACACCGTTTGACCGTCGCCTCTTCATTGTGAATCAAGGCGACGACGATTTCGCCGTCGCAAGCGAACTGGCGCGGTTCGCAGATGACAAGATCCCCGTTAAGGATGCCGGCATCTTTCATGGAATCGCCGGTTACCCGCAGGGCAAAAAGATTTTGAGCCGAATAGATGCTTGAATCGACGATTACCGTTCCATCCCACTCCTGCTGTGCATACAGCGGAAGGCCTGCGTTGATCCTTCCGATAACAGGCACCCTGCGCAAGCTGTAACCGGAGCCCGATTCCTGTTCCCGGTTTAGAAACTCTATTTTCCTGCTGTACTTTCCGCCGCGCTTCAATAGCCCCTTGGACTCGAGCGCACGGATAAACTGCGCCACGGATGTATGGCTGATCTTAAGATCCGCTGCCGCCTGGCGCAGACTGGGCATTTTCCCCTTGTTCAGAATCTCGCGCTCGAAATACTCCAGCGCCTTTTGTTGTTTGGGGGTCAGGTCAAAAGACATGGAATTGATCCCTACTGCATGCGGTCCAAAGGACTGCGTACACCTTTGCCGCCGCGGTTCAGCACATGCGTGTAAACCATTGTTGTATTTATATCTTTGTGCCCTAAGAGCTCCTGCACCGTCCGGATATCATATCCATCCTCCAGAATATGCGTGGCAAAAGAATGCCTGAAGATATGGCAGCTTACGGGCTTGATAATTCCGGCTAATTTCGCGGCGGAGCAGACAGCCTTCTGGATGCTGCTGACATGTATGTGATGCCGCATTTTCATGCCGCTTCTGGGGTCGACCGAAAGCGTCTTTGCCGGAAACACATACTGCCAACCCCACTGCTTTCCAGCATTCGGGTATTTTCTCGCCAAAGCATAGGGTAAAAATACGCTTCCGAATCCTTTGGCAAGATCCTGTTCATGAAGTTGCTTGACATAGACCAGGTGTTCTCTGAGAGCATATTTGAGCTCGTCCGGAAAAACGGTGATTCGATCCTTTTTTCCTTTGCCGTCTCGGACAACGATTTGATTAATCCGAAATCGGTATCTTTGACACGCAGTCGCACACATTCGAGAACCCGCAGGCCGCTTCCATACATCAGCTTTGCCATGAGCTGATGGATACCGGTCATCGACCGGATCACCCGCATGGTTTCTTCCCGGGTCATCACAGTGGGCAGCCGAACGGGTTTTTTCGATCGGCAGGCATTGATATCTTCAGGCATTTCTTTTTCAAGCACCTGATTATACAAAAACAATATCGCATTAAAG
>QZKK01000064.1 GCA_003599475.1 Desulfobacteraceae bacterium
CTGCGTATATATCACAAAACAAGGAATGTAAAAAGGAGTCATGCATGTCTTCAATCCCGATAATTCCTGCGGGGAAAAAATCTCCTCGTGTTCCTGCGGGAACGCTTTCTTTTTCTTGCCGCCTCCTGCACCCGGGTCCAGGCGAGCTCGGCTTCCTCGAATTCCGCAGGACTCGGTCCCGCCGCTCCATATCTGGCGCGGATATAGAGCTCGGTGATCAGGAGCAGCTCTCGATTCCTGTGGGGATAGGTGCCGCACAGGGACTCGAGATATTCGAGCGGAGTCTGCGACGGAAGCCTGGCGGAACCCTCCTCTGCTGCCCATCCGAGCAATGCCTTGTAAAGCTCCCGTACCGTTTGAAGTCTACGCTGGTGCGTACCGGGATGAGGCAAAAGACGTGGCTTCAGATTTCCGATGAGATGCCGAAGACGATCGGAAATATTTCTTAAGTATAAAAAGATCGCGGCCAGGCGGCTCAGAAGGCTTTTTCTCACATCGACGGCCTCAAAGGAAACTCCCCGATTCACTTCGGGGTGAGGTTTTTTCCTGAAGGCTTTCACAGCGAAAAAGATAAAGGCGGCCGCCGCGATAAGCACTGCAAGGACGCTCCCCCACAACAGGACGTCCTCTGTTGCACTGCCGCCCGGCAGGGGATCCATCTTTGAAAAGGCGGACTCCTCTTTTGGAGGTCGCATGCTGCAGCGGGAAAACAAAAGGATATCCACCGGCTCGCCTGCTTTTGCACGGGGGATGCTGCGATCGAGCCAGGTGAGCAGGAGAGCTCCTGAATCGACCAGGGAGCGAAGCATCGTGCGGGCGGAATCCGGGGAAAGGGATAGAAACAGGGCCGTTGCAGGCATGAGAATGGACAGGGGGCCGAGCACCCAGTGCCGGCTCTTGACAGGCTGGATCGATCCGATGGTCCCGATGGCAGGCCCCATGCCGGGCGAGATCGAATCGGCCCACCGGGCACGGGCCAGGGCGTTGGCGGCGAAAACGACAAAGAGGATGACGGGAACAACCGATTTGACCCCCGCGAGGATGAAAATCAGCATGACCGGAGCGGCGACTTGAAATCGGAATTGAACGTGGCGATGCTCTACCAGATTCGGAAGGGCACTGACTCCAAGCAGGCAAAAAAACGACCAAAGAACAGCCGGAAATATCAGGCGGGGGAAATCCTGCTGCATGAATCCGGGGCTGCCGATCGCGCGAACCTCCAGGAAAGAAAAAGCGGCAACACCGATGAGAGCGGAAAGGCCGAAGGCGGAGAGGGGAGCTGCGCCATGACGCTTGCCGGCCGGAGCCGTCAACCTGAGCAGAAAAAGGGCAGGGTAGCATGACATGATGATCAGAAAGGGAGAAGATCCCGCCCGAGGCGGTCCGCTGTAATCGCAAGCCCCACATAAAAGCAGCACATCTCCATGCCGAGGGTGGACAGATGCAGCCAGAGGCGCGATCCTTTCGGTCCGCTCATACGGCCGTCTCCCCGAAGCTGCAAGGAGGGTTCGGCCGGAAGACCCGGAAACCCGGAATCCCGCTCGGATACGATTCTCCCGGTTGATCTTCGAATGTTACAAGGAAAAGCGAATGTCCGCGCCTCCGGATATCTCGTGTCAGAACATCCATCGAGTGGGAAAAACCCCGGGTGACGATCACAAAGGCGGTTCCAGGATAAAAACGGAAGCGATTCCCTTCAAGAAGTGCATGGAGGCTTCCGGCCGAGCGCTGTCGAATCCGGGCAAGCGCTTCCAGGATAAGGCGAAGCTGGCTTCGATCGGAGGAGGCGGGGATCTCTATTTCAGGAACCGAATCGGCCATCAACCCCACAGGCCGTCTTGCCTCATGGAGCCGATGCGCCAGGGAAGCCGCAATGCTGACCGCAAGCTCAAACGTCTCTTTATCCTGCCGTACTGGCTCGCAGAAGCTTTGAACATCCAGCATGACGAGAAGGTTCACGCCCGTGCTGGATTCAAATTGCCTGACCTGAAGATGTCCCTGCCGGGCGGTGGCCTTCCAATGGATGCGTTTGAAAGGATCGTCTCTGCGATAGTCACGGGGACCGATCGAGCGGTTCGGATCCTCGAAGAGCCGGCTTTCCTTTTCGAGCTCCCCCAGGAATTCCGCCATCGCCGGGTGCATCCCGGTATCTGTCAAAATCCGTGGGTAGACCAGCAGATCTTCGGATCCGGGCAGGACCCTCTCTTGCGGAAAGAGACCGAACATGTCCCCTGACCGGATTCTGAGCGGTCCGAGGCTGTATTCCCCGCGAGCCCTGCAGATCAGATCGTGGCGCCATTTCAAACGCTGCCGGCCGGAAACAGCGGTGGTCCATCGCAACCGCTCTTTGCTGTAACGAGCGGTAGACTTGAGAGTGCCGGATGCGAGTCGAGGGGGAAGCGCTTCTTCGATCTGCACCCAGGGAAGGGGAAGCCGTTTCTCGTTTGAAAGCTCAAAGGAAAGCGTGACGGGCTCATCCGGAAAAACCCGGGATCGGGACAGCTTCACCTGCAAAAAAAGATTCTGCAGGGAAAAACGGCTCCAGGTCCAGGAAGTGGCTGCCAATGTCAGGACAGAGAGTGTGAAAGCCATCAGGGGAACCGAATGCCGGATGGCGGCGAAGATCGCAAGGATCAATAGGATCCCAAGCGATATCCAGTGAAAGAGGAGGGGATAACCGAGGCCGAAGACCAGTGACCGGGGATCTTTTTTGACCTTAATCTTCAACGGGAACTGGGATTGAAGATAGTATGGCTTCAAGGAGCTCCTCTTTGCTTCTTTTGGAGAAGTAGGCATCCGAGGTAAGAATCAGGCGGTGGGCGAGAACGGGAACGACCAGCCGCTTTACATCATCCGGGAGGACATAGTCACGGCCCTGTACGAACGCCAAGGCCTGGCTCGCCTTGTGCAGAGCGAGGCTCGCTCTGGGGCTTGCGCCGATTTTGATTGCGGAATCCACTCGGGTCCGACGGGTGATTTCCAGGATGTAACGCCGTATGGAAGGATCTACGTGGATCCGGTTGACGAGCGAAATGAATCCGAGAAGATCCCCGCCCGATGCGACGGCATCCAGCGTCTCCAAGGGGTTTGCGTCGTTGAAGCGAAGGATCATCCGATCCTCTTCTTCCTGGGTGGGGTAGCCAAGCGCCGCCTTCAGCATGAACCGATCCAGTTGGGCTTCGGGCAGAGGAAAGGTGCCCTGGAGCTCCACCGGGTTCTGCGTGGCAATGACCAGGAAAGGACGCGGAAGGGGAAATGTCGATCCGTCAACGGTGATCTGCCGCTCTTCCATCGCTTCGAGAAGACTGGATTGGGTGCGCGGCGTGGCCCGGTTGATCTCATCGACGAGAACGATATTGGACATGACCGGTCCGGGGCGGAACTCGAATTCAGAAGCCTTCTGGTTGAAAAAAAAAGTTCCCGTAACATCCGAGGGCAGAAGATCCGGCGTACACTGGATGCGGTTGAAGACAGCCCCGATCGAGCGCGCCAGGCTTTTTGAAAGCGTGGTCTTGCCGATGCCCGGGAGGTCTTCGATGAGGATGTGCCCCTCGCAGAGCATGGCGGAAAGCATCATCTCCAGAACCTGCCGCTTTCCGATGACGACCTTTTGAATGTTATCCAGGATACGGGTAACACCTTGCGGAACCAAGTGCTTCCTCCCGAAAGGCGAGGGTTTCCTTCCGTCGCCTCGAATGGAGGAGCACTATAGGGCATAATCGTTTTTGCCGCAATTGAAATCTGCCGCAAAATCGGCTGCTTTAACCACGAAACACACGAAACACACGAAATGCAAGAGTTCGCCTGGGGTTCATCCTCCACCGCTTGCGGCGGGTTTGTTCATTTACTTTCTCCAATCCGTTGCCTGTGTTATATGACTGCAGGGGAGCGGCTGCCGCGGAACTGAGCCTGGAGGATTCCATGCGGCGGCAAAAGGCGTGTGTCAAAAGGAGGTTTTATCGGATGAAGCGGCTCTGGAAAGGGGGAGAGGGTCCAGAGACCATACCGGACTGGATCTATCCTTATCTGGTTCTAAGGTTCAATGCCGATCCGGACCGCTTGAGTCTGTGCCAATACGTCGGGCAGCCGGGCTATCTCGCAAAGCGGCCGGTCGTCCTGTTCCGGATTTTTCGCCTGGGCGCGAAAAATGAGGCGGAGATCAGAGAGTTTGCCTGCCTCGACCGATACCCCGAACGGATTCTCTATGAAGGGTATATGGATTTGGAAACCGGTAAGATCGTGGTTTCGCCTTCAGGCAGCGCATCCTGAGATAGCCGCATTCAATTCGTCCTCAAGTCAAATCAAACAGATACTTGACTCTTTTCTCGCCCCCGTGTCTTAAAATGATAATCTTGTCAGGCTCTGAAACGAACCAGGCAAAAGAGCCCCAGGCCAGTTCCGAGACTAGTCTCCGGTATGCAGCGCCCCTACGATCTGAGAAAGCCGTGACGAATGCGACTTGCTTCGGGTTGAAGCCCGCCTGATCCGTTATATGCAGCAAGGCATCCTTCCGTGACTGTGTGATGGCCCCATCCGTAGCAACGACCTCGACGAATACAAGAAAAGGACTCTTGGGACCGATGTCTACGAGTATGATATCGGGAAGGTTTCTGCCGGCTTCGATGTGCAGGCCGATGGACCGAGCCAGATTGTCGTCTCTTGCGACGACTTTGTTTCCTGATTCACTGAGATCGTTTGCAGAGAAGGGAGAGCAGGTAGGCTTTTCCGTGTCATCGCTCTATCCCGTATATATTGGCAACTGCTCTCTCAATCTTATCCCGCAGTGCTCCGCTTCGCAGCAATTTCTCAATCATTTGCATCTGCTCGGGTGCAGGCATGGGCAGGGCGTTCAGCTCAAAGGCTGAAACGGCGACGCTTCCGCTGATGCACCGAAATGCAATATCGAGGGCCTTGGTGTTCAGGATGGCCGTTATGACATCGGGAGGGATGCTTCGTTTCTCTTCCGAAGGCCTGATGATGTTGAGGTGGTTTTCCACTACAACACCTCCATATTTTCGGATGAACTCCAAAGGCAATACTGCTGCGATCAACCTTCTTTTCTGCTCTTTGGAGGTGGTACGCTGAACGAGCACGCAGGATTCTTTAGTAACCAGAAAGCTCTGGCCCGCGTACACATGGAGGTACGGCTGGTGTCTGCGACGCACGGCACTGAAATTAAACTCTCCTTCCCCGGTTACGGATTCAGCCCAAATCAGAGGATAGCAATCCTTCCCTCTCTCCGCTCTAAGTTGAGGCTTATGCCGATTCCAGACCAATTGACCGGTGTTTACTGAAAAACCGTAATCGGAGAAGCGATGAGGCATTGAGGTGAATTTCTTCAAGAGTGCAACGTGTTCCAGGTCTCGAGGCAGGATCCAAGGCTCCTCACCATTCGCAGGAAGAGGAAAATCGCCTACATGTCGGACAGACACTGGTCTTTCATTGCCGTTGGGCTTGAGAAAATCGACTGTGACAAGGTGTTTCTTTCTTTCACCCCGTTTGTACACGCTCAGCATAGTCTCCTGAAGAACGTCTTCGAAGACCCCCTGACGCTCCGTAATGAAATCCATCTTCAGGGGAGGAGCTTCTCTCTGAAGCAGGCTTCGCAGTGCCTTGAAGTACTGCCCGCCGAGAAAAGATGTTGGGGTGACATAGCCGACAATGCCGCCGGGTTTGACCCATCTGATCGCCAGATCGGTAAAGAGTCCGTATAAGTTTGCGTGACCATAAAGAGATCTCTTATAGAGTTGGCGCAGCGGCTCCGGAAGGGTAATCTTCCCATAAGGGGGGTTCCCCATGACCAGATCGTATGGCTTCATATTGTCAACGGGCATCGAAAGAGCATCTCCTGCCCGGACTATATCTGGAAGACGCTTGCCTGCCGCTTGGCAGATGTCAAGGAGCGCTGCCTCAACCAGCACCTGAGAGACCCAGGCTGCGAACGGATCGATTTCGAACCCGAAAAGTTTTTCGGTGATATTTCGGAGGACAATCGCAGGGTCTGCCGTGCTTAATGCGTTTCTCATCCTCAAAGAGGCATGGGCAAGAAATGCGCCTCCGCCGCAGGCAGGATCAAGGATGCGTCCCTTTTGCCAATCAAATCCCGCTTCGGTCACCATGTCCATGAGGCGTTCGGCTAATGCCGGAGGGGTATAGTAGGCGCCGAGCTTTGAACGGATCTCTTCCGGGAGCATGGCCGTATAGAAGGAACTGATGAGATATCCAGCATAGAGGACAGAAGATCTTGCGGCGGCGGCACCTGCGGAACGGGCCACAGCAAGGGTCGCTACATTCAACAGCTCAAAGGAAATTGGAGGCTTGCGGATTTCCCAAAGGCATCGATGCTGCCTGCAGACCTCTTGCCAGTAATTGATTAATGCACAACTGCAGAATGCTTGTGCAAGACGGAGACGTGCAGCAGGATTCGAGATGCTTTCTGCGACCCCCTTGGCCATGCCCTTCCATGCGACAAAAGAACTTTCCTGCTCCGAAAGGCCGTCTCCTAAACCCAACTGCAATTGGGCAGGATTGCGCATGTGTAGATCCCTCCTGTAAGATCCCTTGGATCTCATCACAGCACCTGATCAGACCGGAAGCGGGAGAAAACGATGGTTGGATTCATAGCAGATAATAATGCGGGTATCAAGCAGTAAGCATATGAAAGAAAGTCAGATCAAACGTTGATTTCCGCGGATACGCAACCATGGTCGAACTACCTGGTTTTATTTTTTCCAATGAACTCTGCCCCCAGTTTCCTCACAACCGATGCACGATCGGCTTCGAGCGCCTTTTCCGCCAGGGCGGTTGCATCTGCCATATCCAGGCTTCGAATGACGGCCTTGGCGTGCGGGATCGCCTCGGGATTGAGGCTGAGCTCATCGACCCCCAGGCCTGCGAGCACCGGGATGGCCGTGGGATCGCCGGCAAGCTCTCCGCACACCCCGACCGGTTTCCCCTCTCGATGGGCCGCTTCGACCACCCGCCGGATCAGAAACAGAACCGTCGGGTGAAGTCCGTCTGCATAGTCTGAGAGGGCAGGATTTCCCCGCTCCGCAGCCAGGGTGTACTGGGTAAGATCGTTGGTTCCGATGCTGAAAAAATCCACCTGCCTTACCAGAGAAGATGCCGACAGGGCGGCTGCAGGGGTTTCAACCATGATGCCGGTTTCAATCGGCCAGCGGTGGGAAAGGTTTTGCGACTCCAGCGCGTGGTGAGCAGCCGCCAGCAATTGAATGCATGCCTCCAATTCCTCTGCCCGGGCGATCATGGGAAACATGATACGAAAGTGAAAATCGTTTGCAGCGCGCAGAATCGCCCGCAACTGGGTGGAAAACAGATCCGCCTCCTGAAGCGAGAGCCGGACGGCGCGCAGACCCAGAAACGGGTTCGCTTCGAGGAGCGGTTTCATAAACGGCAGCGGTTTGTCTCCGCCGGCATCCAGCGTGCGGATCTGGACAGGGCGCTTTCCCATGATCGTTCCGATTCGATAAAGCGTTTCCCGCTGTTCTTCCTCGGTGGGCGGCTGTCTGCGGGAAAGGTAAAGAAACTCGGTGCGAAGCAGTCCGACGGCATCGGCTCCATTTCGGACCGACCGGTCGGCATCCGGTATGTTTCCGGCGTTTCCCGCGATGGTAATTACACGCCCGTCTCTGGTGACGGCAGGCTCATGCCGATCTATGTAAAATTGCCTGCGCTTTTTTTCCCATCCGGTTTGCAGCGTTTTCATCTCCTCAAGGAGCCCGGAGGGAGGATCGATCCAGAGGGTTCCGCTGAAACCGTCAACTGCCAGCATCGTACCCGGAGCAAGCGTTCTGACGGCGGCATCGACGCCGGCGATGGAAGGAATCCCCAGGGCGCGCGCCAATATCGCGCTGTGAGAGTTCGGCCCTCCGCCTACGGTTACCAGCGCAAGGACCTTTTTCAGATCGAGCTGGACGGTTTGCGTCGGGGTGAGCTCGTGAGCGATCAGAACGGCAGGCTCGGAAAATTGAAGCGGCATTGCAGCGTCTGTTTCGGATAACGAGAAGAGAAGCTGGTTTCCGACATCGATCACATCGGCTGCGCGTTGCTGCAGGTAGGTATCCGGGAGCACACGGTACTTTTCGGCGATCTCCCGAATTTCCTCCTCCCATGCGGCTGCGGCGTTTTGCCGGAGTTGAAAGACCTTTTCCCGCACACGGTCCAGCAGCATCGGGTCTTTGAGAATGAGCAGGTGCGCATCGAAAATGGCCGCTTCCGCTTTTCCCAGGGCGGCGGTCAGTCTTTGCCGGCGATTCTGAATCGCCCGGGAAACCGCCGCCAGCGCTCTTTCAAATCTTTGCCACTCCTTTTCCGGGTCTTCGACACGATCCTCGTTCACCCGGGCAAGCGCGGCCTGATAATGAAGAAGAGGGCCGACGGCGATGCCGTCGGAGATCGGAATCGCCCGTATGCTGTCTGTGGAGCTTCCGGCCTTGAGCTCTCCGGCCAAGGGTTCGGCGGTCGATTTTCCTACCGCTTCTCCGAAATCTTCTTCGACCAGGATGCGGAGAGCATCGAGCGCCCGGCCCGCTTCCTTTCCGCCGGCTGAAATTGAAATCCGGTGCCCTTCGACGGCCCCGAGCATTGCAAGACTGTTTATGCTCGTTGCCGGGACGGGGCCTTTGGAAAGCGTCCGGTTGCATACCTTCACTTCCGCATCGTACATCGCTGCGGTCTGCACAAACCGGGCGCAGGGACGTGCGTGAAGGCCGTGCGGGTTATTGAGGGTAACGACGATTTCCTGTACGGGTTCGTCCTGCCGGGAGGTGTGTTCCTGTTTGCCGGGAAATGTTTCCGGCTCATCCGGGCTCGACAACTGCCGGAATTTCGGCACGAGCGCCTGCCGGGCTTCTTCGAAGACGGTCTCAAGATCGCTCCCCAAGCCGATTTGAACACCGGCGGCGATCGCCCCCTCCACCAGGGGGCCGGCAGAAAGACGCACATGGGGCCGCATGGATTCATCGAGCAGTTCCAGCGCCGTTTCGGCGCCCAGGAGCGCACCCCCCAGATCCATCAGTACCAGGACGCCGTCAGGACCATAGACGGAGGAAACGGCTTCCGCGATCTCGACGGCGTCGGACCCGAATTCGGAACGATTCTTTCCGACACCGCCCGCCGCGGCAACGGGAATCGATTCGGCGCCGACCTGTTTGACCAACCGGACCAGTGCATCTGCCAGATCCCGGCTGTGAGAAACGACAACCAGACCAACCATCGCTCTTACAAATCCTCCCAGGCTTTCGCCGCCGCCGCCAGCATCAACCAGGTCGAGGTGGCGCCGGGGTCCTGATGTCCGATGCTGCGTTCCCCGAGATAGCTGGCACGTCCTTTTCTTGCGATCGTCCCGATAGTGTCTTTCATCCCCTTTTCGGCCGCAAAAACCCCCTCCCTCAAGATCTCGCGCAACAGGGAGCCGGCTTCAAGCTTTTGCTTCATTGCTTCTACGGCCGGCGCAAGCGCATCCACCATGGTCTTATCGTTCAGCTTCGCCTTCCCTCTCTCGATCACGCCTCCCAGGCCCGCATCGAACAAGGCGACGACATCGGCCGCCTCCAGGGCATCCTTTCCCTTGCAGAAAGCGGCGGCGCGCAGAAAAAAGGTGCCGTAGAGAGGGCCTGACGCCCCGCCGACATTACGGATCAGGCTCATTGCAGCGGTATTTAAAATACCGGAGATATCGGGCGGACGGGACTTTTCGAGCTCCTCCCGGACGGCGGAAAACCCCCGAGCCATGTTGATGCCGTGATCCGCATCCCCGATGGCGGCATCGAGCTCGGTGAGGTGCTGTTTGTTTTCGGCATAAGTCTTTTGCAGGGATGCGAGCCAGTCCTGCAGGTGCTTCGCCTGAACCATTCTTACACCCCCCATCGGAGCGAGGGGGTTCGAACGGGAGCGTCCCAGAGCTTGAGAAGCCCCGCATCGGCTCTGAGCAGGGTAATCGAGCATCCTGCCATTTCAAGCGAGGTGATGTAATTTCCCACGAGGCGCCGGACGATTCGAATTCCGGTTTTTTCACAAATTTTGGCAAACTCCCCATAGACAAGGTAGAGCTCCATCAACGGGGTTCCGCCCATGCCGTTTACCATCGCAATGACTTCATCGCTTCTCCTGAAAGGCAGATCGGAAATTACCGACTCGGCCATCATCTCGACAATTTCTCCGGCGGTCTTTCGCTTCATCCGCTCCCGGCCCGGTTCTCCATGAATGCCGATGCCGATTTCCATCTCGTCGTCACCGATTTTAAAGGTGGGGATCCCTGCAGACGGAACGGTGCAGGAGGTCAGCGCCATCCCCATGGAACGGCCGTTTTCGTTTACCTTCCGGCAAAGATTTGCAATTCCTCTCAGATCATCGCCCCGTTCGGCCGCCGCACCACAGATTTTTTCCGCCAAAACAGTGGTGCCGACCCCTCGCCGTCCCGCGGTATAGAGGCTGTCTTTCACCGCCACGTCGTCATTGATGACGACGGCTTCGGTTTCAATCCCTTCGGCCCGGCAGAGCTCGGCGGCCATTTCGAAGTTCATCACATCCCCCGTGTAGTTCTTTACGATGTGCAGGACCCCGGCACCCCCGTTGACGGCTCTGGTCGCCGCTTCGATCTGATCGGGGGTAGGGGACGTAAACACATCTCCGGGACAGGCGGCATCGAGCATCCCTTTTCCCACGAAGCCGATGTGCATCGGCTCGTGGCCGCTGCCGCCGCCGGAAACGATGCCCACCTTGCCGGATTTAGGTGCATCCGCTCGAACAACGAAATTCGGGCTGTAAAAGACTCTTACCAGGTCACTGTGAGCCGCCTCGAAACCGGCTAAGGCCTCTTTCACGATGTCTTCCGGTTGATTCACCAATTTTTTCATTCCGGGTCCCCCTTTCTTCTGCGCTCTTGGCAGAATCGTGATCGTGGTAGGATTCCCACAAGCTATCCGTAACGCGTTCGGCAATAATCCTTGATCAGGATCGTACGTCATTTCGCCGTCTGAATAGGATCCGGCGCCGAAAACGCAATCTGTCGACACACTCACCGTGAGGGGCGCATAGATCCATATCGGTGCCGTAATGCTTGCCACTTGGAGCGACAAGTGCCTGACGGCCGTCTCTTTTCCTATCTTTTCGTTTCGGAATCGCAGGCCGGTCATTCCTTTTGGGCCGGCTGAAGCCGAATCCCGCCGCTGCGCTCTCGGGATGCGTGAGCGGCTTCGGGGTTCAACACCTCGGAAGCGGAAAGCGTTCCGTCCAGCCATGCGGCAAGATGATCGGCGGCGATTTCGACGAACTGATGCAGCACCTTGGTGACCTTCCATCCGATATGGGGCGTCAGCAGCACGTTCGGAAGCGTTCTCAAGGGGCTGGAGGCCGGAAGGGGCTCGACGGCAAACACGTCAAGCCCCGCACCGGCAATGCGATTCTCTCGCAAGGCGTCAACCAGTGCGTCTTCATCAACAATGGCGCCGCGGGCGGTGTTGATGAGCAGAGCCGTCTGCTTCATCTTCTCCAGGCGTTCGCGATTCATCAAACCGCGCGACGCATCGGACAGGCGCAGATGGATGGAAACGATGTCCGAGTCTGTAAGAAGAGAATTCAAAGGCACCCGTTTGATCCAGGGATCCTCCGTTTCATAGGAAGAGCCCCGATCCCAGGCCAGAACCTTCATTCCGAACAGGGATGCGATCTTTGCCACCGGGCGGCCATGCCGGCCGCAGCCGAGAATGCCCAGGATGCGGCCTGCCAGGGATTCCCCCATTGCCTGGGGCCATTCTCCCCGGGACATCTGCGCAGCCAGGTGTTGAATGTTTCGAGTCAGGCCCAGGATAAGCGCGAAGACCAATTCCGCGATTACTGCCGTGTCTTCGGTAACCCGCCGCCCCAGGGCGACGATGATGCCTCTCCGCGTTGCGGCCGCCTGGTCCAGATGATAGGCATGTCCGCCCGTCTGAAGAACAAGCTCCAGGTTGGGGCAGGCGGCAAAGAATCGCTCGTCCAGCGGTGTTCGCTCCCGAAGAGCCAACAGCACCTGGCAATCTTTCAGATTCTCGAAATCGGATGGTCCCAAAGGGCGGTCGAAAACAGTCACCTCGGCAAGCTCGTTCATCCGCGACATGGCCGGTGCGGCCGCCAACTGCCCCTCGTAATCGTCAAGCACAACAAGCCGTATGCGCTTCAATCCTTCCTCCAATCTCCCTCACCATGCATGCTCTTCCTGCTGCCGGGAATTTCGACGCTCAAAGCTTAACACAATTTTCGATTTTTTAGGACAGTGGCCTTTGGCTGGCCCAGGCCAATATCATCACCAACAAGAATCTGATCCCGGGGGATGAACCGGCCGATTGGGGCCGTCCCAGCGGCCTTCGCATCGGCACCATCGAAGTCACGCGTTTGGGCATGCGCGAAACGGACATGGAAACCATCGCCGGTTTCATCGGCCGGATCCTGGTGCAGAAGGAGGCGCCGGAAGCAGTGGGAAAAGAAGTGATCGATTTTCGCCTGCTGCAGCAGACGCTCTACTACAATTTCGACCATGTCCTGCCGCCATGGGCAAAATAAATCGTGGGCAGGCCGCAAAGAGACGGCAATCTGAAGACACGTCTTAAGCTCGTATCCCTTCGCGGACCGGATTCAGGTGGATATAACAGGACAGGTGCTTCAACCAGCACGGCTTTAAACCCTTGAAGCAGATGACCGCAGCGCCTTTCTTTTTTGTTTACCCTTATGCCACAGGCGGCTTTTGGGCCGGGTGCAGATGCAGCGCTCGACGCACCAGAAAATAGCCGATGCCCAGGGCAACAATGAGAGCGGACATCCCGAAGAGCACCCCCGGACCGATCTCCTTGTAGTTGAGGATGATCACCTTTCTGGATACCGCGACGAGCGCAACCAGAAAGACGACTTCGGCATGGACCCGATCCTCTTCCAGATACGCCTTTATGGTCTCGAGTAGTTCGAGGCCGATCAGAACCATCAGGAAGAAGCCGAAAACCTCCAGCATCTCCTCCACATTGAGCAGCATGAACGGCGGCTTGGAGAGCTCCTGAAAAAGGATGACGCCCAATTCGACCGTAGACACCATCACCGCCAGCATCATCATCCCGAGCAGCAGGACGACGATCACTTTTTCGAAGATTCGAAGGACCTTTTCAATTTGCATCATCTTTCCGCCTCGGGTCACCCTCTTCGGGCGCCCGTCATTTAACCGTCGAAAACCGTCCTTGCAGAATGATCGATCTCCGCTCCCTACGATGCCCTATCGGGGCTCCATCGTTGTGGCCTTTGCCGGGCAGCTCGTAACGCATAGCCCGCAGCCGAAACAACGATCGGGATCGTACGTCATTTCGCCGTTTGAATAGGATCTGGCGCCGAAAACGCATCGGTCGACACACTCACCGCAGTGGGAGCATAGATCCGTATCGGTTGCCGAGACATAATCGGAATGACAGACAAGCCGCTCTTTACCGAATTTTATCAATAGCTGAAGATCATGGCAGCAGCAGGCGCAGCAGCTACAGAGGGCAAAAAGATTCCGATCGGGCCTATAGAGGCTCAGATGGACCAGGCCGCTTTCATTGGCGGCTTTCAGGATCGAAACGGCCTCGCCGTATCGGACCTGTTTGGCCAGACCCTTTTCGATGAACTTCTGCCCGAATCCGTCCAGCAGCAGGCAAACGTCCAATGGGTTGTCGCAGCGCTTGTAATGGCTCCGGCAAACACAGTCAGTCAAAGCGATCAGCTCCGAACTTTTGAGAACGTTTATTACCTGCGCAGTCGGGAGCACCCACTGTTCTTTCCGGAAGGATTCCCGTACTGGAATCACTTTCGATGAATAGTCGATCTCGCCGCGGTCGAACCATCCGGTGTATTTGTCATATCTTTCCTTGAGCCAGGCGTCCATTCCTTCATCATTATCGTTATGATGCATTGGTAATCAACCTCATTCCTAAATGGTTTATGGCAATTTTACGTACAGCTGCATGAAGTCTTAATTCCAGCATTTTTCATATTCGAAACACAAATCAACACTTGGATCACCGGCAACTGCTCCAGTATTGTTAATGTGAACTTTCCAGTCGAGGTCTTATGCAATGATTATATGAATTTTATAGTTTAAGCTCCCAAAACTCTTGATCAAATACTTGACCATACTTTTTAACATCTTTGTTTGATACCTTGAGTTGAAAACCAATCCTTTTATAAAATTCACGAGCATTCGTCAGACAACTGTATGTCTCTAATCGAAGTGATTGGTATGCCTGATTACGAGCATGATGAATTACGGTTCGCATCAGTTCCTTGGAAATTCCTCTTCTCCTGAACTTTTTAATCCCTGAATTTTGCACGAAATACCCCTTCTGGGGCTAATCAACTCTAAATTTGCCCGGAACCGGAAGTTGTCTTCTTCTATACTACCTTCTACCCGAAATA
>QZKK01000119.1 GCA_003599475.1 Desulfobacteraceae bacterium
CGGGTATGGAGCCGGCCTGCAGTATCGATCAGAACGACATCCCTGTTTCGTGCAATGGCGGCATCGACGGCATCGAAGGCAACTGCTGCCGGGTCTGCTTCCCCCTTATGTTTGACTATATCTGCGCCGGAACGCTCGGCCCAGATCGAAAGCTGCTCAACGGCCGCAGCCCGGAAGGTATCTGCCGCTCCGATCAGAACGCTTTTCTGTTCCGACTTTATCTTTGCCGCAAGCTTCCCGATGGTTGTGGTTTTGCCTACCCCATTGACTCCGACCACCATGACCACATGCGGTTTTGCGGGCATAGTCGCTGCGGGCTTCTCCATCTTGAGGAAAGTCATCAATTCCTCTTTGAGCATCGCCTTCAACTGATCCGGGCTCGAAATCCGGCCTGCATTTTTTGAAACGCGATCCACGAGCTTCATGGAGGTTTCAACGCCGATATCCGATGTAATCAGGAGTTCTTCAAGCGATTCGATGGCATCTCCATCCATCGCCCCCTTGACGGCAAAGAGCTGATCGAGGCCTCCGGACAACGATCGCCGGGTCTTGGAAAGCCCGGCTTTGAGCCGGTTGAAAAAGCCGGACGCCGCCTCCGCTGGCTGCGGCTCGGGATCGGCCGGGTTCTCCTTTTGCTTCACACCCTCTTCTTTTTTGAAAAACTTCCAGATCATTTGAATGTCCAATTTTCCAGGTGAAAGGTTCGTACGGGAATTCCCGTTTTAGGGGCTGTATGGGCGGCTGATTATTCCGATTTCTTCAAGTTGACGGATACGACCTTCGATACCCCCTTTTGCTCCATCGTGATGCCGAATAGGGTATCGGCAAATTCCATCGTCTTTTTGTTATGAGTGATCATTACGATTTGAGACTTTTCCCCGATGAGCTGCAGAAGGTTGTTGAACCGGTATACGTTTGCATCGTCCAGCGGGGCGTCGATTTCATCGAGCAGACAGAAAGAGGTCGGTTTGATTAAAAATATGGAGAAGATGAAGGCGATTGCGGAAAGCGCCTTCTCGCCTCCGGAAAGAAGGCTCATGCGCGTAAGTTTTTTCCCCGGCGGCTGGATCAGGAACTCCACTCCGGTTTCCAACGGATTGTCCGGTTCGGTCAACGTCAACTGAGCGGTGCCTCCTTCAAATAGACTTGGAAATACCGCCTTCAGCTTCTCGTTGACCTGTTCGAACGTTTCCATGAAGCGTTCTCGGGTGATCCGGTTGATTTTACGGATCACCTTGTGGAGATCTTCGATCGCTCCGACAAGGTCGTCGTTCTGCCGGGTCAAGAAATCGAACCTTTCCTTGAGTTGTTCGAACTCTCCGATCGCCCCCAGATTGACGTCACCGATCAGCGAGATTTTCTTTCGCAGATCGGCGATTTCTTCCTCCATCTGTTCAACCGTCATATCCGTAGATTCCGCAGCCGGCCCCGCTTCCTGTTGCAGGAGCGAAAAAGAAGCTTGGTATCTGTTCTCCATCTGGTCGACGATATTTTCCCGCTTGAGCTTTATCTGGGATTGCTCCAGTTCCAGCACGCGGATCTTGTCGAGCACCTCCTGTCGGAGGCTCTGTATCTGGTTTAGCTCCGAATCGTTTTCATGCAACACGGCATCGATGGCTTCATAATCTTTCCGGTTGCCTTCGATCGCCTGTTCCAGGTGTTTCAGCACTTCATAGCGGGCCGACAGCGTCTGTTCGAACTCGACTATTTTTTCCTTCAGCAAGGCGCGCTTCTGCTTCTTTTGGTTAATTTCCTCCGCATACTCTTCCAGTCGCTTGAGGCTGTCCTGATGGTAGGATTTCAATCGATTCCGGTTGGCGCTGCTGTTTTCCAATTTCGCATTGAGTGCAGCCAGCTTCAGTTTGAAATCGACGATGCGCTGAGAGTACTCATCCATCTTGCCGGAGACGATCCGAATCTGATCCGAAGTCTCCGTCACCCGGGCCTGGGCGGCTTTTACTTCCTTCTCGATTTCGGCGATGGCGCAGTGATATTTTTCGATCTCCCCTTCCAGGTCGCTGGCTTCACCCGACAACTGGTGTCCTTCAAGCCTGGCGATATCCAGGTGACGGCGGGCAAACTTCAGGTCTTCGGAAACCTTGTAGAGTTCTTTTTCCGCAGCGGTTTCATCCAGAACCGCATCTTGCTTCTGCTCGAGCATCTTTTGAAGATCGATCTCTGCAGATTTGGCTTCGGCTTCAAGACCCGTCTGTACTTTGCGGGCTGCCTCCAGATCCTTGTCCAGAAGCTCCATGCGGGCTTTCAGCTCCTTGAGCTCCTGTTTCTTTGCCAGGATGCCCGATCCGTCTTGAGCCGTGCCTCCTATCAGGATCCCCTGCGTGCCCACCATGTCGCCGTCTTTGGTCACAACGGTCTGTCGAACCCCATTCCGATTCCAGATCTGGAGGGCCTCCTCCAGATTCTCGGCAACCCGCACATGACCCAGCAGCGTGTCTGCGATTTTTTCAAATCCAGGCTTCACGGCGACGTGGTTCAGCAGCCTGTTCGAAGGATCTCCCTTTTCCGGTTCCGGTGTCTTCAGGGAGGAAAGCGGGATGAAACCGCCGCGGCCGGAGGACGTCGACTGCAGGTACCGGATGGAGCGGACTCCTACATCCTGATCCGAAACCAGAATATACTGCAGGGCGTCTCCCAATACCGCTTCGGCAGCCGGTGCAAAGGAGGGATCGGGCTCGACGATATCGGCCACCAGCCCGATAATCCCTCCGGCCTGCTGCTCCGATCCTTCCGTTCCGGCGCGGTTTTTCATGATCGCTTTTACACCTTCTTTGTACCACTCATAGTTATCCTGCATCCTCTTTAAAGTGGAATGGCGCGACCGCAGCTCTTTTCCTTCAAGCTCCATTTTCTGGACCTGCCGGATACGGGTCGAAAGCGATTCATTTTTTTCCCTGAGCGCTTTCTGCAACATTTCGATCCGAGCTTTCAGCCCTTCGATTTTTTCCCTGGCGGACTTAAGCGATTCATTCGCTTCCGCTTCAGACGCTTCAAGCGACTGGACCCGCTTGACGGCTTGGGCTTCTTCTTCTCTAATCCTTTTGAGCCGGCGCTGCAGGTTCTCCTTGTTTACCGATGCGTTCTGATAGGTGTTTTTATATTTTGCTTCTTCGGCCACACACTTCATCAGATGATTTTTTGCGGCCTCGACCGCCTCATTGAGTACGGAAAGCCGGCTGGATATTTCCGCGGAGGCGGATTTTTCATTCTGCAGATCCAATCGGACCCGGTCCAACTCCTGCCGTGCCGAAAGGGTCTCGTTTTCAACCTGAACGAGTTCGGATGCGATGCCACCGGTTTTTTCTTCTAGCTGGTTTCGAACGGTTCCGATCCGATCGACTTCTCCTGCCAGGTTCTCGATATCCACCCGCAAATGAGTCAGGTCGTTTTCCGTCCGGTCGATGGCGCGCTGCAGTTCGAATTGGCGAGACTTCTGCTGGGCGATTTCCTCGTCCTTGCGGGTTCGCTTCAGTTTGATCTCTTCGACGGCGGCATCCAGGCGTTTCAGTCTGGCCGACTGCTGAAGATCGGCGTCCCTCAGGGTTTTGATCAGTCGATCCGACTCCTCGATCTGCAGCGTATAGGCGGCATGCTGATAGAGGGCGAGGCGGACGTCGTACCGTTTGATCTTCTCCTGGTACTTCTTGTATCGCTCGGCTTTTTTGACCTGGCGCTTGAGCCCGTCCATCTGCCGCTTGACTTCGACCAGGATGTCCTGCACGCGCAGCAGGTTCTGGTTGGTGGCCTCGACTTTTCTCAGCGCCTCGTTTTTTCGGTTCTTGTACCGGATGATCCCAGCGGCCTCTTCGATAAATACCCTTCGTTCTTCCGGCCCGGCATCGATAATGGCACCGATATTTCCCTGTTGAATGATGGAAAAGGACCTGGCGCCGAGGCCGCTGCCGAGAAACACGTTGTGAATGTCTTTCAAGCGGCAAGGCTGCTTGTTGAGGAGATAGGAGGATTCACCGGATCGATAGAGCCGGCGGGTCAGCATGATTTCGCTGAAATCCTTCAGCTCCTGCGGCGCCGAACCGTTGTCGTTCATCAGCGTCAGCGTCACTTCGGCCATATTCATCTGAAGGCGCCCATTGGTACCGGCAAAGATGACATCCTCCATCGATTTTCCGCGGAGCTGCTTGACGCTCTGCTCCCCCATCACCCAGCGGAGGGCGTCGATGACATTGCTTTTGCCGCACCCGTTGGGGCCGACCACGGCAGAAATTCCAGGGGGAAATTCGATTGCGGCCTTGTCGACAAAGGATTTGAAACCGACGATTTCAAGCTTTTTCAGTTTCATGATGGAACCGCCCCTGTTGTTTAATGGTTGCGAGCATCTTCCTCGGTGGCTGAACGATACAAAAATAGTTATCCATACCAGGAGAGGTGCAGATTGTAAAGAAAAAAACACAACCGGGGGGGTATTTTAAAACGAGGAACACAAGATATAGTTGTTTGGGATTTGGAGCTTGGGATTTGTGATTTCTCTCAGAGGATCTGGCTCAGAAACAGCTTTGTCCTGGCGTGAGAAGGGCTGGTGAAGAAGTGCTCCGGTGTTCCCACCTCCACAATGGCTCCTTCGTCCATAAAGATGACGCGGTCTGCAACCTCCCTGGCAAACCCCATTTCATGAGTCACAACGACCATGGTCATCCCCTCTCGGGCCAGCGTTTTCATCACATCGAGCACCTCGCCGATCATCTCGGGGTCGAGCGCCGATGTCGGCTCGTCGAACAGCATCACCTTGGGATCCATCGCCAGCGCCCGTGCGATGGCAACCCTCTGCTGCTGACCGCCGGAAAGCTGATCCGGATAGGAGCCCGCCTTTTCGCCGATGCCCACCTTGTTGAGCAGCATCAGAGCTTTTTCCAGAGCCGCCTCTTTGGACCGCTTGCGAACGACCCTTTGAGCCAGAGTGATATTTTCGAGCACCGATTTGTGGGGGAACAGGTTAAATGATTGAAAAACCATTCCCACCTCCGCCCGGACCTTGTTGATATTGGTCTTGTGGTCCAGAATATCGATGCCGTCGATGTAGATATGGCCGGTGTCGGCGGCTTCGAGATGATTGAGGCAGCGCAGAAGCGTGCTTTTCCCGGAACCGGAAGGCCCGATCACGACAACCACCTCACCGGGATCGATTCTGGTGGAGACATCCGCCAGCGCGCGGATTTCATGCGTGGTGTAAAAGGTCTTGGATATGTGGCGCACGTCGATCATGAAACCAGAGTCTTTCTTTCAAGATACTGAACGAACATGGAGAGTGCAAACGTCATCACCAGGTAGAGCGCCGCGCAGGTAAAGAACATTTCAAACGTATTGAGCTGGGTGGTGACTACCTCCCGGGTCGCCTTGAGCAATTCCCGCACCGCGATGAGCCCGAGCAGCGAAGAATCCTTTATCAGGCTGATGAACTGCCCGGCAAGCGGCGGCAGAATCCGTCGCATCGCCTGGGGCATGATGATGTGCCGCATGGACTGGGGATAGGTCATTCCGAGGGATCGGGCAGCCTCCATCTGGCCCCGGTGAATGGATTGGATTCCCGCCCGCACGATCTCGGTCACATAGGCCCCCGTGAAACAAGCCAGAGCGGCGATCCCATACCAGACATTGGAGATTTCCTGGAAGCCGTAAGCGATCAGCAGTTGGTTGATCATGGTGCCGAGAACAAAATACCAGATGAAAATCTGGACCAGCAGGGGAGAGCCGCGAATCAGCTCGACATAGGTGATCGCAGACCATTTCAGAGCCGGATTGTCGGAAATCCGGGCGATGCCGCCGATGACTCCGATGAGGATTCCGAAAATGATCGAAAAGAGGCTGATCTTGAGGGTTACCCAGATACCCTGGACCATGATACCCGGACTCCACTTGCCGTAGACGGCCAGTGCGTCGCCTGGATAGATGAAGTCGTTTTCGGCGACACGGATATCGGCAGCCGGAACGGTGTAGGTTTCACTCTCTCCTGCGCCCTTGATCGTAATGAGTGCCTGGTCTCCTTTATGCGTGATGCTTCCGACGGTGCCTTCGACCCGGCTCCTGATTTGCACCTGTTCATGGTAGAAGAAGGTCTTGGGAACCTTGTGCCAGCTCCAGACATAATCGATCCGCATGGTCGCTGCGTAGACCAGGAAAAGGAGGGAGGCGATCAGAATGAAGAAAACACCCATCCATAAGTTATATTTTCCTCTGGACCTCCGGCGGCTAAGGGCCGATTGTTTTCTCATCAACGCCTCTTCATCAGGGGTTAGGGATTAGGGATGTAGGGATTAGAGATGTAGGGAAGAAGAGGGTCTCTAACCCCTAACCCCTAATCCCTATATCCCTGCATCACTGGGTCTCTTTGATCCAGTCCGTACTCTTGATCCACTTGTTGTAGATATTTTCGTAGCGCCCGTCATTTTTGATCTGGCGCAGAAAGTTGTTCAGCCAGTTGAGAAAATCCGGATCTCCCTTCCGAACCGCCCATGCCAGCGGTTCGAAGGTAAAAGGCTCGTCGAGGAAAATAAGTTTGCCGGTTCCCTGCTGGGCCATGAATACGGCGCAGAAGGGCAGATCGTAGATGGACGCATCGGCTTTGCCGGTCAGCACTTCAAGGGCGGCTTCGGTTTCCACCTCAAATGACTTGTAGGTGGCCTTGGGGAGCATCCTCTTAATGGCTTGCTCGCCGGTGGTTCCGAGCTTTGAAGTGACGACGTATTTGGGATCGTTCAGGTCTTTGTAGGATTTAACCTTTCCCTCATGCTTCTTGTTGAGCAGAATGGTTTGACCGACGATGATATAGGGGTCGGCAAAATTGATTTTAAGATTTCTTTCCTGGGTGATGGTCATGCCGCTCATGATGATGTCGAATTTCTTGGTCATCAGTGCCGGCATGATTCCGTCCCAGGCGGTATTGACCGGGACAAATTTTACTCCCATGGCCTTGGCCATCTCCTTTGCGACATCGATGTCGAAGCCGATGAACTGCCCCTTCTTGTCGGCCATTTCAAAGGGGAGATAGCCGGCTTCAAAGCCGACCCTCAACTCGCCCCTCTTGACGATTTCTTCAATCGTCGATTTTTTGGCTAATTCGATGTCGTCTGCAGATACGGCTGTCGTGAAGGTAAAAAACATCAGAACGGAAAGCATCCATACTCCAGTCCAAAACCGCTTTTTCATTCAAACCTCCTGTTGTTTTTGGTTGAACGATCTCCAGACGGCAGGGCCGGCTGAATATCGCTCGAGGTTAATAAGATTTACCCTCATCGAGAAGCTCCCGGATGATCATCTGGAGCTTACAGTCCGGACACTTCGGGATGTTTTCCTTGGGGAGGTAAACGATTTGGGTTCGCCGGCATTTTGGACAAACGACTTCGATTGCTTCCATTTTGTCTCCCATGCGAGGCACCCCCCAGAGTTCGACTCACTCCTCGAAAACACCCGAGCGTAATTGAAATCATCATTACTGTATCGTACCCGATAGGTCAAGCAAAATGGAATTCATTTCAGGCTGACCGCTCAGCTCTCATTTTCGCTTTTCCCATGGAAATTGACCATTGAAAATTCTGCATCGGGGGTTTTCCTTCTTGTGGATTGGAGGCCTTGTTGCGAAACGATTCCATTTCGGGCTTCATCGGGGGTTCATCGGAATCGACTTGACACGGCGAACCCCGGATAGGTAATATCCGCTTATGAACACGGAAAAAAACACCGTTTCCCTGAGGCTGCTGTCGGAAGTCATACTAGAGGAGCTCAAAGGGCTTGCTTCAACCGGTAAGAAGCTTTCCTCGGAAGCACTCTTTGCAAAGCTTTCCTCCAGATCCGAATTTTCATCGTTCCTTGAGGAGGCTCAGGCAGTCGACGGCGAAACCCCTGCCGCATCGGAGATCGCTTCTCTGAAGGCACGGGTGGAAAAATCACAAGCCCAGCGGGAGAAGCTTCTCAAACAACTCTCTGAGACGGAAGATCTCGGCAATCGGATCGAAGGCGTTTACAGAAGCGCTCTTTTAACGGTCATCGAGATGCTTCCAGCCGATGATAGTCGACCGGTGAACGATTCGGTCGCTCTTTTAAAAGAGAAGCTGAAAGAGCGGGTCGCCTTTTCCGATATCCAGGAGGCGGTGAAGCGGGTCAAGGAGACGACTCTTCGTGGAGACCTGGGAAAAGATCCGGTCAAAGAACCCGCGCACGGCCGCCTGCTGGATAAGCTCTTCAAGCGCTCACCGTTCGAAACGAAAGCGCCTGAAGAGAGCGACTGGAGCGAAAGCATCCTGGTGCGGCTCCGGGAGGCGTATTCGGCAATGATCGGCGAACTGAAGCTGAACCTGGACGGAGCCTCCCTGAAAGGGATTGACGATATCGAAGGCCGGATTCATCGCGCCGACGGGTTGGATGCCTTTTCCCAGATCCGCAAAGAGATCATGTCTCTGATTCAGGATTTCATCTCACGGGTCAGCGGAGAGCGTGAAGAGGCGGCGGCGTTTATCAGGGAAATCGGAGAGCGGCTGGTTGAGGTCGAAAGCCATATTCTGGAGAGCTTTCCTCATGCGCGCGAGACGCATCGGGCAGACTCCGAGTTCAGCAGCCTGCTGGAACAAGAAATCGGAGAGCTGCGCCAGCGGGTGGATTTCAGTAAGACTCTGGCGGAATTGAAACGCACGGTGGCGCTCAGCCTCTCCTCGATCCAACAGGCAATCGAGGAGAAAAGAAAAAAGGACGAATCCAAGATCGCCGAGGTGGATCGGCGGATGGAGCAGCTCCAGCAGGATATCGGCCGGATGAGAAAGGAGATTGCTTCGGCAAGGATGCGTGCAGACGCACTCGAAAAGGAAGTCCTTGTGGATCCGCTCACCGGGATCTACAACCGGCGGGCATACGAAAAGCGGATCAAGGAAGAGCTGTTCCGCTATCTGCGCCACCAACGCCCCTTTTCCATACTGCTGCTGGATGTGGATCACTTTAAAAAAATCAACGATCAGTACGGACACGCCATCGGGGATCTGTGTTTGAAGGAGATCATCAAACGGATACGGCCTCTGTTGCGGGAGAGTGATTTTCTGGCCCGCTTCGGCGGAGAGGAATTCATCCTGCTGCTGCCCGAGACGCTTCAGCCAGGCGCCGAGGAAGCCGCCGAAAAGCTGCGCAGTTGCATAGAGAAAACAGAGTTTCTTCATCGTGGGGAACTTGTCGGAATAACGATCAGCATCGGAGTTACGCAGGTGAAGCCGGGTGATCAAGAACCCGAAACCCTGTTCCACCGAGTCGATAAGGCTTTGTACCAGGCCAAAGATACAGGCCGAAACCGCGTCTTTACGGCATAGAGGTGCCCCCATGACAAACGAATCCGAAATCATCGACCGTCTTTTGAAACATCCGAAAGTGCAAGAGGCCATCGGGGATGTCAGCCCTGAAGTTGCCGAAAGAAGGAGTTATCGCCCGCCGGTCTGCCAGGTATTCAGCCACCCCTTTACGCGCCTGCGGGAAGACGATCGGTACTCTTTCTCCACGCACCCGGAAGCGGCGAAATCTCTTCCCAACATCATCGGAAACAGGCTGCAGACGATTGTCGGAGCCGACAGGGAGGATGGCGCGTCAAAAGAGCGATACAGACGCTGCCGCAACATCGGAGTCGTTTTTTCCGGCGGGCCCGCACCCGGCGGTCACAACGTGATTGCCGGCATCTATGATGCCGCCAAGAAAGCCAATCCGGACACCCGCATCTTCGGATTCCTGCTTGGACCCGATGGCGTGATCGAAAACGAGTTCATCGAGATCACAGGCCCGCTGGTGGACGCGTACCGGAACCTCGGCGGATTTACGATGATCAAAACCGGGCGCACCAAAATCGATAGCTCGGAAAAGATGCGCCTTTCCAGGGAAACCTGTAAAAAACTCGCCCTGGATGCACTGGTCATCGTCGGAGGGGACGACTCAAACACCAATGCCGCCTTTCTGGCGGAGAAGATGTTCGGTGATGTGCAGATTATCGGCGTACCCAAGACAATCGACGGCGACATTCAGGTGCACTCAGCGGACGGAAAAATCCTCTGCGCCATGTCTTTCGGGTTCCATACGGCTGCCAGAGCGTTTGCCCAGGACATCGCCAATCTCTGTACGGACAGCAGCTCGGATGTCAAATACTGGCACATCTGCAAGGTCATGGGGCGGGTCGCCAGCCATCTGGCGCTTGAAGTCGCTCTGCAGACGCACGCCAACATGACCCTGATCGGAGAAGATCTTGCCAACTATATCGATCAGGATCGCCTTCAGAAAGCCGCTGAAAAGGGCACGACCGACTACACCGCTTACGGCATCACGCTGCGGCACCTGTCCCGGGTCATCTGCAACGGGATCGTCAGAAGAGCAGCGGTTGGGAAAAACTACGGCGTTCTGGTGATCCCGGAGGGGCTGCTGGAGTTTATCAACGAGATTCAGATCTTCATCATAAAGCTCAATTCGATCATCGCCGATTATAACCACACCCACGATACCTATTTCCACTCGGACTTCCCGTTGCTCGAAGATAAGCTGGAATATCTGCGAAAGCTGGCACGGCGGTCTCGCGAGGATCACGGCGATTCGATTTGGAATACGCGCGACGACGAGCTTTTCAACGATATCCCGGAATTTTTTCAGGAAGGGCTCCTGACGGAAAGAGACAGCCACGGAAATTTCCAGTTCTCAATGGTCGAAACAGACAAGGTCGTCCTGGGGCTTGTCAAAGACTACCTGAACTACCTCCGGGAGGAAGGAACCTATAAGATCGGCATCCATCAGGATTATTTCAGGAAAACACTCGAAAGCGACGATCTGGATCCCCGGTACTTCGGTCCGATTCTGTTTAAAAACTATGCCGATGAGCCCTACCTTCTTGTCAAACCTTCCATCATCTCGGTCAAGACCCTCAAGCAGGAGCTGGTTCGGGCCGGGGCGATCCGTAACGACGAAGAGGTCCCCCGGGCGGTGACCAAGATATTCAACAAATCCGTTCCCAAGTTCAGCACCCAGATCCATTTTTACGGTTATGACGGCCGGGGGAGCGATCCCACCCGATTCGACTGCATCTACACCTATAACCTGGGCCGGACGGTTTTCAGCCTGATCGCAAATGGCGCCACCGGCCAGATGGCAGCGATTCGGAACCTGGAGAAAGATTTTCAGGAATGGGAACCGATCGGAATACCCATCGCTCCGCTGATGCACCTGGAGGACAGGAAGGGAAGGCTCGAGCTGGTGCTCGAAAAATGTCTGGTCGACGTCAATTCGGTCTCATTCCAAGTCGTCAGAGCCTGCCGGGAAAAATGGCTGGCCGCCACCCCGGCGCCGGATCATTACCGGAGGCCGGGACCGATCCGGTTTACGGGAAAAAGCGAAGAAGACCGCCCGATGACCCTGATGCTGAATTCGCTGGGCAGTGAATAAGAGTGTTCAGTGTTCAGGGATTCAGTGTTCAGCGGTGCCGCCGGCCGTCAAACGGCCAGTTTGATCTTGCAATGCACCGACCTTTCTTTCCTGAACACTGAACGCTGAACACTGAACCCTCGTTTCTCTAGTCCATGGTTTCCAGGACGGTGTACCCGGAATCTTCGAGCGCTTTTTTAAGGACGGCTGTTTTACAGGGGAGCAGCCGGAAAAAGAAGGCGCGCTCCTTGCCTTTGAAGGAGGCCTGCCCGATGCTGATGATCTCGCCCCCATTTTCGTATATTATCTGAAGCGCTTTCTTGAGGGCTCCCGGGCGGTCTCCGATACCCACGTCGATCCGAGAGCTGGAGGAGAGAATTCCCATCATATCGATGAATGCCCTGAGAATGTCGGATTCGGTGATGATGCCGACGACCTTCCCCTTCTGAACGACCGGCATCCCGCCGATTTTGTATTTGTAGATGAGCTGGGCGGCGACTTCGACGTCGTCATTCGGGCCTACGGTGATGGGATCAGTGATCATCAAGTCTTTGAGCGTGAGATCGCCGACCATGGACGGGATCAGGCCCTGCTTCAGATCCGACAGCGTCACAAACCCCTTCAATTCGTTTGTCTCCGAAACCACCGGCAGATGCCGAATGGATTTTACCTTCATCAATTGGATGGCTTCTCCGATCGAGGCCTTGTCCGTGACGGTAATCGGGTTTGGAACCATCAATGCGCTGATTTTCATCTCGAAATCCTCTGATGAATGGTTTCAGGTGTCGGGTGTCAGGTTTCGGTTTTCAGGTGTCAGATGCCCGGAAGGTGGATACTCGGTTGAGCTTCATTCAACCGAATTCCTGATCACCGACACCTGGACGCTGAACACTTATTCCGGTTGGTAGCTGCACAGCGGTTCTTCGGCCATGTAATCGCCGGTGGCTTCATAGGCACGGGCACGACAGCCGCCGCAAACCTTCCGGTATTCACATCTTCCGCACTTTCCTTCCAGGTTATCGAAATTCCGAAGGGATAGAAACACTTCCGATCCGGTCCAGATCTCCGAGAACGCCTGTTTCCTGAGATCTCCGCAGTTCAAGCTCAGAAATCCGCAGGGCTGTACGATACCCCGGTGTGAAATGAAGCAGAATCCGGTTCCGCCGAGACAGCCGCGGGTAACCGCATCCAGGCCGTGTGTCTTGAACTCGACCTTTTTCCCTTCCGCTTTTGCACGCTGCCTCAGAATCCGGTAATAGTGCGGTGCGCAGGTTGCCTTCAACTGAAGTGAAGAAAGCTCCCTCTGATCGTAGAACCAGTTCAAGGCCTCTTCGTACTCCTTGGCGGTGATCTCCTGGTCGATGATGTATTTGCCGCGTCCGGTCGGGACCAGAAGAAAAATATGGTGGGCGACCGCTTCAAGCTCCATGGCCAGCTTCTGGATGCGGGGGAGGGAAGCGAGGTTCTGTTTGGTGATCGTGGTGTTGACCTGAAATTCAATTCCCGCGGATTTTGCCTTTTCGATTCCCTGCAAAGCCCTCTTGAAGGCGCCATCGACGCCCCGAAAACGGTCGTGCGCTTCGGATGAAGCCCCGTCCAGGCTGACGCTGATCCGCTGGATACCGGCGGCGGCGAGCCGGCCGGCAACTTCTTCGGTGATCAAGGTGCCATTCGGCGCCATGACCATCCGCAGCCCTTTGTCGGTGCCGTAACGCGCGATTTCAAAAATGTCGGGCCGCAGCAAGGGTTCTCCTCCGGTCAGAATGACAATCGGATTACCGGCATCTGCGATTTCATCCAGAATACGGAGACAGGTCTGTGTGTCGAGTTCTCCCTCATGGGGGCCCAGGGTCGCAGCAGCCCGGCAGTGGACGCAGTTCAGATTGCAGTTTCGGGTGACCTCCCAAGCGACCAGGCGCAACCCCGCTTTTTCTCCAGACACTGGTTTTTCTGGGTTCATAATGTGCCATTTCTAAGAACCCGGGCGGCTTCGACGGCAAAGTAGGTCAGAATCATGTCTGCACCGGCTCTTTTGATTGCGGTAAGCGTTTCCATCATCACCCGCTCGCCGTCCAGCCAGCCGTTTTGCGCCGCGGCTTTGATCATGGCAAACTCTCCGCTTACGTTGTAGGCGGCCAGCGGATGATCGATTTCATCCCGGATCCGCCGGATGATATCCAGGTAGGCCAATGCCGGTTTTACCATGATGATGTCGGCACCCTCCTCGACATCCATCGTGGCTTCCCGAATCGCTTCGAGGGCATTGGCCGGATCCATCTGGTAAGTTCGCCGATCCCCGAATTGAGGTGCACTCTGTGCTGCGGCCCGGAAGGGACCGTAAAATGCCGAGCAGTATTTTGCCGCATAGGCCATGATGGGAGTGCCGCTGAAGCCCTCTTCATCGAGCGCTTCGCGAATTTCCGCCACCCGCCCGTCCATCATGTCGGAAGGAGCCACCATATCGGCTCCTGCGCGGGCGTGGGAAAGCGCCGTTTTGGCCAGGAGCTCTAGGGTGGCGTCATTATCGATCTTATGTCCTTCCACGAATCCGCAGTGGCCGTGATCCGTATACTGGCACAAGCAGACGTCGGTGATGACGATGAGATCGGGAAAAGCATTCTTGGCCGCCCGGACCGCTTTTTGAACGACACCGTCCTTTGCGTAGGCTTGGGTCCCCAATGGATCTTTTCGATCCGGAACTCCGAAAAGCATCACAGCCGGAATGCCAAGTTCCACCGCTCCCTTGATTTCCGCAAGGAGATGATCGGTAGAGAGCTGAAAATGCCCGGGCATCGAAGAGATCGGTTTTTTCACGTCCTTTCCGCCGATGGAAAAAAGAGGCAGGATGAAATCGTTTACGGTGAGATGGGTCTCGCGGATCATCCTGCGAAACCCCTCATTCTGACGCAGCCGCCTGGGCCTGTAATCCGGGAAAAACATGGTAGACTCCTATTTAAAAAGAAAATCACAAATCACAAGCATCAAA
>QZKK01000034.1 GCA_003599475.1 Desulfobacteraceae bacterium
CCGAGCGGCCCGGTTCGAGCTGAAAAGCGGAGAGGAAACCTTATCAGTCTCGATTACCAAAGAAGATCTTTTCGATAGCGCCCGAAAAGCGCTGCTTGGGGCCGTCCAGGATCTCCCGGGTATCGGAGGCAAGACCCATGTGGGTTATGGGTGGTTCGGTGAAGTCTGAAAGGAGGTATCGATTATGACCACCCGGTTCATCGTTTCAGTCGGAACTTCGCTCATCGGCTGGTATAACAAACATATACTCTCCGAATCCGAGAAAATCGGCGCCACCGAAAAAGAGTGGCAAGACGATCTGGAAGACAGCGGAAGATCTTTTGATCGACTGCTCAAGGAGAAGATCCGTTTCCTTCCGCTGGATAAAATTTCATATGCATCTGCCGAGTTAAGCACGATGTTCAAGGAAAAGAGCTTTCCGCCGCAGCCGGAAGACGTCGTTCGACTGGTTTATACAGACACCCTGTCTGCAGCCGCGTGCGCCCGAAGTATTCAAAGCGTGCTTGAAACGCAACTCTCTTTCAAGAATGTACGATTAGAAAAGATCGAGAACCTCTCGGACGCCTCCGCTATCGAGTTTTATGATAAAGGTCTCCCCAATTTAATCGGGTATCTGCACCAACAGGTCATGGAAGCGGGCAGTTGCGGTCAGCAGATCGTATTCCTTCCCACCGGAGGCTACAAGGCGCTCATCCCGTACTACGTGATCCTGGGGGTCCTGTTTAAAATCCCCTGCAGATATGTTTACGAGGAATCCGATCGTGTCATCGAGCTTCCACCGCTGCCGCTTCATGTGGATCTCTGTGAATGGACCGGGGTCGAATCGGTCCTGGAAACCCTGCATGGGAAGGCTCCTTCCGCTAAGAACGCATGGTCGGTCGCAGCCACTCCAAAATATGCCAGGATATTGAACAATCTGCTGGTCGAAAATAAAAACGGCAACTTGGAAGCCTCACCGTTGTGCACAACCCTGCGGAAACGGGTGAGTCTCGATCGCCGGCGGTCGGAGCTCCAGTTCAGGACCCTGAACAGCCCGCTGCTCGAATACTTGGTAACTGAGTCGGACGGAAAGAAGGACGAATCCCTTAAGCGATTTTTCCTCGCACTGGCGGACATCGGACCCTATCTCTGGAAGGGCGACCGGGTTCCGGAAATGGCGGACCATTCCCTGCTGCACCACGCCGACCTGTTCCATCTGGCCGAGCGCTTGCTGCTTCCGATCTTCTGTCATTACGAGCTGAAGCTGAACCGATGCTTCCTTGCGCCGGTGGAGCTTTTCATTCTCCTGGGGGCGCTGCATCTCCACGATTGCGGGCATGTCCTCGGAACGATCGATCTGGACGGCGAATCGATTCGGCTGTTTCCGACCGAGATACGGGACCACCACCATGTGCTTGGCTTCCTTCGGTTGACGGAACCCGAAAGGCATGGCGGCAGCGGAAAGATCATCCTGGAAAAGCTCCATCAAAAGCTCCACGACGTATTCGATTTGGAAACGATCAAAGCCCTGGTGGAGCCAATCGCAGCCGCCGGGCTCTATCACCGCAAAAAGATGAATCTCTCCGGCATGAGCTTTACCTATCCGTTTTTTACCCGCAAAGAGCCCTACCTGGGTTCACTCGAAGCTCGAATGAAATCTCCCATGATGGTGATGGGCAACGAATTACCCTACGATCGGGCTGCCCTCCTCGTCGCCCTTCTACGGATTATAGACGGTTTGGATGAACAGGCCAGTCGGACCGGCGGACCCGACGAGATCGCATTTCATCTGGCCCAGCTTGAAACGGAAGCCCGGGAGGAAAGCCGCCGGGCGGAAGGTCTAAAAACCGCCTTATCTACCTTGAAGGGGTATAGGGCTGCCTTCGAAGCGGTTGAAACGGTGCTTCACCAAAGGATCTACGACTATTTTCATAAGGAGGGGAAAGGCCGCACCGATCCCGTGATCGAAAAAAAAGCTTCCGGGGTCCGGCTCGACCCTGAAGGCTTCAGAGCTTGCTTTGATCAGATTATCGCCCGCCACTGCCTGCAGGATGCCAAACCGCTGTTTTTCGAATATGCATATGCAACCCTGCGTTCCTTCTTTAAAAGCTTTCAGAAGATCCCCTATGGAGAAAAAGCCTTCATTCGGAAGGTTCATTTGGCCGGTGACGAAACCGGCGATGATATTTCGATCCATGTCGATCTCGAAATGGAAGATGACCCGGACGTCTTCGAGGCTCTGTTCGATAAAGTCGGAGAGACGGTGACCTGTGATTCCGGATGCTTCGATCTCAAGGGGAAAGCCGGCAGAGACGGGTTCAAACGTCATATGTTGAATGAGCTTCGAAAGGAATATGAAGCCGAGGGCGGGATAGTCAGCAGCTTGTTGAAAAAAAATCACATCATAGCCGATTATGGCGAGTAGGTCCAAAACAAACATGGATTTCCAGAAGGAGCATTTCCGATGAAACCGCTCAAGATAACGGCAAAATGCAGGATCGTTACGCCGATGCTGTCTTCCGGTTCGGATCAGGCTCGGTTCGAGATTCGAGCGACCGAGGTCAAAGCAGGGCTTCGCTTCTGGTGGCGGGCGTTTCAGAGCCTCTCTCAAACCGGCCTTTTCACTGCGGAGGCAAGCCTTTTCGGCAGCACCGCATCGGCATGCCCCTTTGAATTGCGTGTTCATCATAGCGGAAAGATCCAAACCTGGGAACCGGGTTCCGCATTTTCCGAAAACCAGTCCGGAAATCCGGCTTGGGAAACGGGTATCGCCTATGCATTTTTCAGCATTACGGAACCGGTAAAGCCCAACAAGCCGATCCGCTTAAAGTCAGAAAACGAGGACATCCGAAAGCCCGGAAGAGCGGTGGCCAAACCTGGCGGACGGTTCGAGATACGAATTCATTTTGTGCGCTTGGAAACCCCTCATCGGGTGGGTGATCTGTTGTGTTCCCTTTGGCTGCTTGAAAATCTCGGTGGAATCGGGGGAAGGTCCCGCCGTGGAGCGGGGTGTTTTGAAATCGAGTCCTTGACGATCAACGATACATCTGAAAAAGATGCGTTGCATGTTCCGCAACTCTCGGTCTTTTTAAAAAACGGGGTGCCCGCTTTCCATCCCTCGGCCGATCAGAAGCCGGAAGAATTCCTCAATCAAGGTCTTGAGTTGATCCTGACCCGATGGAAAACCACAAGGCGCACCTTGCCCGTAACCTATACTGCCTTCGATAAAAATACCTCTCGGATCCTGGTGTGCCGGGATCTGAAAAATTCGGGGGTCGGGTCAGCCATGGAAATCATGGGCACCATCGGCACATACATGAAAAATTACTGCCACATCTTTCCTTACGAAGAAGCCTGTCAGATGCACGAAGCCCTTGAAAATAACCAAGAGCTTCCCGATGGGTTCACTCTGGAAAAAGCCTGCCGGGGGCTTCCGATTATTTACAATTTCACCCGGTCCATCGATAACATCTACAGCGGACGTCTGGATAAAACCTATACGGCCACATCGGTAAAATGTGATTCCGCTGGGAAACCATTGCTCGAGAACGGCCGTTTTCAGGCGGGAAACGGCCGCAGGGCATCTCCGCTTCTGATTTCATGCCATCAAAAAGGAGATGATCCCTATGCCGTGGTCTGTTTGTTCCCGGCCCCCCTGCTGCCCGAGGATGAAAAGATCTGGTTGAAATCGAGCACCGGTAAGAGTGATAAAATCCTCTCCCCCCCATCATTCAGGTTCATCGAAGGTCTCATCTTCGAGAAGGCACGATTCAAACGAAGAAGCGGCGAACTGAAACAAAATTCTCCACTGATCGACGCTTTCAACCGGAAATTTGCAATCGCTCCGCTCAAGGAGATTTCCCCGCCACCACCGCCGCCACCGCCGCCACTTCGTTCAAATCAAATAGGAAGCCTTGAAAACAGCTTGAATCGAGCGCGCAGCCTTAAACGAGGAGACTCCTTTATTGTCGACAGTCTGATGGATGAGATCGACAGGCTCTTCGGGGAGGGGAAGGAAGATGATTCCCTGCGGCTTGTGGAAGCATTGAAAGAGCGTCTCGTCGAATTGGGTATATGGGAAAACCATCCACGAAAATTTGACATTGAATCTTATTTGTAGAGATCCCGGCCATGAACGGTAGCCTGAGTTTTTTAAAGTTTAATGCCATCTTTCGCGTCACCCGGAGCTTCGAGCTTCAAGAATTCACCGGTATGACTTTTCACAGGATGATGGGTTGGGCATTTTCGAAAGTGGCATTCGGAATAGCAAGCTCATGTGATACCTGTCCATGTCGCCCTCAGTGCCGGCATGTCGATCTTTTCACCTACTTTACCCGATCGCCCGCCGACCACCCCTTTATCCATGAATCCCTGACGGATATTCCGCTAAAACAGGAAACCTATCCACCGCCCTACGTTTTGGATCCACCCGACCCACGGTTTTATCCCGAAGGCTCCGCCATTACCCTCGGGATTACCCTCATCGGCAAGGCGATTTCCTTGAGCCCCTTTGTCTTTTGCGCTCTGAAGCAATTCCGCTTCTGGCGGATTGGAAATTCAACCGATTGCATGTTTCTAGAAGCAGTAATCGACGGGCTTCCCCAAAATAGCTTGCCGACCGGAAAATTTTACGATGTGAAAACGGATCGCCCGTATGTAATTGATCGAGCTTCTAATTATAATTTTGAGACCGTGCTGAGCAGGCTGGAGACAAGTTTTTTCATCCAAGAACCGATCGAAGAAATGGTAATTGAATTTCTGACCCCCTTTCGGTACAAGTCGGAAAACCGGATAGGAAGGACGCTTGATTTTCCAGTTTTCATAAGAAACATCCTAAGAAGGCTAACCTTGCTTTCCGTTCACAGCCCACCTGTCTTTACTGCAGATTTTAGATCCTTGGTCGAGCGGGCAAAAGGCATCACCGCATTGCCGACATTAGAATGGCGGGAGTTTCGCCACATTTCGTCTAAAGAGAAAAAGGTGAGGCTGTTCGGAGGGTATGTGGGTGAAATTAGGTTTTCTGGGGATCTTGCTGCGTTCCTTTCGTACATCAAGATGGGTGAATATCTCCATGTCGGCAAGAACACATCTTTTGGCTTTGGAAAATACCGAATTATCCGGTCTGAGCTGTAATGAGGATCGAAAGCAGGAGATGATCCTCATGGATTAAAATAGTTACGGGTTTCATCTGATTGAAAAGTGGAGAAGCAAACCGATGAAGCAAAATATAAGCGCGAATGAACTGCGGGAGATTCTGAACATGGAAATCGGCTACGCAGGTTCGATAAATCTTGGCCAGCAATTTTCGTTGATCGAGTCTGCCGCCCACCAAACCTGGGTTCCAATTTTAGGGCAGGATAGCGGGTCGCACAGCGGGGCGGTGCATATCAAAGGCGTTGAGCAACAAATCTCTTCTCTTTTGTGCAGGGCTGGAGGTGTGAAGCTCTCTCCAGTAGAAGCATTCGTTCTATTAACTGCAATTCTCTATCATGATATCGGCCGAGTCATAAAATCGGACAAGGATAAAATGGATGAATCCGTTAAAAATGATGAGCTTGGAAAAATATACCGGAAATCCTTCGAAAATAGCTCCTTCCCACATCATGCGCTCGTATCAGCTATCCATATTCTGATGGAATGGAAGAACCTTCAGATCATTGATCAGCAATTGGCAAAATGCATCGCCATTGTTTGTGCCGCACACGATCAAAATACAGCCATAGAATTGAGGAGAGGAGAATTATTAAAGGATATTTTTCTAGACCAATACGGAAGCATCCGGATCGGTTGGCTTAGCGCTCTTCTGGCTTTGGGAGACGATCTGGACAATAGCTACCACCGGGCAATCCCAATCTGGATGACTCCTTATGCTCAGCTTGAAAAAAGAATTCAATCTGCCCAAAAGGAATGCAATGAAAACGCAAAAGAATTCGAATGCGAAGCGCTCAAAATCGTAAGAGAAGATTCCGAGAAAGGAAAGGGAGCGTTTCGACTTGAGCTGAGAGGTTGCGAGATTGACCTTATAGGTCGTCTTCTTATTATGCATTATCGCGGCAAGGCATTGGATCTATTCAATGAATTGGAGGATAGACACCGAACCGCAATCTGTGAAGATCTTTTAAAAAAGAAGCTCCTTTTATATTTTTGGCGTGACGAATTCCGACAGATGCACATAGATGTACTGGATGTTGCAGTAGATATTGCCGGGCACCTATATTCCCTCAGAAATTCGGTTCGCGACCAGGAATTTGATTTATTCATTCCTAACGATGATTCAATTAAAGCAATAGAAGAAATTCAACACTTTATAACGAAGTCAGGAATGGATGCTTACAAAAAGTTGAGCATTCCATATAAGAAGGGAGTTGCGATAATCGAGGTTCTGAGAAAGCATAGAGTCAATATTCTGCCGAGGAGCTTCTTGCTCACGGTCGAACCTATCATTAGACAAATGAAGGTTGACAGAATTCTTCAGGCAGCCATAGACCTCAGATTCAATAACTTTGGGAAAACGAGCTTCCCATGGGAGACGCTTGCGTCAGAGGCCGGTATCGAACATATGGATGAAGTAAAAAAAATTTTTCATCGGCTTCGGATGCTGGCAATGCACTTTTCGAATTTTCATTGTTCAACTCATGGGAAAGAGAAAGAACCTGAAGAGATCCAATTCCTGCAATTTATCTGTGAGCTAAAGAATAAAAAGAGAGGTATTGTTCCTGTTCAATTCACAGAGCTCGATGGAGAATGGTCAATTTCATTGGATTTAGATGGTGAACCTGTACAACAAGGCCTGAAGGAGAGGGAAACTGATGAAAATACAATTCGTGAATTGTACAAATGGATATCCTGCATCGTTTTAGGAAGACCCATCGACTATGATAAAGAGGGAAATCCAGAAACCATTATCGAGATAAAGAACGAGAAGCTTTCATACCTCCTCGATGAACACCAGGAAATTAAAGGAATTCGTCTGGGCCAATCCAGTTCCCCCCTCTATCCGAAAGGTATGGGCCGTGTGGGGGTAAATATGGTCATAATCGGTCCTCCTGGAGTCGGCAAGAGCACGTTGGCTATGGAGATTATCGCACAGACACATATAAAGGCTCACCTGAAAACTACCCCTGTCAGTGCATATTACTCTTTGGAACAACCTGTTGAGGCCATAAGAAACCTCGCGGCTGAATTGAAAATTCCGAAGGAGAATATCTTTGATTCTTTCCCGAACGCTCCGAGAATAGAAGCAGCACCGGCCGAACCGGCATATGTTTTGATGTATAAAAACATCCTCGATCATATACGTGATGACAAAGAATCAGACCTTACAAAACCAATACTCTTCCTTCCTAAGCTTGCTCCAAGATCTTACGGAAGTGCGGTGGATGAAGAGCGACTCTATTGGTTTCGTTACAAACAGATTGGGCGCCTGTTGGAGGCTCACCGTTCATATTCATTAACAGATACCGATCATAAATTCATGCTCACCACCATTGTGCTCGACAACCTCAATGCTTTTTCAAAACATGCACTGGCCAGGCAGCGGATTCATCAGCTTTTTGGGTTGATCACCTGGGGAGGAATCCTTGGTGTTCACATTATCGAAGACAACCCTGCGGAAGAAATCAGAACTTTCCGAAATGACGTGGAATTTCTTGCTGATATTGTAATCAGGCTAACGTGGAACGAGACGCATTACAGGTACAAAATAATTGAAGTGGCAAAATCACGAAATCAGCGGAATGTATTGGGAATTCATCCGTTTAAGATAAAACGCGAAGCGGAAGCAAGGCACGGTACACAAGCACAAAATGGTACATGGAATCGATCAGATCCGCGGAATGTAAAAATGCTGACCTTCAGCAAAGAAGACGAAATGCCTCAAAGGATACCACCAGCATTTGAAATCTTTCCCAGCCTCCACACACAAGTTTCCAAAGTGGAAAAGAAAGGCCGAAAGGAAAAGAGCAATCATCAAGTAAGGTTTGCAGCGAATCAAGCTTTGCGGAGCCTTGTTCAGAAGGGTGAGGGAAAGGATACCGGCATTCAGAGGGATGCATTCATCATGTTGCAGGGTCACTCTGGAGGGCACAAGCTTGCTATCGGTCTTAACTATATTCATGGCAAGGAAAATGAAAATAGTGCCTTGGTCGTAAATATGGGCCAACCGATCGAATATGATGCCGTTGCAGGTAAGTCCGATTGGTGGGAGGAGACCTCCACGGAATCCTTCTATCATGAAAGAAATCTTATTTGGCAAAATCAGAAATTGACAATTGACCTCTATGCCCCACCGGCGAGGCGTTCTGATGCACATGAGTATAATGAAAAACAACCTGACTCCCATTTGATTCTGCCACCGAAAGATCGTGGATGTGTCTACGTAATGAACTTTCATGCAGGATTCCTGCTCCCGGAAGAGTTCCTTTATATAGTCCAGATGTTTCTCGATCAGGCCGATGAATTTGCGGAGAAGATGCTGGAAGGGAAGGGGAAAAAAGAGATCGGCAAAATCACGCGAGTTCTGTTTAATTCCACTGCCCACATACCTGAACGTTTCCCTCTATTAAATAAAGATCCTCTGGTTTTAACGGCCATTGTTCGAATATTAAAACAGAGGGATGTCGGCTTGATGATCATTGGCGTCGAAGGTGCCGGGAGCGACGATAGAATTCAGGCCCTCTCTGCCATGGCCGACCTGAAAGTGACTGTACATCACGCCTATGATCAGAGAATCCCAGAAGCTTTTCGGAAAGATCTCGAAAAAAAGGAATGTGAGCATCCAGGAACTCGAATCATTTCTTCTGATAATGTAACCGGAAAGGATTACAATAAAAAATACCGCCTCCTGAGGGTAACGGATAAAGCCAAATTTGATATTTCGGATTTTCCAAATAAAAGGAAGAAACGGCAGCAGCGATACCCGGTTAATGGCAGGCTTTTAAAAAGCACATAATCGAACAGACGGAATCCTTGAATCGTGAACCCCAGACCCATTTTCCATGTTGTGGCTAAAAATTCGAGCCCCCTCGGCTACACGAAAAAGAGGGGAGGGTCTCGAATTTTTTCAAAATACCATAAGGAACTGAGATTATGTGGAAAAATCGTTATCGAAAATCACCCTTGGGAATTTTTGGGGTTGCAGAAGCCGATAATCTTGCAATTCATGAAAGGGGGCTCGAAAATGCCATTATAACTAAACAATTTATTTAAGAAAAATAGGCCTGCGGTGGGAAACGAAGACCGGATGAATACGGGATTGAAACGTTGTAGCGGCCGTCAGACATGCGCTTGGTGTCATAGTGGGAAACGAAGACCGGATGAATACGGGATTGAAACCTGTGTATCTGGAAGTTTTTGCTCCTTCTTCAGGGGCGTGGGAAACGAAGACCGGATGAATACGGGATTGAAACATCTTTTCTCATTGATAAATTCCAGTTCTTTTAACAGAAGTGGGAAACGAAGACCGGATGAATACGGGATTGAAACAGCAGCAAACCAATGCAAAAACGACTGTCGAAAAAATCAGTGGGAAACGAAGACCGGATGAATACGGGATTGAAACAAGTTGTCTGCATTGGCGACGCTGCCGAGGCCCATGCTGGTGGGAAACGAAGACCGGATGAATACGGGATTGAAACAGAAATAGGATTCCTCAAGACCGAAGTTGGCCCAGAAATAGGTGGGAAACGAAGACCGGATGAATACGGGATTGAAACATAGAAGCCGAACACTTTGCAAAATAGTTCATCGGGTGGGAAACGAAGACCGGATGAATACGGGATTGAAAAAAGGGTTAGCTCTTGAACCCAGAACCTCTAAACCCTGAACCCATGAGCTATGAGCAAGAAAAAGTTCTACATCGTCTCCTATGACATCGTGGATGACAGGAAGCGAAACAAGGCGGCAGATACGCTCAAGGACTTCGGCACGAGGGTCCAGAAGAGCGTTTTCGAATGCAGCCTGAAGGATAAGACTTTAAAGAAGCTTATGGAAAAGCTAAAAAAGATCATTGATGCAGAAACGGACAGTATCCTGCTCTATTACCTGTGCGAGGCGTGCGGCAAGGAGAAAATGTCCATGGGCGTTTCGGTCTTCAGAGACGAAAAGGACTTCAGAATAATATGATATTCGAAAAAGTCTACGATACGGAAAATCTGCGGGCCGCGTGGGATAAGGTCAGGGCAAACAACGCGGCTCCGGGCATCGACCGGGTGACATGCAAGGATTTCGAGAAAAGCCTTCTCCACAACCTCCAGGTGCTGCAGCGTCAGATCCGTGACGAAAGCTACAAGCCCTTACCGGTCGTGGTTTTCAAGGACAAGAGGGTAAAGAAAGAGGGAAGGACTATCGGCATTTCCGCGGTGCGGGACAAGGTCGTGCAGCAGGCCGTGGTGCAGACCTTAACCCCGCATTGCGAGCCGATCTTTCTTCCCTGCTCCTATGCCTACCGCCCGAAAAAATCCGCCCTTTCCGCGGTGAAAAATGCAAACCGGCTGATCACATCCGGAAATCTCTGGTCCCTTCAGATCGATGTGAAGGAGTTTTTCGACCGGATGGATCACATGATCCTTTTGGACCTCGTCAGACGGATCGCGGGCGAAAAGCCAATAATCCAGCTTGTCTCAAGGCTGACCAAGGCAAGGATCTTCAAGGAGATGGGTTTTTTCGATAACGTTTCCGGAAGTCACCAGGGAAGCGGGCTTTCACCTCTTCTTTCCAACATCTACCTGCACCCGCTGGATAAGATCATGTGGTCCCGGTACAAGGATCGCTATCTTCGATACTCCGACGACATCGCCTATTTGCCCTGGAAAAGGAAGAGCTGGAGCAGGCCCGGGGGCTTGCGGAGGAATGCCTCAAAGAGTTGAAGCTCACGGCCAATGCGGACAAGACAACCCTTGCCCATGTGTCCGAAGGAATTGTTTATCTGGGCTTCCACATGGATGCAAAGGGGAAAGGACCGGCCAAAAAGTCCGTCGAACAGCTCCAGGCCAAGCTCGAAATCTTCGAAAAGGTCCGAAAAACCGACGATCTCGACGAAAAGCTCAAAGAGGCCGTTGTCGTGATCCGGGGCTGGTACAACTACTACCAGACATTAAGCCCCATCCGGCCTTCCAACCTGCTTTCGCTGATCGCCATGGTCAGCGTTGCCAGGGATCTGGGAGAAGTCCAGCTTGCAAGACAGGTCCTGAAGCTGAGCACCGAGTTTCGGTGCACCCACCCCGAGCTGGCCTTCCAGCTTGGCGAGCTTTTTATCGGCTTCGGCATGGCAACCCATGCTCTGCGGGAGTATGCCCAGGTGCTGCAGATGGAGCCGGGCAATGAAAAGGCAAAAGAGAAAATCCGGCTCCTGCAGGAGGGCGCCGAAGACGTCCATCAGACCATCGAAAAAATCCAGCTCGTCCTCCATCACAACCCGCACTACCGCGAAGGATATGAAAAGCTGGTGGAATGCTATACCGAGATCGGGCTGCACGGCTTCGCGGAAAAGGCCCATCAAAAGCTCCTGGAACTGGATGCCGGACCTGAAGAGGTTGCGCCTGCCCCATTCGAGGCGGAACCCCCCCCTTCCGAACCCTTCGATTACCATGGCGTGGACCTGTATGCATTCCTGAATTTGTTCCGGGGAAGGACCGATGCATTCGCAAGGCAGTGGGTGGACGAGCGGGGCCGTTGGGGATTTATCCGTGTCGAACGGGAAATGAAGGAAAGGGACATATACAAGCATCTCAAGGGGGAGGAGACGTTGGCCGTCTACCCGGTAACCGCTGCGGACACGGTCCACTTCATCGTATTCGACGTCGACACGGCCAAGCGAGCGCTTCTGGAATCCGAAGAGAAGGATTTGGATGCCTTCCGCAAGCTGGCCCACGAGGATCTGCTGCGGATCAAGACGGTCTGCAGCCAAATGGGGCTTACCCTTTACGTGGAAGACAGCGGGTACAAAGGAAGGCACGGATGGTTGTTCTTTACGGGAGAAATTCCAGCCGCAGACGGTATCCGGCTTGGGCGCGAAATCATGAAAAAGGCCGGGGGGCCGGCGCCGGGATTGATCTGGGAGCTTTTCCCGATGGGAAAAAGCGAGCGGCACAAAAGCCAGATCAAGCTACCGCTTGGCATCAACCGGAAAAACAACCGGCGCTGCCTCTTTCTCAATGACAACAACCACCCAGTCAAGGACCAGGCCCTGCTGGTAAAGACGATCCGGAAAGGCGACAAAGCGGGGGTGTCCCAAATCCTGGCAGCATGCAGGGTCGATGATGAGAGGCCCGACGGTTTTGCCGGCCCGGCAGCGCCTGCGAAGCCGCCCCTCTCCCCCGGCCTCGACCGGATGGTCAAGGGGTGTAAGATTCTGGGCCATATGATCTCTAAGGCGAAGGATACGAATTACCTCAACCACTATGAACGAACCTTGCTGCTCTACACGCTGACATTTGCAGGAGATGAAGGCTGTGATTTTCTTCACCGGGTCATCGGATACTGCATCAATTACGACCGCGCATTAACCCAGCGCCAGATCGAAAAACGCAAGGAAAGCCCCATAAGCTGCGCCAGGATCAAGGAAAACTTTCCGGAACTGGCCGAAACCCTCGGCTGCGACTGCCGGTTCGATCTGCCTCCGAAGGGATACCCCTCGCCGGTTCTCTATTACCTGGCAGGAGAGATCGACGGGGCAAGATTTTTTCCCGAAAAAGGGGACAAAGACATGGTTGCCGAAGCCGAGACTGCCGAGCCGTCCGGTGAAGAAACATCGAAAATTCGGGTTCTGGATTTCGACAGGATTTTTTCCTCGGAACCCATGAACGTCGTAGATGAAACGACGGAATCGGATTACGTCGTCATGGAAGTGGATAATGAGCAGGATGATTCGGATGATTTACAGGATTTCCCGGAAAAAGAGTCGCAGGAGGCCATCGAACCCGGGCAACCTGAGATTCTACGGGATCTCGTGGAAACTGCCGATTGGACTCCGGCAAAGTGTGAGCCGGCGCCGGAAATTCGTACAGGTTTGGAATGGGAGCTGTTCTGCGAATATCTCACGCTCAAAGCCCGGCAGCAAAAGATCCGGCAGGAGATCGGTGATGTCGAAGCCAGGCTGGATCGGATTTTCGGGCAATGCGAAGATGGAAGGGTCGAGACCGTATGCGGCGTCATACGCAGAACGGCCGGGGATGACGGAAAAACCACGTGGGTCATTGTATCGGATTGAGCCCACGGGACTTTACATCTGAACCCAGAACCCCTGAACCACGTTTCGTCTGTGGCTAATAATCGATAGCATGCACACGATCTACCTCACAGATAATGGCTTGCAGCTTAAAAAGAGATCCGGCCGGATCCTCGTCAAACAGGACGGCAAGGTTCTGGAGGAAATCCCTGTCCTCGATCTGAAGCGAGTTCTTATTTTTGGAAACAACCAGTTGAGCACCCAATTGATGCGCTATCTGGCAAGTCAGGGAGTGGAGGTGGCCTTTCTTTCGTCCTCCGGAAGATTTAAATTCCGGCTGGTTCCCCAAACATCGAAGAACATCCATCTTCGCATGGCGCAGCATGACCATTACCGCGACACGGCCTTTCGGATCCGTTTCGGCAAGGCGGTGGTGGAAGCCAAGTTGAGAAACCAGAGAGGACTCCTGGTTCGCTACCGGAGAAACCGGCCTGAGATCGATCTCGGGAAAAACCTGCAAATCCTTAAACGAGCTTTTGAAAATGTTCGGGAGAAAAACTCGGTCGAGGAAGTCATGGGGGTGGAGGGTTATGCATCGAAAAGCTATTTTGAAGCCTATGGAAGGCTGCTGTTGGGAGGATTCGAGTTCTCTAAAAGAGAATATCACCCTCCGCCCGACCCCATAAACGCGCTTTTAAGCTTCGGTTACACGCTGCTTTTAAACGAGCTGAACAGCCTGCTGGAAGGCTGCGGCTTCGACATCTTTCTCGGATTCCTGCACAGCATCCGCTACGGGAGGGCCTCCCTTGCTACTGACATGATTGAGGAGCTGCGAAGCCCGGTCATCGACCGGCTGGTGCTCTACCTGGTCAACACGGGCACCATCCGGCCCTGCCAGTTTTCCCGGAAGGACAGGAAATTACAGATGAACGATGAGGCGAGGAAGACCTTTTTGAGCAATACGAAAAATTCATGACCTCCGTTTTTTCGGACGCCCATAGCAAGAAAACCAAAAATTACCGGAAGATACTCCAGGAAAGGGTCATGGAATTGGAAAGGGTGTTGTTGCACGATGCCGATTATCGAAGCTATCTTTTTTATTGACGGAGGTTCGAGGGTTGACCGTTCAGAGGTTCAACACTTGAGGCGTTGGTTTTCCTTAATCATTACAGGGCTGCAGCATGGGAATGAAGAATGAAGGAGGGTCTTGATCTTGATTCCGTTCCAACCATGAACCTCTGAACCCTGAACTCCCT
>QZKK01000074.1 GCA_003599475.1 Desulfobacteraceae bacterium
GATCTGATCCCAATCGAGGCCTTCCGCCCGGATCAGGTGATCGGTCGGAACCGCAAGATACTCGCACATCCCCCCATCGGAATGGACACCCAGGACATTCAGCCGCACACAGCAGTTGGGTTTACCCGCCCGGCAGGCGATGCATCCGCCGCACTCCATGTAGGGAACGATCGCCACCGGATCGCCGATCCGGAAAGTGGGGCTTCCCTGCGGTATCGCCCCTGCCGGCATCGCCTCGATCCGGCCGGCCAATTCGTGGCCGAGGATACGCGGGTAGGTAAAGAAGGGTTGGCTCCCTTCAAAGGCGTGCAAATCCGTCCCGCAAACCCCGATCCGCCGGACCCGCACCAGAGCCTCACCGGCAGACGGCACGGGAACCGGCACCTCTTCAAGCTTCAGTACGTTCGGTTCTGCACAGATCACAGCCTTCATCTCCGCCCCTCCCCTGAATCTTCTGAAAGCGCAAAGTTCAAAGCTGAAATCAAAAAGAGAAAATCCTTCGGTTTTCGCCTTCTTTGAGCTTTGCGCTTTCAACGTTCAGCGCTCTTTTCTTACATGATGGATTTGAAAAATTCTTCCGGGTCCTGAATGGAATTCGGTTTTCTGGTATATTCCGTTGGAACCGATCCTTCCTTGAAACACTCGAAGATGGTTTTTTTGGATTCGGCGATCGGAAGCAGACCCGTTTCCGCGTCGATTTTTGTAAACACCACCCCGGCCGGAGCTTGAAACACCTTCACCGGCTGATCCTTGTGAATCTGTTTCATAAACCCAAGCCAGATCGGGCTCGCTGCCCGGGAACCCGTCTCGCCCTTCCCCAAAGGCCCGCCATCGTCGAATCCCACCCATACCCCGGTGACGAATTGCGGCGTATACCCGACAAACCAGGCATCGAAAAGATTGTTGGTGGTTCCGGTCTTTCCAGCCGTGGGCCGTTCGAGGGCCCGCACGCGGCGTCCGGTTCCCTCCTTGACGACACTTTCGAGCAGGCTGGTCATGATGTAGGCGGTGCTCTCCTCGACAACCTTTTTCCGGACCGGCCGGCTTTCTTCGACGACATTGCCGTGACGGTCCACGACCCGGGTGACAAAGACCGGGTCGATCAGATCCCCTCCGTTGCAGAATACGGAATAGGCTTTCACGATCTCCAAAAGGGATACGCCCGAAGAGCCGAGTGCGATGGAGAGATTGCGGCTGAGCTCGGATTCAATCCCGAGCTTCCGTGCGTATTCGATCGCGTAATCGATTCCGATATCCCTCAAGATCTTGATGGTGATCACATTTCGAGAATGGGCCAGGGCCTCTCGAAGCAGAGTGGGACCATGAAATTTTTCCTCGTAATTTTTGGGCTTCCATGTGAAATCTCTTTCGAGATCCTTGGTGATGATGGGAGAGTCGATGATCATGGTGGCCGGCGTATACCCCTTGTCGAGAGCCGCCGCATAGATGATCGGCTTGAATGCCGATCCGGGCTGCCGTCTGGACTGGACGGTCCGGTTGAACTGTGTTTCTCTGAAGTCCTGCCCGCCGACCATGGCTTTTACGAGTCCCGTTCCCGCTTCTGTACACAGAAGTGCGCTCTGGGCTTTCGGCTTCTGTTCGAGGCTGAATCGCCATAAATCGGTGTTTTCGATTCTTTCCCTGATTTCGACCAGGACCACATCACCGACTGAAAAAACATCGCCTGGCCGCCGGAGCCTGTCTTCATAGTAAGCCGTCTCCGGGTTCGGTTTTCGGGCCCAGCGCATATCCGAAAGAGAGACGACCCCGCGGATATTCCCCACGCGGACCGTAATCGATTTTTCTTCGTCGTCGACGGTAAGGATGACGCCCTGTACGGCTTTTCCTATCGAGATCTCCGCCTGCAGGGAATCCTGGACGGTTTTTGAAAAAGTTTCGATTTCCTGCGGGGCCAGATGCTTGATGGGACCTCGGTAGCCCTGCCGCTTGTCGAGCTCCAGCAGTCCTTTCTGGATTTCTTCCCTCGCTGCGAGCTGCATCTCGATATTGCATGCGGTATAAATCTGCAGCCCTTCGTTGTAGAGCGCCTCGGTACCGTATTTTTCTTCTACGTAGCGCCGGATATGTTCGGTATAGAAGGGGACTTCTTCGATGTACCAGTTTTTCCTGGGTTTGACCTGGACCGGCTCCCGGATCGCCTGTTCGAACTGGTCCCGCGTGATATAGCCTTCCTCGGCCATTCGGTTCAGGACATAAATCTGCCTCTCCTTGGCCCGATCGAGGTTCTTGAAGGGGGAATATCGGCTGGGCGCCTGCGGCAGTCCGGCCAGCATCGCGCACTCGGCAAGCGTCAAATCCGATGCGGATTTGTCGAAGTAGTTTTCGGCTGCGGCCTGCACCCCATAGGCGCCGTGCCCGAGATAGATCTGGTTCAAATAGAGAAAGAGGATCTCTTCTTTTCGAAACGCCTTTTCGATGCGATATGCGAGGATTGCCTCCTTGATTTTTCGTGTATAGCTCCTCTCCGGGGTCAACAGGAAAGACTTGGTCACCTGCTGGGTGATGGTGCTGCCGCCCTGGACGATGGTTCCGGCTTCGATGTTTTTGAACAGCGCGCGCGCGATCCCCTGGAAGTCGATCCCCTCATGCATGAAGAAACGGGAATCCTCCGCCGCGACAAACGCGTTGATGAGCATTTCGGGCATCTTCGACAGCGGAATCACGATTCTGCGCTCTTTGAAGAATTCGGCCATCTTGCGGCCGTCGTCCGAATAGACCGTGGTGATGATCGGGGGGCGATAATCGGAAAGGGTTTCGATTCTCGGAAGATCGCTGCTTAGATGGTAGTAGAGACCGGCGAGTCCGGCTCCCCCGATGAAGATGACAATCAGCGTGGTCCACAGGAAAAAACGGAGCATCCGGGCCAAAAGGCTGCGCCTCCTTCCCCGGGGGCTTCTTTCCTCCGGCCGTGATTTGGGTTTTTCACCTGGCATGGCTGGGGCGTACTCGCTTCGGTTACCGAATCCTTTTTCAGTTGCAGGGGCAGGGTATCAGATATCCGGGCTTGAAGCAAGCCGGTGACTCCTGGAATGGTGGAATGCTCGAATCTTTGGAATCGTAGGATCAGCGGAAATCGATAAATGACGGGAGGGGTTAACGGGAATTCCCTGTGCTTCCGGCATATTGTGCGGGTGCGTTGTCTAACGAACCGGGCTTTTCCAGAAGTCCCAATCGATCGAATCATGCTGGCCCAGGATTCCTCCGCCGCTTTGCTCCTGGGCATGTCCGGTGTATCCGAAAGCGACGGCGACGACATCCGGAATCAGGATGAGGCTTCTTTTAAAATACATATCTTCGACATCCTGCAGATAGGAGCCGCTCGAAAGAACCTGTTCATCGACGATCTTGCCGGCGCTGTCGATAAAATATGCACGAAGAAAAAAAGTCGTCAGGGATCGGTAATTATAGCGCAGATGCTTGTCGAAAACGACGGTTCCGGTTATTTCGAAATCGTCTCCTTTCTTTCGATACGCATAATTCAATGCGAGGTCCCCGGTCTTCCACTGCTCCTGGTGTGAACCCTCTTTCAACGGTATCCGGTTCTCCTCGCCGACCGTTTGCCCCTCGTAGCTGAAGAGCCGGGGGCTGCAGGAAGCCATGCCGATGAGGATCAGGAATGCGGAAAGAATCCTTTGGATCGATTGAATCGATTTTATCCTGATTTTTGGATCCATACGCGCCTCCAAGGCCATAAAATAACAACTGTTCAGGGGGATGCAACGCGACTCTGCGACCGTTCATCCTAATCGAGCTCAAGCTTTACCGGGATCCGAACCTTGCGGGTCAGCGTTTCGTATATGGCTTCAAATTGCGGTCGAAATCGTTCACAATGCGCCGCCTGTACATACCGGCTGGCTCCGCTGCTGCCGAGCGGAACGATATCCTCCGTCCATTCATATCCGAGTGCAGTGAAAAGGGCCTTCAATCCCGCATTGAGCCTTTCCGAGGCATTGGCGCTTCCGGAATGGGAAAGAAACCAACTCCTCGGGGAAAACCGGTCCCTGTCCTGGAGCACGCGGCAGATGGCATCGGCGAGATCCTGCTCCGGCGCCGCCGCTCCGGTCTGAGGATTGATGATGTCGAAGTTGATCCCTGCGGAATACGAAGAGACGACACAGGGCAGATCGGATCTGAAGTATTCGTGGATGCAGCGGCAGCCGTTCTCATGCAGCGCGAGGTGGACCGCCATCCTGCAGCCTGCAAGATAACCGGGCACCTCTCTTCTCGATAGATTCGACAGCACGGTTACCCGATCCGAAACCCCGCACCGGCTCACCCGGCCGATAAATTCTTCCACATTTTCCCTTTTCCCCCGACCCAGGAACAGGACTTTGGCCGTTTTTAACTTCGGATGCCGCAGCAGCTCGAGCATCTTCAAGTGCCTCTTCCGGTGCATTTCGTCGTAAGTGCCGTTGAAGACGATATCGAATTTTTTCTCAGGGCGGCTGTACAAGGAAATATCGTCTTCCAGATAATCGGAGTGGGCCAACTCGGTGGTGACGATTCCAGCCTGAGTATCCAGGAAGCGTCGATCCTCCTCTCCGGCGGCTCCGAAGACGGAAGGATCGGAAAATCCGGAAAAAGCCCGAAGCCAGCTATGGCGGTACATGACTCCGGCGGCCGGCTCGACATGAAGAACGTAGCTTCGGGTCAGCTCCTTCAGCAGAGCCCGATCGATAAACAGGTAGGGGAGCGAGAAGATGCGAAGGACCCCCTTCTCGTGCGGCAGGCGGGGTTTTTTCAAGACCTGGAAAAGATGCCTGAGCTTGAAGCTTTTCTGCGCTTTCCCTTCGATTTTCTTCCTGATTTTCGCCTTCTCCGAAACGAGCATCATCTGGAGCTCATGCAGATGGGCCAACGTTTTTTCGGCTTGAAAGAGGTACTGCCACTGGCCCGGAAAGGGGAGGCGGCATAGGAAAAGGCATGCCTGTTCCCTCACGAATGGAGAAGAAGAAAGCTGCGCGGCTTCGTTGAGGAGATGCATTCGCTTCCACAGGGATTCATAGGGCCATCGGAGCTCCTTTTCGGCTTCAAGATACGGGCGCTTCTCCACCAGGAGTCGAAAGAGGGCATCCTGCAGCGAATCTCTGAGCTTTTTGTAGTAAACGGGATCGTCAGATTTAAAGAGCTTGCCCGTATCGACGAGGGAAAAGAAATTTTCCAGCACTGCGAGCTCTTTTTCACCGGATGGCTCGAAAACGGGAGCGGCATCCTTGGGTTCTTTTTCCGCCATGTGCGTTCCTTTAACGGCCTCTATGCAACATCGAATTCTGGAATCAGTTTCTCCCGATCCGCCGTCCGGGTCAAGATTCAATCGCGCGAAGCGGACGAGGGCCGGCTGAAAACAGGGGTTCTCTGCCCTTTGAACTTTCAGCTTCCAGCTTCCAAAATCGTTTATCTGATCCGTTTGCGGTTTTTTTCTTGAAGAACCGCATCAAAAGTGATCTATATAGGGAAATCAAACTGGAATAGTGGAATGATGGAATATTGGGGATCGAAAAAAAGACCGCAATTCCGTAGACCCATTATTCCAACATTCCATGATTCCATCAATCCAATGGGGGCGAAGCCCCTTCTGCGAAAAAATCGGATCCTCGGACTTATTCGATGGGACGAAATGCGACGTACAACATCCTGATGTATTGCCACGATACCTACGGTCTCGGGCATATCCGAAGGACCATGGCCATCGCCGAGCATCTTCGGGCGAAAAACATCAATATCCTGATTCTGACAGGGTCTCCCATCGTTGGCAGGTTCCCGTTTCCGGAACAGATCGATTTCGTCAGGATTCCGGGGATGATCAAAAAGACCAATGAAGAATATCTTCCGCTTTCCATCAAGATCAATCCCCAGCATGCGCTGGACATACGGAAAAATATCATCACCTCCACGGCAAAGGCCTTCCAGCCGCAGCTTTTTATCGTCGATAAGGAACCTTTGGGGCTGAAGAAAGAAGTGCTTCCGACGCTGCAATGGCTGCGGCGCTCTCTGCCGAGAACAAAAACGGTGCTCGGGCTCCGAGACATCATGGACGATGCCGAAACGACCCGGCAGGACTGGCGGAAAAAGGGAGTCTATGAGATTCTCGAAGATCTTTACAGCGAAATATGGGTCTACGGAATCCGGGAATTCTACGATCCGATCCGGGAATATGGCATCTCGGAGGGTATCGGCCGCAAGATGCATTTTACCGGCTATATCCCTAGAAAAAAACCGGATGAAAAGGCGGTTGAGGAGATTCGGAGAGAACAGGGGATCAGAGAAAACGAAAAAATGGTGGTGGTGACCACAGGCGGCGGGGGGGACGGATATCCTGTAGTCGACATGTATTTGACCATGCTCGAATCGATGACCGCCGGCTCGCATTCGATTCCGTTCAAAAGCGTTCTGATCACCGGACCCTTCATGCCGGCAGGAGAGCGCAAAAAAATCTCCAAACGGGCGAAAGTTCTGGGAATTCGGGTGCACAGGTTCTACCGCTTCATGGAAAAATTGCTCGCTGCGGCAGACCTTGTGGTCGGAATGGGCGGATACAATACAGTCTGTGAAATCCTGACCCAGGAAACCCCGTGCCTGCTGATTCCGCGGGAAAACCCGCGGAAGGAACAGCTCATCCGGGCGGAGGTACTGCACGAAAAAGGACTGGTCGACTATATTCCGCTGGGCTCCTGCTCTCCTGCGCTCTTGTGCCGGGAAGTCTTCAGGATCCTCGAGAACCCCCAAAAAAACCGGAATGCGGTGAATCTCTTTCAGATGACCGGATTCGAGATCATGACGCAGCGGCTCGAAAGCTTCAGAAACAACAAGGTATGATACGCGCTCCGCTGCCGGTTCTGGGCATGGTGCTGAAGGGGTATCCCCGCATATCCGAAACGTTCATATCAAACGAGTTGCTTCTGCTGGAAGAGCTCGGTTTTCCGCTGCATCTTTTTTCCATGCGGCGGCCGCGGGAAAACTTCTGCCACCCGAGCGTAAAAAAGATTCGGGCGAAGGTGGACTATCTTCCGGAAACACTTCTTGCATCGCTTCCCCGGCTTCTCCATCACAACGCAAAACTGGCCGGAAAGAGACCCGGCTTTTACCGCCAGGCGCTCGGAACAGCGGTCCGGCGGTTTGCCAGGACACGGAGATCGGCGACCCTCAAACACTTTCTGCAGGCCGGATATCTGGTCGAGTGTCTCATGGACCGTTCGGGTTCCGATCCGCAGGTTGTGCATCTGCACGCGCACTTTGCCCATTCGCCCGCCTCGGTCGCCATGTTCGCCGCCCGGTTGTCCGGTCTGCCGTTCAGCTTCACCGCTCATGCCAAAGACATTTACACTTCGGACCCCCGGCAACTGGCCGAAAAGATCGCGCTGGCGCAGTTTGCAGTCACCTGCACGAATTACAACCGGAGCTATTTAAACGCACTGGCCGGCGATTCAAGCCGTTTCTCACCCTATTCTTCCATCGGACCGGTTCAGACCCCCATCTACCGGGTTTATCACGGCATCGACCCTGCGCTTTTTTCCGGTGGAGCAGCCCGCATCGGGACAAAACCGCCTTTTCGGATCCTGACGGTGGCCCGCCTGACCCGAAAGAAGGGGATACCGACGGTGCTGAAGGCGATTCGACATCTTGCGGATGCGGGGATTTCGATCCGGTACACCCTCATCGGGGATGGAGAAGAGCGGAAGAAAACGCTTTCGATGATCAGGGAGCTGCGGCTGGAAAATTCTACCCGATGGCTCGGCACCCAGCCTCACGATGTCGTTTTGAAGCATTACCGGAGCGCCGACCTGTTTGTCCTCGGAAGCGAGGTGGCAACCGACGGGGACAGGGACGGGATTCCCAATGTATTATTGGAAAGCATGGCCATGGGAGTGCCGGTGGCGGCCACCCGGATATCGGCCATTCCGGAGGCGATCGAAGACGGGAAAACCGGTCTTTTGGTCCCCCCGGGCGAGCCGGAAGCCCTGGCCCGTTCCATGAAACGACTGTTGACCGAAGGCGCGCTGCGCGAAAAGGTGATTCGAAACGCCCGCGACAGTGTGATCGCGCATTTCGACAACCGGATCCTCGTTCGCCGCCTGGCTGCGATCTTCAAAGAAAAAATACCGGCATTCCAGAAACTTGCCATCCAGTCATGAACATCTGCTTCTATGCACCGTTTAAACCGCTCACGCATCCGGATCCTTCCGGGGATCAAACCATCGGAAGGGATCTTTATGCCTATCTGGCTCGGAAAGGACATCGGGTCTGGACGGCCGGCACGCTGCGCTGCAGATGGATCTACTGGAAACCCTGGCAGTTTTCGAGGATCCTGCTGGAGGGACTCGGCGCCCTGCGGAGAGTGCGTCGAAACGGGCCCGATGTATGGTTGACCTATCATACGTACTATAAGGCACCCGACCTGCTCGGGCCGGCGATCTGCCGCCGGACAAAAGTTCCCTATGTCATCTTCCAGGGAGTCTATTCCACCAAGAGGCGACGCCGGGTCAGGACCTGGCCGGGATTCGTTCTCAATACCCATGCGCTCCGCACGGCGGAGAAGGTATTTACCAATAAACGGAAGGATCTGAAGAACCTGAAACGGATCGTGCCTGCGGACCGCCTCACGTATGTATCGCCGGGGGTTGACACCGGCGCCTTCATGTTTTCTGAAAGGGAAAGGGCGGTGCTTCGAGGCGCCTGGGGGGTGGGAGAGGATCCGGTGGTTCTTTCGGCCGCCATGTTCCGGGCGGGCATGAAATCGGAGGGAATTGCCTTGGTGATCCGGGCCTGCGGCCGATTGGCCCGAACGGGGAAACGGTTTCACCTGGTGATTGCAGGTGACGGTAAAATGAAGCACGATCTCGTGCGCCTTGCCGATGAAGTCCTTCCCGGAAGGGTTCGATTCGTTGGAAAAGTCTCCCGTGCCGGTATGCCGTCCTTCTACAGCGCAGGAGACCTCTTCGCGTTTCCCGGAATCCGCGAATCCCTCGGGATGGTCTATCTGGAAGCGCAGTCCTGCGGGCTTCCGGTCGTCGCCTTTTCAAACGAAGGCACCCCGGAGGTGATCCGGCACCGGCAGACGGGTATTCTCGCTCCCGCCTACGATTTCGATTCTTTCGAAACGGGAATCGAAGTCCTGCTGGACTCGCCCGATTTAAGCCGGCATATGGGGCGGAAAGCGCGCGCCTATGTCCTAAGCGTCCACGATCTTGAGACAAACTATGCTCTGGTAGAGAAAGAACTCAGGGAGATTGTCGATGGAGGATAACCCGATCGTCACTCATTTTAACCCAGGGATCACCCGTTTCGGCCCGAGGGTCACCCGTTTCGGATTGATCCGCCATGCGGAGACGGCCTGGAATCGCGAGAACCGGATCCAGGGACATCTGGATTCATCCTTGACGAAATCAGGACGTGCGCAGGCGTACCGATGGGGGCTGTCCCTGAAGCGCTTCCCGTGGGACCGGATTCTTTCGAGCGATCTGGGTCGTGCAGCGACGACCGCAGCCCTGGTGAATCTCACACTCGATCTGCCGATCCAAACCGATCCGGGCCTGCGGGAGCAGAGTTGGGGGCTTTGGGAAGGGAAAAAAATCGATGAGATCCCGGCCTCGGAGGATCTGACGGGCTGCGGGTGGCGTTTCCGCCCGCCGGGAGGGGAAGGACGGGAAACCGTTCGGGAACGGGCCGCCGGCGTCCTTTCCAGGAAAGCGGCGGAATGGCCGGGACAAAATATCCTGGTTGTCACCCACGAAGGTGTATTGAAGTGTCTGACTTATCGTCTCTTGGGGCGAAGCTTTCTTCCTTCCGAACCGCCGCTTCTGAAAGCCGGCCACCTCCACAGGCTCAAATACGAGATCGTAAATGAAACAGGTCATGAGAAGGGTTGCCTGCGCATCGAAATAATCAATGCAGTCGATTTGAACGAGATCGAAGAAGCATGAAAATCCTCCAATACAGCCAACACATCTGGGGCGTCGGGCACTTCTTCAGAGGTCTTGAGATCTCAAAGGCCCTGGAAGGCCATGAGGTTGTACTGATCACCGGAGGAGACCGGCTGGAGTTTCCGCTTCCCGTCCATGTCCGGGAGCGCCGTTTGCCCGGCATCATGACAGGAAAAAACCCCAAGCAGCTCGTTGCCGTCCAAAGGGGAGCAACCCTCGGGAAGACCCGGAGGGAGCGGGAAAAGAAGCTTCTAGAGATCTATCTGCAGGAAGCCCCCGATGTTTTTCTGATCGAATTCTACCCCTTCGGGCGGAATGCGTTCCGATTCGAACTGGATCCTCTCCTTGAGAAGATTCGAAAAGAGGCGCTTCCCAAGAGTCTTGTGGCTTGCAGCCTGAGGGATATCCTGGTCGAAAAGACCGATCCCCTTTATGAAGAGCGGGTGATCGGGAAGCTGAACCGGTTTTTCGACGCCCTTCTCATCCATGCCGATCCTTCCGTAGTCAGACTGGATGAGACCTTCGGACGCATGGGAGATATCGGGATTCCCGTCGTCTATACGGGCTTTGTCGCATCCAGGCCGGCTCCGGGGGCACGATCGAGAATACGAAAGGAAAATGGAATCGGTGATGACGACTTCCTGATTGCCGCAAGCGCCGGGGGCGGCAAGGCCGGAGCTCCCCTGTTGAAATCGGTGGTGAAGGCGTTTCGCCGGATGCAGCCGGAAAAAGGATGTCATCTGCATGTTTTTTCAGGCCCCTATATGGATGCGGACGAGTACGAGGAATTGGCGGGTCTTGCAGGCGAGCGGACTCGCGTAACACGGTTTACATCCGACTTTCCGTCCTATCTTGCCGCATCGGATCTTTCGGTCAGCATGGCCGGCTACAATACCTGCATGAATATCCTGTCGGCGGGCGTCAGGAGCCTGGTGTGGCCGTTTTCCTACGATCGTGAGCAAGGGATCCGGGCGCAGCGGCTCGCCCGGATGGGCGCTCTTCGGATCCTATCGGACGCCGATCTCGTACCCGAGCGGTTGGCGCATCTGCTGATGGAGAACCTTTTGGAGGGGATGCCTTCCCCATACCGGGTAGATCTCGAGGGCGCTTTCCGCACGGCGAAATGGCTCATGGAAAGAGTGGGGGATTGATAAGATCGGCTCTTGTCTCATATAATAGAGTAAATCGCTTTAATTCCGATGTTTTTTAAGTCCGCAGGCGTCAAGGAGCCCCCTTTTCTGAGAATGGAGCCCGCGTGAACTCATCAATAAATGCCGATATGGGAAAGGAAAGAGTTTCCCGGCTCGTCGTGCTTCCTTTCGGAAAATCCGTCGAAATCGCATACCGGAGCATCCGGGTTCGTTTCTTTCGCTCCCTGATCACCACGTTGAGCCTGGTTTTGGCGGTTTCATTCTTAAGCTTTATCCGCGTCAGCAACGACGCGGCAAACGGGCTGCTTTCCACCGGTGATCCGGATTTGCGGCAGGCGCTCATCCGTTCCGGCTACGATCTGGCAGAAGAAGACGCAAGCGTCGGAAGCAGTCCCAAGCAGCGGTGGATCATCATCCTTTCGCTGCTGGTGTGCGTGGTGGGAATCGTCAATGCCCAGCTCATGGCTGTCACGGAGAGGTTTCGCGAAATCGGGACCATGAAATGCCTGGGTGCGCTCGACCGATTCGTATTGCGGCTGTTTCTTCTGGAGGCGGCCATGCAGGGGTTGGCGGGGGCAACCGCTGGGAGCCTGGCCGGCGCTTCGTTTTCCATCATAAGCGCGCTTCTGCGGTTCGGAAAGACTGCCTATCTGAATCTTCCGGGAGAAGAGGTCCTGTTTTCGATTTTTTTTTCGATCGTGGTGGGATTCCTTCTGAGCCTTTTGGGGGTGCTTTACCCCGCTTTCCTTGCCTCTCGAATGCAGCCGGTCGAGGCGATGAGAGCCGAGCAATAGAGGGTGTTATCGATGACCGACAGCGGAAATATCGTACGGGTTTCAAACGTCACCAAGAACTTTCGACTGGGCAAGGTCGAAGTCCAGGCGCTCAAAGGGATCAACCTTGAGATACCTACAGGCCATTACCTTTCCATCATGGGGCCTTCAGGATCCGGGAAAAGCACTCTGTTCAATATGATCGGCGGGCTGGACAAACCGACCACCGGCAAGGTCTTTATCGACGAAGTCGACATCGCGCAGTTGGACGCTTATGAGCTGGCATGGCTCCGATGCCGGAAAATCGGGTATATATTTCAAACCTTCAATATCATACAGGTCATGACCGCATTGGAGAACGTCACGCTGCCGATGATTTTTGCAGGATTCGGCGACGATGAAGCGGTCGAAAAGGGGATGCACCTGCTTGAGCTTGTCGGATTGGCGGACCGGTTTCAGCACAAGCCTTTTGAGCTCTCGGGCGGGCAGCAGCAGCGGGTGGCGGTCGCCCGGGCGCTGGCGAACGATCCGGCGATCATCCTGGCGGATGAGCCCACCGGCAACCTGGATCTCAAAACAGGCGAGGAGATCATCAACCTTCTCAAGAATCTGAGCAAGGAGAGAAGGGTGACGGTCATTTCCGCAACCCATGACATCAAGATGCTCAATGTTTCGGACCAGGTGGTCTGGATACGAGACGGGCGCATCGATAAAATCGAAGACCGCAAGGATCTTTCCATCTCGGTCGGAAGGATCGACGAGCGGTAGACGGGTTGCGGGTTACGGGCTGCGGGTTACGGGTTACGGGTTGCGGGCTGCGGGTTGCGGGTTTTAGGGTGTCTTCATTCGATGTTGGACGTTCGAGCTTCATAAAATATGAAAGACCGTCCTGCAAATATCGCGATCATCGCGATCGGACTCCTTCTGGGGGTTATGCTGATCCTCTCGCCGGTTCCCGCACGGGGCCAGGCGCTGCCGGCGGACGATTTCATGGAGATCATCCGAACCCTCGCAGATTTTAAAGACCGCAGTTCCGGTACCGCCGGATCGCGTGCGTCGGCGGCCTATATCCGGGAGCGGTTCACCGAAATCGGACTCGAAAGCGTCGGCAGCCTGTTTTTTGACAATACGGTGCTGTCCCACCGAAAAAGCATATTGACCCTTGCCGGCAAAGACATCGAAGTTCCCATCGCCTGGCTTCATTCCAATGCAATTTCTCCGGAGTCCACCCCGGAACAAGGTTTGTCGGGGCCTCTTGTCTATGTGGGAGACGGGGACATCGGCGCGTTCAACGGAAAACCGATTGAAGGAGCCATTCTCCTGATGGAATTTGACTCGGGCAGAAATTGGCTGCATGCCGCATCCCTGGGGGCAAAGGCCCTCATTTACGTCGACCGCGAGACGAATTCAGCCAAAGCGCTGTTCCAGGAAAAATTGGAGCTGACGCCGATTCGATTTCCCCGCTTCTGGATGCCGATTGCCCAAGCCAGAGCGCTCTTCGGACATTTCGAAGCCTCGCCAGGTCCACTGGTGTCCGAAAGCGTCGGATTGACCGCAACCAACCAATGGGAGACGGCAACGGGAGAGAACGTGTACGGGCTGATTCCCGGAAGCGACCCCAAGCTTTCCGAAGAGCTCCTGATCCTGGAAGCGTTCTACGACAGCCGGACATTTGTGGCCGGATTGTCCCCGGGAGCCGATGCCGCCTGCGGTATCGCCACCCTGCTTCAGACGGCGCGCAGGCTGATGCAGTCGCCTCCGGCTCGATCCATTCTGATTGTCGCAACCGACGGTCATGCCCAGGCGCTCGCCGGGATGCGGGAGATGATCTGGGGCATCCGCGAGCGCACGAAAGAGCTCCGGCAGATTCAAAAAGACCTGAGGCAATCTGCGAGTGCGGCGCAAAAAAGGATTCGGCTTCTAAAGGCCGTTTCGACTGCTTCCGGATGGCTGGAAAAAGCCTCCGATGGGCAAACCGGAATCGAGATGAAGGCTGCGCTCGATGAGCGGATCAAAACGGAAATCGACATTCTCTCCCGGGAACTGATGCGGCTCAGGCTCAAGAAGCAGGCTCCGGAGATCGAAAATACCGTAAAGGCGCTTGCCGGAGAGCGACTGGCTCTCCGAAGGCTCTCCTGGCTTCCGTCTTTTTCCAATCTTGCCGAAGCCGACCGCAGAGCGGTCGCGCCGCTCATTGCCAAAGCCATGAAAGACGAGGAAGCGGTCCTGTCGGATGCCAATCGGCAGCAGAAGTGCCTGCGTTCCGTAAACACCTTCCGGTCCCTGGTCAAATCCAGAGAGCTTGCCGCCTTCGTATCCCTCCATCTGTCGAGCCACGGAGATGGAATCGGCGCTTTCAACCAGGGCTGGCTCTATCCCCTGAAGCCGGGTGTCGACCGGGTCAACGCGTACAGCAGGCTCGATGAGGTGCTCCGGCAGGCGGCTTCGGACGTGCAGAAGGCTTCAGGGCTTCAGAACATGTACAAAGACACCCTGCGGCCGAGCCGGCTTCGCCCGTGGGAGAGTTACTTTCTGGATCGGCCTCCCCTGGGAGGGGAGGTCAGCTCGCTCGCCGGCTAT
>QZKK01000047.1 GCA_003599475.1 Desulfobacteraceae bacterium
CCCGGATGGTCATCGATCCGACCACAGGCGGCCTGGGATACGGAATGGAATACTCCTTCTCGGTGATGGAGCGCATCCGGATGGCTTCGCTGACCCAGGGAGACGACAAGCTTCAGCTTCCGATCATCAACAATCTGGCCAATGAAGTCTGGAAGTGCAAAGAGGCCAAAGAGCCGGCAGAAGCGGCTCCGCTGCTCGGCGATCCGGAAAAACGGGGAGTTCTGATGGAATCGGTGGCCGCCGTCTCCTACCTGATGGCAGGAAGCGACCTGTTGATCATGAGGCACCCGGAAGCGGTTCGGATGGTCCGATCCCTGATCGATCTTCTGGTGGACGGCGGTTCGGCAGCGGGAGTCGCTCCGATTGCCAAACGGCTGGATGGGGTAAAAATCGATCTGCTGTCTCTTTCCCCGGCCCCGGACCTTGCGATCGAAGAAGAGAAAATCAAGAAGGCCGCACCTGCTGAAAAGCCGAAAGCAGAAAAGAAGGAGGCCGCAAAACCCGAACCCGCAGCGAAAGCGGCGGTTACAGCGCCCAAGGTCATAGAAAAGCCCGCCGAGAGGGCCGCCGCTTCAGTCGATGGGAAGGCGAAAGCGGAAGCAGATGCCAAAGCCAAGGCGGAAGCCGAAGCAAAGGCGAAAGCCGATGCGGCGGAAAAGGCGAAGGCTGAAGCCGAGGCGGCAGCGAAAGCCAAATCCGATGCCGAAGCCAGGGCAAAGGCGGAAGCCGAGAAGAAAGCCCGGGCCGAAGTCGAGGAGAAAGCCAGATTGGAGGCCGAGGCGAAGGCCAAAAGAGAGGCCGAAGAGGCCGGCATCCGGGAACAGCGCAGGAAGGAACGTGAAAAGAGAGCCGCCGAGAGAACGTCGGAAGGGGAAAAAACCGTCTCCATGAGGCCGGCGGCAGAGCAGAAGGATCCGATCGAAAAGATGATCGACCGGCTGAATCGAATCCACAGAAGAGCGGCTTGAATAGAATTCGAATTTTCCGGTTCGGTTGAGACGATCTTTCGACCGGATCGGGCCTAAATATGAAATTGCGAGGAGGAACGTAAATGGCAGAAGAAAAAGAAAAGACAGCCAAGGCGAAGACGGCTGATCCGGTGAGCGCTTCAATCGACGCTGCCACGCAGCAGATGATCCGGCGCGCCCAGGAACTCGGAATCGAAACGATCTTCGACCGGGCTGAAAACATGAAGCCCTGCAATATCGGCATCCAGGGGACCTGCTGCAAAAACTGCGCGATGGGTCCCTGCCGGCTTCCGCTTTCCAAATCCGGGATCGAGGGGAAGGATGAACGCAAAGGGCTCTGCGGCGCAACGGCAAACACCATTGCAGCCAGGAATTTTGCACGGATGGTGGCATCCGGCTCTTCGGCGCACTCGGACCACGGGCGGAGCGTTGCCGAGGTCTTTCTGTCGGTTGCCCGCAAGGAGACCGATGCCTATCAGATCAAAGACCCCCAGAAACTGTTGGCGATCGCCCCTCTTTTCGACGTTCCGGTCACCATCGAGCAGGACGGAAAGGAAGTCGACCGGGATATCGATGAAATCGCTGTGGAAGTGGCTGAAAAAGCCCTTGCCGAGTGGGGGAAAGCCGAAGGCGAACTTCGCTATCTCAAGAGGGCCCCGCAGCCGCTCTATGAAAAATGGAAAAAACAGGGGGTGCTCCCGCGCAATATCGACCGGGAAGTCGTCGAGATCATGCACCGCACCCACATGGGGGTGGATCAGGACTACAAAAATATCGTCAAGCAGTGCACCCGGGCGGCGCTTGCCGATGGATGGGGCGGTTCCATGCTGGCCACCGACATTCAGGATGTCATGTTCGGAACCCCGTATCCGCTGCAGTCCGAGGCCAATCTCGGGGTCATGAAACAAGACCATGTCAATATCGTGATTCACGGACATGAGCCGGTTCTCTCCGAAATGATCGTTGCCGCCGCCCAGACCAAAGAGATGATCGATTACGCGAAATCGAAGGGCGCCAAAGGGATCCAGCTTGCCGGAATCTGCTGTACGGCAAACGAGATCCTGCAGCGGCACGGAGTTCCCTTGTGCGGAACCTTCCTGCAGCAGGAGCTTGCCATCATCACCGGCGCCTGTGACGCCATGGTGGTCGATGTCCAGTGCATCTTCCAGAATCTTGCCGAAGTGGCCAAGTGCTTCCATACCAAACTGATCACCACCCATCCCATCGCACGGATGGAACAGGACACCGTGCTGCATATCGAATTCGACGAACACCACGCCCTCGAGGACGCCAAGCGGATCGTCAAGATGGCGATCGACAACTTCCAGAACCGGGGATCCGAGGTGATGATCCCGCGGCAGAAGGCGGTCCAGATCGCAGGTTTCGGGGTGGAATCGATCGAATACCACCTGGGCGGGACCTTCCGGGGGTCTTATTTCACCTTAAACGACAACATCATCAACGGCAGGATCCGGGGGGTTGCCGGGGTCGTCGGGTGCAACAACGCCCGAACCCGGCACAACGAAGCCCACGTCACCATCGTCAAGGAGCTGATCAAAAACGACGTGCTGGTGATCACGACCGGGTGCAACGGAATCGCCTGCGCGATCGAAGGGCTTCTCACACCGGAAACCGCCGGCGTATTCTGCGGGCCCGGATTGAAGGAAGTCTGTGAAACCGTCGGCATTCCGCCGGTTCTGCACATGGGCTCCTGTGTCGATAACAGCCGGATTCTGCTTGCCGCGACCGAAATGGTAAAAGCCGGAGGACTCGGCAAGGATTTAAGCGACCTTCCCGTGGCCGGAAGCGCTCCGGAGTGGATGAGTGAGAAGGCGATCAGCATCGGCCATTATTTTGTGACATCCGGCGTTTATACGGTATTCGGCCTTCATCTGCCGGTGACGGGGGCTCCGGTGTTTCAGAAGTATCTGTTCGAAGAGATGGAAAAAATTTACGGCGGCATGTGGGACTGCGAGCCGGATCCGATTCGGCATGCACACAAGATGATCGCCCATATCGATAAAAAACGGCAACAGCTCGGTATCGACAAGGGCAGAGAGCGGGTGCTGATGGATATGGCCGACCGCCAGAAACTCGAAATGTAAAGGAGGACTGCTGCATGTCTAGACTCGTAGCCTTTGCCGCCATTCAGGGCGGCTACAATATCGTATCCAAGGTCGAGGGGCTCTATAAACGGGCGCTGCAAACACACGACGCCGCGACCAAGGTGGGGTTTCCCAACACGGCCTACTATCTGCCGGTGATCTACTCGCTTCTGGGGATCAAGGTGGAAACCCTCGAGGATATGAAAAAGCCTCTCGATTTTGCCCGGAAGCTGCTCCCGCCCCACATCAAGGGAGTCAACCATCTGCCGTATCTCGGACCGCTGCTGGACGCCGGGATGGCCTCGCTTTTTGCATTTGAAATCAGGGAAGCCCTCCGCTACCTGGAAGAGCCCGATTTTTACCTCCATTCCGAGGATCCGGACATCGAAGCCGGAAAAATCTGGCTCGGGGCCGCAGACGATACCGTATTCCGGAAAAGAGGGGTCGAATTCGTGGACGGCACCGCTCCCGGATTCGCCGCGATCGTGGGGGCCGCTCCCGACCCGGAAACGGCGAAAATGATCGTAGAAGAGTATCAGAAGCGAAGCCTCTACATCTTTCTTGCCGCAGGACACAACGGAACCGATGTCACCCATCAGTTGATCGAAGCCGGCGTCCAGATCGGATGGAACACCCGAATCGTTCCGTTCGGCCCGGATATCTCGTCTGCCATCTTCGCCCTGGGGTTTGCCAACCGCGCCGCCATGGCATTCGGCGGCGTTCAGCCGGGCGACTACAAGAAGATGCTGCTCTACAACAAAAACCGCATCTTTGCATTCGTAAACGCTTTGGGCGATGTCGGAACCGAATGGGGGGCGGCGGCTGCCGGCGCGGTCAACTGGGGCTTCCCCACGCTGGCCGATACCGACATCCCGGAGATTCTGCCCACCGGAATCTGCACCTACGAACACGTGGTCGCAAACGTCCCCCACGCGGAGATGGTACAAAGATCGGTCGAAGTCCGCGGGTTGAAAGTGACCGTCTCCGCAATCGATATTCCCTGTTCGTTCGGGCCGGCCTATGAGGGGGAGCGGGTCCGGGGAGCGGATCTTTTCGTTCAGGCCGGAGGAGGCAAAACCCAGTGCACCGAGCTTGTCAAGATGGCCGAGATGAGCGAAATCGAAGACGGAAAGGTGCAGGTGATCGGTCCGGATATCGGGGAAATGAAGGAAGGAGGGAGCTTCCCTCTGGGAATCTATGTTCAGATTGCCGGCCGGGAGTTCCAAACCGATTTCGAACCGATCCTGGAGCGCCAGATCCACCACCTCATCAACTACATCCAGGGGGTCATGCATATCGGTCAACGGGATATCTCCTGGATTCGCATCAGCAAGGCCGCCGTGGAAAAGGGGTTCACCCTGAAGGATGTCGGGGTGGTGCTGCATGCCAAATTCCATCAGGATTTCCAGAAGATCCTGGACAAGGTCCAGGTTACGCTCTACACCAAAAAGGCCGACGTGGAAAAGCTCACCAAGCGGGCGCGGGGCGAATATAAAACCAGAGACGAGCGGGTGGAGAAGATGACCGACGAGGACGTCGAAACCTATTACTCCTGCACGCTGTGCCAGTCGTTTGCCCCGAGCCACGTCTGCTCGGTGAGCCCGGAGCGGACAGGGCTCTGCGGGGCCTACAACTGGATGGACTGCAAAGCCTCTTTCGAGATCAATCCCACCGGTCCAAACCAGCCGATTCAGAAGGGAGAGTGCCTCGATCCCGTTTTGGGCCAGTGGAAAGGGGTCAATGAATTCGTCCAGAAAGCATCCAGGGGGACGATCAGCCGGTACAACTTCTATTCCATGGTCAAAGAGCCGATGACGACCTGCGGCTGCTGCGAGTGCATCGCCGCCATGCTCCCGTCGTGCAACGGGGTGATGACCGTCAATCGGGAATACATGGGGGATACGCCCTGCGGGATGAAGTTTACCACGCTGGCCGGAGTGATGGGCGGCGGTCAGTCGTCTCCCGGATTTGTGGGGCATTCGAAGTTCAACGTCACCCAGAGAAAGTTCATCGTGGGAGACGGCGGGCTGCTCCGGATGGTCTGGATGCCCAAAATGCTGAAGGATGAGATCAAAGAACGTCTGTTGAAGCGGGGAGAAGAACTCGGATGCCCGAATCTGTACGAGATGATTGCCGATGAGACCGTCGGCACGACCGAGGAAGAGATTCTGCCCTTCCTCCAGAAGATGGGGCATCCCGCACTTTCCCTGGATCCGCTGATTTCGGAATAATCAACTCAAGGAGATAAACATGGCACTTACCGGTATTCAGATTTTTAAGCTCCTTCCCAAGACCAACTGCAAGGAATGCGGGGTTCCGACCTGTCTTGCCTTTGCCATGAACCTGGCCTCCGGAAAAGCCGAGTTGGACAGTTGCCCCTATGTGTCGGATGAAGCCAGGGAAAAACTGGCCGAAGCCTCGGCCCCGCCTATCCGCCCGGTGGCGATCGGAAAAGGCGTGCGCGCCAGAACCATCGGCGGCGAGACCGTGCTGTACCGTCATGAGAAGACTTTTTACAGCCCGACGGCGATTGCAGCCGTGATCGCGTCGGATATTTCGTCCTCCGATCTTGAGACCAAACTCAAGATCTGGAACGCCTACCAGTACGAGCGGGTGGGGTTGAATCTCAGACCCGAGCTGGTGGCTCTGAAGGCTGCAAACGGCAATAAGGACGGCTTTGCGAAGGCAGCCAAGCAGATTGCGGAGACATCCGAGTTCAACCTGGTGTTGATGACCCAGGATCCGGAAGTGATGAAAGCAGGCGTTGCCGTGTGCGGGTTCAAACGACCGTTGATGTATGCGGCAACCGAAAAGACCGTCGATGTCTATGGAAAGATGGCCAAGGAAAATGGACTCCCGCTCGCCGTGAAGGCCGATTCAGTGGAGAAGCTGATCCCGCTTACCCGGAAACTGACGGAAATGGGGCTGAAAGACCTGGTACTCGATCCGGGATCCAGAGAGGTCAAGAAATCGCTTGAGGATCTTGTGGTGATTCGAAGGGCGGCACTGAAATCCGGAGAGCGGGCCCTCGGTTTTCCGACAATCGCCTTCCCCTGCGAAATGGCGTCCAATGCGGACATGGAAGCGCTGATTGCGGGAATGCAGATCGCAAAATACGGAAGCATGGTGGTCCTTTCCGATTTTTCCGGAGAACTGCTTTTTCCGTTGCTGCTGGAGCGGCTGAACATTTTTACCGATCCCCAGCGGCCGATGACGGTCACAGAAGGCATCTACGAGATCGGCAATCCCGACGAGAACTCGCCCGTGTTGGTTACGACAAACTTTGCGCTCACCTACTTCATCGTATCCGGTGAAATCGAGGGGAGCAAGATTCCCACCTGGCTGCTGATCAAGGATTCCGAAGGGCTTTCCGTAATGACGGCCTGGGCTGCAGGAAAATTCAGCGGCGACGACGTGGGCGCTTTCGTCAAAAAGAGCGGAATCGCAGACAAGGTCAAGAGCAAGCAGCTGATCATCCCCGGGTATGCCGCTGCCATCGCCGGCGATATCGAAGAGGAACTCCCGGGATGGGCGATCACCGTCGGGCCGCGCGAGGCGGCTCACATCCCGGCGTTTTTGAAGACCCGGTAGGAGCTCGTTGAAATCGTTGAACGTTGAAATCGTTGAAATCGTTTAGCGGCTGACGCGCAACGTGCAACGACTTCAACGTGCAACGTGCAACGTATTTTAATAAGGGAGGCGATATGTTATTAATCGGTGAGAGTTTAAATGTCATTTCCAAAAAAATAGGACAGGCGTTCAAGAGCCGGGACCCGAAGCCGATTCAGGAGGAAGCCCTCTTTCAAAAAGAAAAAGGGATGGATTACATCGACATCAATCTGGGTCCTGCAAAGAAAGAGGGTCACGAGCTGATGCCGTGGGTGGTGCAGGTCGTTCAGGAGGTGGTAGACGATATTCCCCTGGCTCTGGACACCTCAAACATCGATGCCATCGAAGCGGCCTTGAAGGTCTGCAACCGGAAACCTCTGATCAACTCGATCATGTGCCGCCCGGAGCGGTACGAGCGGATGATTCCCCTGGCGGCCAAGTACAACGCGGATTTTATCGCCCTGATGTGGGGACCCGAAGGCCTGCCCAGGGACGAAAACGAGCGCGCGGCGCTTTGCGTGGAGCTGGTTTATGCCGCCAACGAAGCCGGCATCGAAAACGATCGAATCTGGGTGGACGGGATCGTAACACCGGTCAATATCCAGCAGCCTCAGGCGATCAGTCTGATGGAGTTTCAGGGGATGCTTCAGGATATCGCCCCCGGCGCAAAGAGCACCTGCGGCCTTTCCAACATCTCAAACGGCCCGCCTACGCACCTGCGCCCGATTCTGAATCAAACCTACATGATCATGCTCGAAAAGAAAGGGATGTACTCGGTGATCGCCGATCCAACCGACGACCAACTGATCGAAATCGCCAGGGGGAAGCGCCCGGATATCGTCGAGGCGGTTCAAAATACGATGGAGGGAAACCCCCCGGATATGGGCAGCATCTCGAAGGAACTGCAGGATTACGTCAAAACGACCAATGTCATTCTCGGCAAAACCCTGTACTCGGATTCCTGGCTGCAAATCTAAGGTTTCAGAGTTCAGTGTTCAGTGTTCAGCCAGGCCGCCGGCCTTCAAAGCGGCTTGAACGGGAAGCTTCATCTTGACCATCACTCCGGCCAAAGTCGGAAGCCAGTGGCTCGCGTGGGAATTCCGGATTCCCGCTTTCTTTCCTGAACGCTGAACACTGAACCCCTGAACACCCGCTTCGGAGTTCTCATGTCCCGCATCGATGACTATCTTCAAGCCCGAGAGATCGCGATCGAAAAGCTCCAGATCGAATCGTTCGACGCATTGATCGAAAGATCCGGATTCGAGCCGTCCGGTTCTGCCGGGTTCCGGGTCCCTTTTTTAGACCGGCTCTATTCAATCGATTTTCCCGCATGCAATTTCATAGACTTATCCGAAGACGCGAAGGAGATTCCGCTTCAGGAACAGGTCGTGATCCTTCATTATCTTCTGGGGGCGGGTGCCGGAAACCCGACCGGTGAATGGATTCCATATCGGGAAATCCCGGGTGCCTCTCTGTACCATTCGGTTTTCATCAAGCGGGCAGTCGATCCCCTGAAGAGCGTCTTCGGCCGGAACCCTTCCAGGCTTTCTAAAGTTGCGGGAAATCTTGGTGGAAAGAAAGCGGCTCATGGAGACGTCGGAATCGAATTTTTCATTCTCCCGAAGGTCCCGATTCAACTCATTCTCTGGGAAGGCGACGAAGAATTTCCACCGGAAGCGAACATCCTCTTTGACCGGTCGATTGCAAAGATTCATTCTCCCGAAGATGCGGCATGGATGGCAAGCCTGCTCGTCTATCGGTTAATCGCCCTCGCCAAACAACCCCAATCCTGAAGTCCCCGCAACCGACGGGATCCCCGCGATTTTCATTTTCACCGAGTATTGCCGAATACACCTCGAATACACCCCGGCCGTATTGAAAATACACGCGATTTGAATTATCCTCAGATCAGCAGCGATCGGCGTTTAAACCTGTTTTCATGATTCCAGTTTCCAGTTTTCCGGATATTCGGAGCTTCTTTTATGATCCAATCGAAGGCGCTTGAAGTGAATCTGGCAACATCTCGGGTCGATGTGGCGGTCGAGCCGAAGTACGAGATTTTCCAGGAGCTGTTGTCCGGTTATTACGGGCTCATGGATGGACTCACCGTGTTTCTCAAGGAGTTGTCCCATCCTTACCGTAACTGGCAATTTATCGTCAAGGAAGCTCGGGGATACTCGCTGAACTATTTTCATCTTCTGAAAAATCATCCGAGGGGACCCGAAGCCGCCGCTTTATATATCGATATATTCTCAGATGCGGTTCGGTACTCATCAGACCCGCTCGTCCGTGCGGATGCAGTCGACAACCTTCTTCTCTTTCTGCAAAAGATCGTAAAAGAAGCCTCCGCAAATGATGAAAGATTCGGTTCCGTTCTCAATCATGCATTTCTCCGGATCAAATCGTTTGACACGGAGGGTTTCTTTCTGTTCATCCGGAGCTATTATCAGATCAAAAAAATCGCCGACCTGCTCGTCTCCAGGAGTTCCGGATTCGTTGCCGCATCCGAGGCCCTTCTCCTCCTCCTTATCGCGTACTATCAGCATAGCTATGCGTACTGGCTCGATCAGGCCGACCCTCAGCAGTGGTTTGAAAAAGAGGCCGAAATCGATGCGGAGAAGGAAGGATTTGCCGCGATTTTTAACGATATCTCCCACCGGCAGCTCATTAAATACCGACAGCATCTGATGCAGTTTTCGAAAGGCAGCGGGGCCGACACGATCGCCACCATCGGCAAGCTGATCGGCCTTCCGGGATACAGCGACATCATCGAACAGTATCGCAGCATACCGCAAAAGCTTTTCGTCGCCGGTGGAGCAGAAGATCGCGGGAACCGATGGAAACTGATTTTTACCTTTCAGATCATGAATATCACCGGATTATCCATGATCCACGAGGAGGCGCTCCGGGATATCAACAGAACGCTTACCTGGGTGATCAGCCACGAGGAGCCCCGGCATGTCGAATTTCTGGTACGAAAGACGTTTTCCATTTTAACCGATCAGACTCGGAGGTTTCCGGATGCGACACTGAACTGTGTGCTGAACATGGGAAAGGCCGTCTACGATACGGAAAATGGAGATTTGATCAATTTTTTCATCGATTCGGTGATCGACCTCGGTTTTCAGATGCCGATGATCGGCGGCATCGGAAACGACTGGCAGATCCGCGTCAATCGTGCGCATATTCTCAACATCCGTATCTGGCTGGAGTTGATCGAGCTGAACCCGAAGCTTTCCACCCGGCTGATTTCCGCCCTTGTCATCCATATCTCGCTGTGTGGAGTCTTCATCAAGGATACCGATCTTTTTCCAAGAGACATCACGCGCTTCTTGAACAGTGATTTCGGTCCTGTATACAACCTCGTCAAGCAACTCACCCGGCTCTTTCCGACCTATTTCAATGATATCGGAGCCGAGGGCAGACTGAGGGATATCTCCACCCGGATCGACGAGCTTTGCAGCCGAAAGGATGTTCTCGTGCATTTTTTACGCAAGCAGAGCCATGTAGAAAGCAGCAACCGGATCATCGGATTCATGGAAGCCGCTTTTACCTTCTGGGAAGCCCGAGACAAGTCCATCCTCGAACCTTTCGTACCCCCTGCCATTTATCACCAGATCGATTCCGGCGGACCTTACGTCGACGGGATGCACCGGGCCGTCGCTCATTTAAGGAATAAGGGCGTCGCCATACCAAAAGGGCTGCTGGCTTTAAAGGAAACCCAATTGAGGACGCTCCTTGAGGACGTTTCCGGTGTGAGAAGGCGGGATCTTGAACGGGCCACTCTGGCCGTTTCCTTCTACAAGCTGCTCAATCAGAAGTACAACCTCGACTTCTTCGAAATCGACCAGTTGCTCTGCCAGATTCGCACCGATTACTTTCCGGATATCCATCAGTTGAAAAGTGCGCTTTCGGAGCCGGGCCTCAAAGAGAGGATCGATCGCCTGCTCGATTATCTAGGCGGTCTAAAGAGCCTGATTCTATCGCCCAAGACCTACGATATCCGGGAAGACATCTATAAAAAGAGGCATTTTACCGTGGATATTCCGTCCATGTACGGGAGCTATCACGAAGTAAAATTCGATGCGCTCGGATTGACCTTCCGTCTGGAGTCTCTGGTCAATGTTCTTTTCGAGGAACTGATCCAGGACATCGACTTGAACGTGATCACCAAGGCGACCTTCTTCCAGGTATATGACCGCCTGCTGTTGTTTTACAAGGCATTGAAGCTGGACGGCATCACATCCGTTGAAATCGAACGGCAGCTCGATTTTTTAAACCACTCCCTGCGGGTGAGAGGGTTTACATTCACTCAGTACCTGGATATTTTCAAGGGGTTTGCAGGAGCCGTAAAGACGATCATTACAGACTATTTCAGCAACGTCCACGAACGGAATCTGTCTAGAATCCTGCAGAAGATACCGAATGCGTATATTCTTCCGAAGTATCTCCCAAAAGATAACGATTTCGATCATGAAAAATTGGAAGACCGCGTTTCGGAGATTTTTTCCAGAGAAAGAATCGCCATGTCGCTGGGGCTTCAGCAGCTTGACCGCTTTTTAACCCGCATTCTCAACACGCTCTTTTATCAGTCCGACAAATTATCGAAGGTCCATCTTCAGCAGCTCCTGCTCTATGACCCGGAAAGGGCGATGGCCGCCATAGAGGATGCGGACCGCCGCGTTTACGGAATCATCCATTTAGGGAACAAGGGGCTGAACCTGGTTCGCTTGAAGGAGTTCGGACTTCCCATACCTCCCGGGTTTATCGTTACGACAGAGGTTTTCCGGTGCCGGGAAGTCATCCACAGCTATACACCGGCCATCCAGCAGTTCAGGGAGCAGGTCGCCCATCAAATCGCCGGGGTTGAGGAAATAAGCGGGTTTCGTTTCGGCGATCCGAGCAATCCACTTCTTTTTTCCGTCCGGAGCGGATCTTCCATATCGCAGCCCGGAATGATGGATACCTTTCTCGATGTGGGCATCAATCAGGAGATCGTCGAGGGGATCTTCTCCCGAACCGGCAACGAATGGTTCGCCTGGGATAGTTATCGCCGCTTTCTTCAGTGCTACGGGATGTCTTTCGATCTGAAGCGGGACGACTTCGACGCCATCATCAGCGACTTCAAGAGACGTTTGGGAATTCCCTATAAGAAAAATTTCTCGGGAGACCAGATGAAAAGGGTGGCCCTGGAATATAAAAAACTGATACTCGATTCCGGCATCCCGATCGAAGAAGATCCTTTCGAGCAGCTCCTTTTGATCATCCGCAAAGTATTGGACTCCTGGGAGTCGGCAAAAGCCAAAACTTACCGTCAAATCATGGGAATATCCGATGACTGGGGAACCGCCGTCACCGTTCAGACGATGGTCTACGGCAACATTTCACAACAGTCCGGCTCAGGCGTCATTTTTACTCACAATCCCCGATGGTCGGGAGACAACCTGCGGCTGTGGGGAGATTTTACCATTGGAAACCAGGGGGAGGACGTCGTCTCGGGACTGGTTCGTACACTGCCTGTATCCATCATTCAACAGGATTTCGAGATGAGGGAAACCGATATCACCCTGGAGACGAATTTTTCAGAGATTTACGGCGCTCTGAAGGCATGGGCCAACGAATTGATCTATGGAAAAGGCTGGAGCCCGCAGGAGATCGAATTCACCTTCGAGAGTCCCAGTGTCAAGGATCTTTATATCCTGCAGTCCCGGGATATGACCATCCGGAGCCGCAAGGAGGATTTATCCTTCGACCTTGAAAAAATAAGGGATAAGAAACTGCTGGGCCACGGGATCGGTGTCAGCGGGGGAGCCATGAGCGGCCGGATCGTTTTCAACCTCGAGGAGATCAGCGCATGGAGACAAAAGGATTCGAAGATGCCTCTGATATTGGTGCGCTCGGATACTGTACCGGATGATATTCGGGAGATTCACGCCTCCGATGGATTGCTTACCGCCCGCGGCGGGTTGACCTCTCATGCCGCTGTCATCGCTCATCGGCTGGAGAAGACCTGCGTTGTCGGCTGCGCGGACCTGTTCTGCAATGAGCGCTTAAGTGAATGCAGCTGGGGAGCAAAGATGCTGAAATCGGGGGACTGGATCAGCATCGATGGGCAGCAGGGTGCGGTTTACTTCGGGAAAGTGAAGGTGAAGGCGGCTTCCCGGGTATAGATTAAGGGGACAGACTCTGTCATCTGAAAGAGGAGGTTTCCATGCAAGTACTCATTACTTTCTTAGAGACGGTTATCAGGTTACTAAACAGCGTATCACACTTGGATGTCGCGGCACTGGCACTATTGGTGGCTCTGTCAATCATTTGGAAACGGGGGTAAAGAGAAAATGAAGCTCGGCGTCAATGGGTTCGGAAGGATCGGAAAGCTCACGTTGTGGAATCATATCGAACGAAAGCACTTCGATGGGATCGTCGTCAACATCGGCCGCAAGGTCGGCACATCTATCGAAGATATCGCCCACTATATCGAGAGGGATTCCACCTACGGATCATTGAGCGGATTTCTTTATGGCCACCGGGGAAATGCGACCATCGGCGAGATGGATGAAGCTGCGGGGACCCTGCGGGTCGACGGAATGCCGGTCAAGTTTCTGAGGTCGCACCGAAATCCCAAAGAGATCGGCTGGGCTGGCGAAGATGTATCCCTGGTGGTCGATACGACCGGCATGTTTCTGGATCCATCTCTTCCGGCAACTCACCCCGGAGGCTCCGTTCGAGGCCATCTCGAATCCGGTGCAAATAAAGTCATTATCTCTGCACCATTTAAAATCAAGGACAAGGGAAAGCCGATGCCCGAAGATGCGGTTACGACGGTCATGGGCGTAAATACCGACAGGTACGACCCCCGTGTTCACAGGATCGTTTCGAATGCCTCCTGTACGACCACCTGCCTTGCACACATGATGAAGCCTCTGATCCAATTTTTCGGTTCTAAAAAGATCCTTTCGGCCTCTATGGCCACCATCCACGCGTCGACCGGTTCGCAGCAGGTCTTAGACCGCCTGCCTTCAGCAGGAAAGACCGATTTGAGAAAAAACCGCAGTGTCATGAACAACCTCATTCTGACCTCTACCGGGGCGGCCGAAGCGTTGCGGCTGGTGATTCCGGAGATGGAAGAGATCGGATTCATCGCAGAATCGGTTCGTGTTCCGATTACGACAGGATCCTTGATCATTCTGGTAGTCAATCTTCAGGAGGAGATGGCAGGCAATCCGATCCGCCGGAATGTCATCAACGACATTTACAGAAAGGCTGCCGAGGAGGACCCTTACGGCTATCTCCACTACACGGACAAACAGAACGTCTCCTCCGATATCATCGGCTTTCCCAAGGCCGCTGCAATCATCGAAGGGCATGAAACCCATCGGAGAACAGGAGAAGTGAGAATCGATCTGGCGAACGTCCCGGGCCTGAGCCGGATGTGCACGGAGATGTCGAAAGAAAGCGTCATCCGGGTCCCGGTAACGCAGGCAGTTGTCTACGGGTGGTACGATAACGAGATGGGAAGCTATGTGCACATGCTGGCGGACCGGACTGTCTCGATTGCGGAAGACATGTAAAAAGCTGAAAGTTCAAAGCTCAAAGCTCAAAGCGCAAAGAAGAGTGACTCGATCGTAGAGGAATTTTCATGCTTCGTGCAGAGGCGCAGAGAATTTAAAGGTCTGCTT
>QZKK01000019.1 GCA_003599475.1 Desulfobacteraceae bacterium
GGATCCGATTTCAGCACCAGGACCTGTTCCCTCTCGATATCCACCGCGGCCGTATCCTCGCCGACTCCCGGGTGAATCAAAACAGACGGGTCTTCCAGGCGAAATTCGCCGAAAAACTGTTCCAGAAGGTCATTGGGGAATTTGCCTGCAGGAAGCGGCGCGGCCATTCGAATGATGTTTTTAAGCTCGTTCAATTCTGAAATTCGATAGCCGCATGCGATTTCTTCCCTCCGTTCGAGACAGTCGTTTAGAAAGATCGTGGTTGCACCTGCCGACCCGGCAGCCTCGATATCGGTGATGGAATCAGAAACGAATGCGATTTCATCGATCGGAACGCTCATCAATTCCGATGCCTGGAGGATGCAATCCGGATGGAATCCGAACCTTCCCGTTTCGTCGCGGCTCAGGATGATTTCGAAATCGGAGGGATCCAGGTTTTTGAAGCGAACGAGGGCTTGCCCGATGAAACTCCGGCGGTTGGGTGTGAAAGCGCCGAAACGGATGTTTTTCGATCGAAGGTAGGAAATGAGCGCCTCCGCCCCCTCCGTGGGTTCTGCGGCGGCGGCGGCCGATGATTCCCATCGATCCAGTTCGGTGAGCGCAGTTTTCTTCTGGATAGGGTCGGAAAGCCTCTCGATATAATGCAAAATCGACTGATCCGCCGGGCAGGCGATCGCTTTTTTAAGGGCTGAAAAGCCGAACTCTCCGGCTTTGGTCAAACAATTGAAGTCAAAAAGAATGCCATTGATCCGCAGGTGTTTATATTGCATCTCGACTCGTCGGTTATCCCTCCATATCGTCATTCCACTGAATTCGGCCGGCCGATCTGTTTGGTTCGATGCTTCTGCTCTCAATCGGTTCGGCGCATGAGCATAGAACTATAGTCCATCCATCGCGTATGCGTCAAACCCGAAAGTGAGTTGCGGGTTGCGCCTCCCCCTTTAGACCCTCGACCCGCGTGCAGCGGATGAAGGTGAGTTCCCTTTCCTGTGGAATGCTCCATTTTTGTCCGGCAAATAAGGTATTTTGCCCATTTTTTAAATTTTACAGGTTCTTACCTTTACTTAACCGGGTGTGCCCTCGAAATCGTTTCGATCATCCGGGAGAATCATTTCGAAATTGAAAGGAGGATCTTTATGCTAAAGAGATTTGTTACATTGATGGTTGCAGGATCCATCGCGCTCACCTCGATTTACGGATGCCAGACGATCGGAAGGGGAACCGGTGAGGTCGCCGAAGAAGTCGAACAAGGCGCCGGCGAATTCAAAGAAGGCTACAATGAAGGCAAGGCACCCGATTGATTCACTTATTTAGACGGATGAAAGTATCTATGGCAAAATGCAATATCTGCAATATGGAAGCGAAGGATAGGCTCGAGACGGCCTCGGCGCTTCCTGCAGCCGGTGAGGCGGGAAACTTCAAAATGCCGGAGTAATTTCCCGGGGCGGAGGCGGTATCACGCGCATGAATCCTCAACCGCCTCCGCTTTTAGCCCGACCCTTCGGTCCCGGACGACAACGCTGCCGGGCATGGTTTTGGCCTTGCTTTTCAGTTCTGCGGCGATTTCACCCATTTGAATCGGATTCAGCTCCGGTCTCTGATCGTTTACCACAACCGCGATGGAAACGGTCATCAGCGGAAAGCGCGTGGGTTCCCCTTTCCTCGATTTGGAAAGAATGCATCGGTTCGCTCTGTCCTCTGCATCATAAAAATCCGGGATTGTGCGATCGAATTTTCGGATGATCTGATCGCAAATCCTGGCGTATGCTTCCGGTCGGGTGATGACGGCGAAATCGTCTCCGCCGATATGACCGACGAAATCGTCCTCGGCACCGAATTCGGAGGCGGCGTCCTTGATGATTTCGGCAGCCGTCCGGATTACTTCGTTTCCGCGGGCATATCCGTATCGATCGTTGAAGGCCTTGAAGTTGTCCAGGTCAAGGAGGCAGAAGGCCACCTGACGCCGGTCTTCGATCCGCTTTTCCAGGATATTTTCAATCGTGAGTCCTCCGGGAAGGCGCGTAAGGGGATTCGAATCGAGCGACATCTCCTCCAGCCTTGCGAGCCTCCGGGTCATTTCAGAAAAGTCCTTTGCCAGATCCCCGAGCTCGTCCTGCCCGTTTACCTCGAGAACATGATCGAACCGACCTTGGGATATTTCCCGGGTGGCGATCTTCAACATCTGGACGCTGTGCAGAATTCCACGAGCAATATAAAAAGCGGTTCCGATTCCGAAGAGAATACCGAAACAGAGCAGTACGGCTGTGGTGCGGAAGGTCTTCCGGCTGATACTGTCCGATTGGATCATCTTCGATTGCTGATCGGCCTTTGCCGATATTTCGAGCTGCCGGATATACCCCATCAGTTCGTTCAACTTGATCCGGATCCGGTCGCTGTCACTTTCTACAAAGTCTGTGGGCGACTCGTCGAATCCATCCAGAACTCCCCGGTACAGGTGATTGAACTCTTCATGCAGACGCTGGATGTTGCGTGCCGTGTCCCCGTTGGGATTCGGAAGCGTCTGGACCCGACGCAACTGGATTTTGAATTCCCGGCTGTGCTTATGGAAGAGGGCGAGCATGTCCGGACTCTTTAAAATCGTATACCTTCGTCCATAGGATTCCTGTGAGAGGATGTGATCGGCCATCTTGTTGGCGGCATCCAGCAGGACCATGTCATTTTCGACGATTTCCCTGTTTAGAACGTTTACAGCCTTGAGGTTGGTCATGGCGGTAATCGATATGAAGATTACCGCAAGTACAAGGGGCAGGTAACCGAGGGAGATCTTGATCTCGATCTTCGTTTTCGCAAAATTGGAAATATTTCGAGTGGCTCGGACGAGATTGTGCATCACGCGTCCACCGGAGCGGGAAAACCACCGCTCGGGTGCAGTCAACGGCTGGACCAATTTCGTAAATTCTTTTTGCACCGAAACCTCCATGATCGGATCTTGACGGTGGGGTTACTCAATGTTGGAAGCAAGAACCAGACCACTGGAATGAGCTCAAAGCTCGAAGCTGAAGTTAATGAAGGGAATCGACTCGGAAAGAGGATGAATTAATTCAATAAAGAAGAACCGGAAGACAGTCGACAACGATTCATTTTTCCCTGGGGATGGGGGCCGATGGAGCCCGGGATTCGATCCATGCCGATTGTGAGGCGTCAGGAATTTGCCGTGGGTGTGGAGGTTTTTCCTACACGACGGCTTCCCGAGACGAGCTGCACGGGAGATTTCCTCAGACGATCTGGCGTCTTGCCAATTTCTCGAACGTACCCCCTCTTGCCATCAGATCCTCATAGGTCCCCTGCTCGGCGATCTCTCCGGCATCCAGGACGTAGATGCGGTCCGCATCCAGAATCGTCGAGAGCCTGTGTGCGATCACGATGCGGCTTGCCTTGAGCCTCTTCAGACTGCTGCTCACGGTCGCCTGGGTCCGGTTGTCCAGAGCGCTGGTCGCCTCGTCGAAAATCAGGATGCGGGGCCGGTTTACGATCGATCTTGCGATCATCAGGCGCTGCCGCTGCCCACCGGACAAGGTGGACCCGCCCTCCATAACTACCGTATGCATCCCCATGGGCATCTGCTTGATATCCTCATCGAGTCCGGCCATGCGGGCCGCCTCCCAGGCATGGTCCTGGGTCAGGGGGCGATTCCCCACGATGTTCGTGAAAATATCCCCCGGCATGATGTTTCCGCCCTGTAGGACCACGCCGAGGTTCTGGCGCACCCGGGTCACATCCAGATCGGAAAGATCCTGATCGTCGAAGTAGATGGTTCCTGAATCCGGTTTTTCGAAACCGAGCAGAAGCCGGATCAGCGTCGATTTCCCCGAGCCGGACGGACCCACCACCGCCACGAACTCTCCCGGCTCTACTCTCAGGGAAACACCCTTGAGGACAAGCGGGCCTTCCCTGGAATAGCGAAACAAGATATTGCAGAGCTCGATTTTTCCGTTCAGCTCGCCCGGGTCGCTCTTTACGGCATCGACTTCCGGAACGCACTCGAGGATCGGCTGAATCCTCTCGTAGAAGGGTACGGCTATGATCACCATGTTGAGCATGATAACGATCTGGAAGAGACTGCCCTGGAGGTTTGAAAAGGCCGCAATGAAGGCAAGGAAATCACCGGTCTCCATGACCGCATCCTTCTCGTAGAGGATGAGCCAGGAGAAAATCGGAATCAGGGAAAGCAGCGGCAGGATCGCGCTTGCCGTCTTGAGCACATTTTCTCCGATTCCCCCCTGGTAGGCAAGCTCCTTTTGACGGCGGAAATGCCTGGACCAGATCGAAAAGGCCCGGTCCTCGGACCCCGAGACCCGAAGCTTCGCGATGGCGTTGAGAAACTGGAAGACATAGCCGGAGATCGTTCCAGCGGTATCGGCCATCCGGCGGAAAAATTTCAGCTGGAACGAGACGATCGCTGCCATGAGCGTAAAGAAAAGCAGCAGCGGTATCGTGGCGACAAGCGCAAGCTTTGCATGGTAGTAGAAGAGAAGGGCGTAGTTGAAAAGGGAAAAGAGGCTTCCGATCATGCCCGTGACGACTGCACCGGTGATCATCTGCCGGATCATGCTGAAGCCCATGCCCCGAAGGGCAAGGTTTCCCGCCGTGAATCTGCGGAAAAAAGTTGTGGGAAGCCGCAGGATGCGGTCCCAGAGAGCGGACTCCACCCAGTAGCCCATCCGGCTTTCGATCCCGAGCAAAACCATGTTGCGGGTGATTTCAAAAAGAAAAGTGGTGAAAGCGAAACAGGCGAGGATCAGGACAAGCTGGATCAGGCGGATCCGTTCCGCACCCGGAATGATGTCGCTGAAGATGAAGCCGGTTGCAATGGGAACGATCAGGCTCGAAAGCCCGATCGCCCCCCCCAGCAGAAGAACCCAGATCAGGCTCCTTGCGCTCCCCGCGAGACCGAAGCACAGGATGTCGCGTCCGGAGAGTTTTTTATCCGGAAAATGGCGGTACAGGGTGTAGGCAAACGGCGCCAGCTCCCGAGCCGATTTTGCCGTGATCCGTTCCCGGCTTCCCGTCTGCGGATCGACCTTCTCGTATCGGCTGCCGGAGAGGGGAAGAAGAGCGACCGGATCCTTTTCCTTCTCCAGAAAAGCGACCAGCGGCCCGTTGTCGCGCCTCCACCATTCGTCCCGCAGGGCGACCCTGCGGAAATGGACGCCCCAGATCCTTGCCGCATCCTCGAGGGTATAGGATGCCTTCTCTTCCGGCCTTTTTGCCCTGGGCGGCTCCCTCAAGAAAACTCCCAGTCTCTGACCCACAAGCCCGCAGGCGGCAAGGAGAGGGTCATCGAATCTGCAGGCAGGAATCGGGGGCATACGCTTGTCCAGGATGCAGGCGAGCTCGGCAAGGCCCTGCTCTTTCGCCGCCCTGTCCATCTCCGCCTTTTCCTCCATGAGGTTGTAGCGGTCGACGGCCTCAAACCTCATGTTGAACAACAGGATCTGAAAGATCAGCGCATGGAAACGCTCGAGGGAGTGCCAGACGATTCCACAGGATAGGGCTTCTTCGGTGCGGATGACATCGATGACCGACTCGCCGATATTGCGCAGCCAGCTCTTCGGGCAGAGGGGGAAAAAACCGTCTTGCCCGTCTGCGGAGACCTCCTCCATGCTCACGAAAAGGGCGCTTCCGCTCCGGGGGCCGATCCAGAGAACCTCCCCGGCCGGAAAAGCGATCCGATCCCCCTTGAGAGAGACCCCCTCCCGGGGCTCGAGAAGCACATCCGCCCGGGGCCGCGGAACGATGTCAGCAGTGAGCCCTTCGGAGAGGCCGTTCACCCATCCATTCAGAACCCGTGCGAGCTCCTCCCTGCAGTCCGGGTTTGCTCCGAGGGCGATCAGGTGCGAAAGGTCGAGCCTTGCCATCCGTGTCCCCGGAAAACCGACCGCCTGGAATCCCTGGCCGAACCCCCAGGACTCGAGGTCCATGCCGAAGAGAAGCTCTCCCTGCCGTGCCGCAAAGAAATGTTTCTTCGGGCCGACGAGCCGCTCACCTTCGAGCTGCACAGCGAATACCTCGAGCTGTCCGGAGAGGACGAACCAGACGTTCGCCTTGCCCTGAAGAAGGACAGGGGTGTTTCCGCTGACCTGTCGAACCTCTCCCTGCCGCTCGAAGATCTCCTGTAGTTTCACCGGTGGCTCCACAACTAAAAATCAACAATTATTAACTGTCTCGTAATAATCTTATCGTTTCGTCATGCCGGACCCGATCCGGCATCCAGAAAAACAGACTGGATTCCGGCCTCCGCCGGAATGACAGAGTGTGGACAATTATGAGACTGTTAATAACAATCTACAATTAATCGTTAATAGAGATATGCACTTAGCTCTCGATCAGCCCCTTGTACAGCCCGTCTCTTTCGATCAGCTCCTCGTGCAGGCCCCGTTCTGCGACCTTTCCCCTGTCGAGCACGATGATCTCGTCGCAGTCGCGGATCGTGCTCAGCCGGTGGGCGATGATGATGCAGGTGCAGCCCCTGCGTCTGAGGTTTTCGTCGATGCGCTTTTCGATCTCGGGGTCGAGCGCGCTGGTCGCCTCGTCCAGCACGAGGATGGAGGGATTTGCAACCAGCGCCCGTGCGATCTCCAGCCGCTGCCGCTGCCCTCCGCTGAAATTGCTCCCCCCTTCGTCGACCGCGCTGTCGTATCCGTTCATCCTTGTCGCGATATCCTCGTGGATGCAGGCATCCCTGCATGCACGCGCGATGTCGGCATCGGGGATCTTCGAATTCCACAGGGTGAGGTTTTCGCGCACCGAGCCCTCGAACAGAAGGATGTCCTGATCCACGTAGGCAAAGGAATTCTGCATGATCTTCCGGGGAACCTCACCCCTTCGGCTTCCGTCGAACAGGATCTCTCCCTCCCAGGGCTCGAAGAGGCCGCACATAAGCCTTGCGATCGTGGACTTTCCCGAACCCGATCCCCCCACCATGGCGACCCTGGCCCCGGGCGGAACCGCGAGGTCGAGGCCTTCGATGAGCGGAGGCTCGAGCCGGCTGTATCCGAAAGTGAGGCCCCGGATCTCGAGGCAGCCGCTCAACTGGACCTGCCCTTTCTCGGTATCGGGCGGCTCATCCCCGGTCAGATACGGCCTGTCCTGTTGGTAGCACATCACATCATCCAACCGGTTCATGTTCCCTATCGCCTCCTGGAAGCTTGCCCCCAGGTTTACAAGCTGCATGACCGGGGTCATGAAGCCGAGCATGAGGCTCTGGAAGGCCACGAGCATTCCCATGGTCATGTGGCCGTCCATGATCCGAAACCCTCCGACCCCCAGGATCACGGCTGCGTTGATCATGTTGAGAAACATGGGAAAGGGGGTAACCATGTTGGTCCACCAGGAGAGATCCTGCTGGGCATTGACCATCTTTGCCTGGTATCCGGACCACCGGGAAAAAAAATCTCCTTCGGAGCCTGTGGCCTTGATGGTATCGATCAGTCTGAGGCCGCCCATGGCCGTACCGACGAGCTTTCCTGTTTCCTGGAGAAGCCTCTGGTTTAGGTCCGTCCGCCTGCGGGAGACATAGGTCAGAACGAGAAAGTTCAGGCTCGCCATGAGAATGCCAAGGAGGGTGAGCATCGGATCGTAGGAGAACATGAGAACCGAGAAGAAGCAGATGGTCAAAAGCTTAAGGAACGTATCGGCAAGCTCCCCGGAGAGCAGAACCGCAACCCGGTCATTGATCGCCACTCGGGACCCGATCTCCCCCGCATAGCGCTGGGTGAAAAAGACGTAGGGAAGTCTCAGAACATGATGGAGAAAAGCGGCGGAGGAAGTGACTGCAAGCTTCACCTGCTGCCGGAGGAGTGCGTTCTGCTGGAGCCAGGTGAGAAATCCATGGAGGAGAAGGGTCAGCGCCATGCCGAGCAGAAGGGGTTTGAACCAGTCTCTCTTTCCGGCGACAAGGATATCGTCTACGAAAACCTTCGAAAAAACGGGGATGACAAGGCCGGGAATCACGAGTGCCAACCCGGCCAGCACGGCAAAGGCCAAAGCGGTCCTCACGGTCCGGAGCCGCCCCTTAAGGGCCTTGAAGACACCCGGCCGGACGCCCCCTTTCTCGAATTCGGGGCCGGGTTCGATGGCAAGGGCAACCCCCGTAAAGCACACATCCAGCTCTTCGCGGGTCACCCTCCGGGGACCGGATGCGGGATCGTTGAGATAGACCTTTTTCCCCCGGATCCCTTCGAGGACGATGAAGTGGTTGAAGTTCCAGAACAGAATGAGCGGGAAGGGCAGGGTATTTAGCTCGTCGGGTTCCTTTCGATACCCCTTTGCGACCATGCCGTGCTTGCGGGCTGCCTTTAAGAGGTTGCTCGCCTTGCTTCCGTCTCTCGAGACGCCGCACTCCTCCCTGAGTTTTTCCAGGGGAACGAACTGTCCGTAGTAGCCGAGAACGATCCCGAGGGCCGCGGCCCCGCACTCGACGGCCTCCATCTGGAGTACGGTTGGCGTCTTGACGCGCCTTCCGCGGTGCCGCACCTCTTTCGGCTTGCCTCTAGTTCCGGCCATACTCTTCGCCGACGCCCAGGATATGCCTTTTCAGATACGGTAAGACCAGTTCGATGGGCCGCTGCCTGTCTACCACCACGCTTGCCGCGCACAGGTTTCCGCTCTGGATCTTGAGCGGCGGCCCTTGTCCGGAGGACCACCTGTATCCGCTGAAGGTATTGGTATCGGAGAGAAGCTTTGCCTTCGCCATGATGGGAGCCCCCCCCATGGCAAGGCTTCGGACCAGGTCCTCGTTCTGCAGGACCCGCATCATCCCCTTGGAAGAGGCCGGAAAGCTCGAAACCTCGGAGATCTCTGCGAGCACATAGCCGTAGGTCTCCTTTTTCACCACTGAAGGGGAGACATGGACGCTCATGCCCGTCCGGAGCTTTTTTCCTTCCACAGACGGAAAGTAGAGCACGCAGGAAGGGGGATCGCTTCCCTCGTGGCCGATCTCGAGGCTCAGCAGAGGCTCTCCGATCCCGATCACCTTTCCGGCATCCTTGAAGATCTCGAGGACCCTTCCGGCATGAGGGCTTACGACTCGGCTCTGGAGATCGAATTTTTCCCGGAGTGCCTTGAGCTTTTCCTTCGACTGGGAGATCCGGTATTCGACCGTGATCAAATCCTTTTCCCGCTGGGAGTCAAGCTCCGTCTCCTGGGCCGAGAGATTTTTAAGCTCGCTCTTTAGCTTCATGACCTCGTGCAGCGTATTGTTTTGCTCTTTGACCGCCTCCTCGTACTGGATCGGAGTGAGGATTTTTTTTTCGATCAGCCCCTTGATGTTCTCCGCCTGCTTCGCCAGAAACTTCGCCCGTTGTTCGTTGAACCCGATCGATTCTTCCAAAGCCCTCCGCTTCTCGGCGAGGTATTTTTTTTTCAGGTCGATCGTCTTTAGATCAAGCGATCGGACGAGGTTCCGTTCGGCATTGAGGTTTTTAAGCTCCTCTTTCACCTCCTGGATCTGCTGCTCCAGCTCCGGCTGGGCGAGAACGGCCAGGACCTGACCCGCCCGCACCGTATCGCCCGCCTCGACATTGAGATCTTCCACCCGTCCTGCCCCCAGAGACACCACATCGTAGACGGAGCCGCTCGTCATAAGGATCCCCTGCCCGTGAACCTTCGTGAAGATCTCTCCCCACCAGCCCCAGCACGCGGCAACCCCGATGATGATGAAGCAAGCCAGAAGGGAGAGCCACTTGAGGGGTTTTGTGACCTGCATGAGCTGGTCGAGCTGCTCCGGGGAGGAAAGCCTTTCAAGGGATGCCTTGCGGAAAATCTGGTCAGCCAAGACGATGATCCTTTTGCTCGAGACGGGCTCTTGAATGGCCGGTCGATAAACAGCGTATCATTTTTTCACCGCAATATATGCAAGCAGCATGCCCGATGTCAAGATTTATAAAAACCATCCGGAGCCCGTTTCCGATCCTTGTCTTTGAGTCCAGAAAGGACGTCCCTTCTACCAGATGGGGACACTGATGAACCTGAATAAGATTCCGGAAGAAGACTTTAAAGATTTTATAAGGTCAAAGTTCATCGCTTCAGAAAAGGATATTTCCACTCAGGCGCTGGAGAGGATCATCGTGGAATCCGAAAACGTGCCTCATTATGTTCAGCTTCTCTCCTTTTATCTGTGGGACCATTTTCAGCATCTGCCGCGATTGGAGCAGAATCATGTGGAGGAAGCGCTGTCATTGATTCTCCGGGGGCAGGAACCTGCCTATCTTACCATCTGGGAAGGTCTCACGTTGCATCAGCGAAAGACATTGAAGGCGGCTGCATTTACGAAAGGCCGTCTTCTCACATCCAAGGAGACGATTCAGCGTTTCCGGCTGGAATCGGCTTCAAACGCTGCCAAGAGCCTGAGTGCGCTGCGTACGAAAGGCATCCTGAGGAAAGAGCAGGAAGGATATATCTTCGAAGATGTTTTATTTAGCAGATGGCTTGAAAGAATGCCGGAACCACCCGGTATGTAAGGGAACCTTGGTCTAGTGTGCCTGTTTGCTCTCGGCATAGCCGTTTCCGTCATCTTAAACCGATATTTTCCGGGTCAAAAACATTGCCGCACCTCGAGCGGCCTGCCGATATCGTTTTCATTTCGAGAAGACAAGCTTTAAAGGTTTAAAGTAGATTCCTCTTGCATGTCAATGGAAAGTTGCACCGCCGTCTGCCTCCTTAAGCAGAGCAAATGGCACAAAACATGCTCTCGCATTTGGGCCTGAGATGGAGATGATTGGGCATTCATTTCACTTTACCGCCGGCAGGGGATCGATCTTTCCGATGAAGCGATAGGTACCGCCGAACCGGTTGGCATGCCGCCCCAGACGGCTTCTGGCATGAAAAAGCAGATCGTGAAAATCCCACTGGACAAGAGTTCGGGTCTCTCCGTGATAGGGATCCTCGGGTTTGGCCTCGGTGAGAAAGCCTCCTGCAAGCAGCATGCGAAGAAAAAGCTCTATGGCATCGCGGGGGATTTCCTGCAGAAGCTCGCACAAGGAAGCAAAGGTTTGCGCTCTTGCCAGCTCCGCGGCAAGGGCAGCCCCCCTCCATCCATGCAGGGTGATTTTCCCGTGGGACAGCGGTGACTCCAGGACCAGATCCTCGTTTTCCCGGTGCAGATAGGCAAACCTGGAAAGCGCAATTCGGGCTTGCGGATCGAACGGCCCGGGGTTGAATTGAAAGCCGGCGGAGATAGGAGAAAGGGTTGCCAGCGGCTTCCCATCGCAGGAAACGCCGTATTGGATCATCCGGCGCCTGGCAAAGATCGAAAGATAGTAGTAGAGTCGCGCAAGGTCAGATTCTCCATCGATTTCTGAAGCCTGCCGGGCAAGCTCGTCTTCGGTAGCCCCATGCGAGGAAAGCACATCGATTGCCCGGATAAGCCCCGGGGGGAGGCCCTTCAGGGTGGATCGCCGATCGGGGGTTTGGATAACGACCTGATCCGGCGCCGGATGATCGACCGAAACCTCTTTTACAAAAGAAAGAACGTAAGGCTGCGACATGATTTCTCCTGCATCATGATAAAGAAGGTTTGATGATCAAAATCCTCAATTAACAATTAACGATTCACAATTAACAATTTTGTCGATTACAGAAGCACGGATGCCACATTTGACTCCACCTGAACATTAAGAACAAAAATCAATTGTGAATGGTTAATTGTGAATTGCTAATTGTTAACGGTTACCCGCTGGACCCGCCGGCTGCGGGACGGACTCTGTGGGCTGGTGTCCCGCAAAGGAGGTTTCAAACACTACCTGGTTTTCGTCCTCAAACAATTGCGAATCAGCGGATTTCCTCTTCCGCAGAGGTGAGGCAGCCGCCGGTCTCCGACCGAGCGGGTGCCATCAACACCTCCTGATCGCAATTCACTCGCCGACTCCTGGACAGGCAGAATGGTTACACTTGCACCTTCTTTAACAACTCAAAAGAAGCCGCCAGTACCGTCGCCACTGATCAATGGCACACTGCTTCCTCCAGCTAACCCATCCAATTGCTCATCTGTGAGCCCGTCGCTGGCTGGCTTGTGCGGCAGGACCATGTGGAACACCTTCTCTGTGTTCTCCACGACTCGAACTTCCACACCGTGGGGTATCTCAACTCCTTCCTCTTTGAGCACCGCCGCCGGATCGGACTTGAGCCTCTGTTTGTAGCCCTCGTCCGCCCATGTCTTTGCAACGACCTTCCCAAAGTTCTTCTTTTGATCTTCCTTTTCCACGGTGCTTCTCCTTTCTTGAATCTGTGCGGTTATCTCCAATACTGCAATTTCTGCCACCGAGGCACGAAGGGCACGAAGAAAAATTTTCTTAGTATAAACCCTTTGTGATCTTTGTCGGCTTTTAAATCGCAACAATGTGGGCGGCCGGACTGTTCACCATCCGATCAAGATGATTCTCTGCCTATTTCAGTCACCAGCCGGATTGTTTTCAAGTGCGCCTGAATCGCATCCCTGATGAAAGGCAGATCGTCCAGATACTCCCCATTTTTCCATGCCGTCATTAAGCGCCCTACCGTATTCTCTGCGGTTTCAAGAACCGGTTTTTCCGCAAGCCTTGCTTTGGCTGCAAACCGCGATAGCATGTCCCGGGAAAGTTCTGCCATCTTTTTGCTTTTCCCCATCTTCAGGGCGGTGCTCGCATCATTGATATAGGGGATGGTGGACACAAAATCATAGGCCGGCGCCAAAGCGGCCTGCCGGCGGTTCGGATATATCAACGACCAGTTTTTGAGGTGCATGTCGGCATTTCCGATCAGCGTATTGAAAACCAGCCTCCGGATGAATTCGGCGATATCTTCCTGCCCTGACTCTGCCAGGATGACTTGCGCAAGATTCCGATAATTTGCCTTTTCATACTTTTTTTCCGGATAGACGCCGAATACCTGTGCGAAATCCTCGATATGAACGGCTGCGCCGGTCTCGGTCCGATCAAAGCGTTTTATCGCAAATGCGTCCCCCTTCATTCCCCGAATATCATCAGGCAGGCCCGATATATCTCCGATTGGGATGAGGGTGTTTTCCGGAACATCGATACCCACTTCGGCCGCAAGACCCATCATGGCAAATTCATTCTCCGGAACGGCTTCAAAGGAGGTAGACGGCAATTTCACGATCCATGAACCGCCGCTGCCTTCCGTCGGTATGGTCAATCCGCCTGCCGCTTCCCTCACTGCCGAAAATTTGAGCTGAACCCCGGCGAGAGAAAAATGAAGCGCACCTTTACGACGATTCATCGCTTCTTCGTTCTTACCCTCCTTAGCCGAAGCAACGCCACCCTCGGACTCCTGTATCTTGACGGCACCCGGCAAGTCCCGACCCAGCACCCGGAGCAAAAAGAATTCCCGGCTGTCCTTGACTCCCGCTCTTTTTGCCAGATAGGCCCGCAGCGGACCTTCGGGTAAAAGGTTGGCAAAAAAGTGCGGAACCCGGGCTCTGGTCGGTTTGATATCGGTGATAAGCTCTCCCATGGGCGCTTTAAACGAAAGGCTAAGCGTCGGTCGCAGCTTATCCTTAATATAGCTTTCGTCAAATGCGAACACGGTCTGGTCTCCCGCGAGCAGGGTCAATGTCCCGATCGGCCTCTGGTGCAAAAGAACCCGCAATATAGGCTCAGCCATCTTCTTCTTCTTCTTCCTGCTCATCGTCGAGACGATACAAGGGGGCTGCTTCCGTTGAAACCGAAGCGCTGTCTGTTTGCCGGATCAGGCCGTCTACCAGCGGCACCGCCTGGCGGGGGATGAGCATGACCTCAAGGTCCAATGCCCTTGCGAGTTCCAGCAGGTTGGAAATTTGCAGATCGATGATGCCGTTTTCGATTCGGGACAGCCGGCTTTGAGGCATTCCAATCGATCTGGAGAATGCCCGCTGAGACAATCCTTTTTTTTCACGGGCCGCTCTTAACCTTCCTGTCAGCTCCAAAATTGAATACGCCATGTTGTAATACCCTATTAAGCATCATTAGCCTGAAATGATATCTAATAAGGCATAAAAATTGAAGAGTCAAGAATTTTCCTCCATCCCCTCCTCGATCCGGAAGGGGTCGTCATCGCCCCAGACCGTGGCCCTACCAAAAGTCCGGGAAAAACCGACCGCAGTTTTTGCACCTTGGCACAAACCGCATCATAGGAGCCGCTTCTGTCCTTGAAGGGGCGCTGGCGGTTCTGGTATTCCGGCGGACCGTCGAAGCTGATCAGGGGATCGATCCTTCCCCGTAC